>CAYPGE010000282.1:0-12384 GCA_964409865.1 uncultured Pirellulaceae bacterium
GTTCCACCAACGCTGCCTCCTCGGTGTAGCCTTCCGGAAAGAAGTCGCTGACCTGCCACATGCACCCATGATCGTCACTGAAAATGGCGCAACTGAAGATGGCATCGGCGGGCTCCCGATCGGACGGATGAGCTTTGGCGTGCGGCCGGAAGGTGGCCGTCACCAACAGCCGCCCCCGGTGCTTTCCATGCCGGAGCGTGACGCCCGCTTCGCTGGCATTGGCGTGCAGGAAGTACGTGCCGGTCGTGTCCTGCTCGCCCTTCGTCACGCGTTTTTTTGCACCCGTTTTATCGTACTGTCTCATCAACTCGTTGGGCTTGACCGTGATCTTCTCTTCCGTCCAGGTCTTGCCGTGATCCCGGCTTCGAAACACCCGGTCAACGCCGTCCCACATCCGCACCGACATCACATCCCCGGTGTTTTCATCGACAATCATGTTGCTGTCCGAATGGGTGATGGACACGCCGATGATTTCACCCCAAGTCCGGCCACCGTCCTCGCTGCGCCGAAGCTGCTGCTTGTTGTTGCGCACCGCCAGCAGCGTCCCGTCGACCGCAATCGCCAAGTACGGCTCGCGGACGGGGCCTCCGCTCTCGAAAACGACCTGCATGTCGCAGGAGGGCTCGCCCAGAAAGACGTCCAGCGGCCCTTCCGCCGGTTTGCCCGCTGCGGTCAGCAGTTCCTGCCCGGACGACTTGGCACCAGAGCCGATGCCAAGAAATGCCACGACAAGAAAACAAGCGATCGGTCTCCAAGGTGGTCTCACGCGGTACATGGTGACTCTCCTTTCTCAAACTAACAGACTCAGCATGGTGTGGTTTCTGTTACAACAGGTCTTGTTCGTGCGTTCATCCAAAACGGACCGTCAGTCCTTCATCGGCCGCAGGCGAAAGGATCCGTACAGTCTACCAGGATCGTTCCGGCCGCCGTAGAGGTGCTCGAATTCCGTACGCCTCGCAAGGCCGAGAAGAAAGCGGGACAGGTTCGCCTATGTTTCGGCAGTTTCTGGCCGAAGGGTCTTTCGCGCCCGGTCGGGCGCGCGGAGGGTTGACTCCAACCCCAACTGACTCGCGGTTCTCTCCACCCGTCGCTCCCTGCCGTATGGCTGGCCGCGCCGAAGGCAGTGGCGGATGCCCTCCCCCCGCCCTCGTGCTGCGGCTGATTGACCCCAATAAGCGAACCTGTCCCGCTTTCTTTCCCGAGTATCACTATGAGCACTTCACAGGGCCAAAGATCGTGGTTCAGGCCGGGGAAAACGACCTCGGCGACACGATTCCCCGGCCGTTTGACCCGTTTGACCCAAAGCCGAACGATCCGGCAGCCGAGCGAGCTGGCCCTTCCAAGCCGAGCCCAAAAGCCAAAGTGCAGCGAGTGACGGATTGAGTCGCCACGATCAGGATCTGGACTTCAACTGACAAGGCCCCCCTGAATACCAAGCGAGAGTTCCTGCAGGCCAGCACGCTGTTCTTCGCTGGGCGGTCCGCGTCAAGGGCTGAGGATCTCCGGGTCGATCCGCTTCCAGGATCTCTGCGGCTTGGCCGGGACTCAGCCGAAAGGCTTTCCATCCGCCGGGCGGCGCACGACGAAAAACTCGTAGGCGTAGTAATCCGAATACCGCTGATGCAGCTCGGGCTCCTGCGCGAGCTGTTCGACGAACGCCAGGGCTTCCTGGTCTTGGGCGTACTTCCTGCGCAGCGTTTCGATGCGCCGCTTCATCGGCGTGTAGAAGTCATCCCACCAGGCCTCGTCCGGCAAGGTGAAATGGCCCAGCAGTTCGAAGCCGCTTTGCCCGATCGCAGCCAGGACATCGTCCACGCGGCCCATGGCCGGGTAGTCCTGGTCAAAGCTCGCCTTGATCTCCGGGGGCGGGTTCTCCTTGCGCCAAACCGCATCGGTAAAGGCAAGCCGGCCGCCGGGACGCAGCAAGCCGTAGCAGATCCGCAGGGCGTTCTCCAGGCCCACGTTGTACAGCGCGCCTTCGGACCAGATGAGGTCCAGATTGTTCGGTAGCTGCGCCGGCTGAGCCATATCTGCGACCAGCGCTCGGACTCGTTTCGCAAGTCCACGCTCGGCAAGGGTCGCCTGGAGCCGCTCGATGAACGGGGCAGGGCTGTCGATCGCCACGATGGGGCCGGACGTGAGTTCGGCGAGGTGCAGTGTCTGGCCGCCGGCGCCGCAACCCAGGTCCAGCACCGCCGGCGACGGCGGCAGGCCGCTGCACAGACTGAGGGCCCGTGCGGTACAGGCCCGGTTGCCCGGACCCTGCCGGGGCAAGGCCTCGAAGACCTCGAAAAAGACCTCCCAGAAACGCGGTGTGAGTTCGTTCATGCGCCCTGCTCTCCATTCATGACATGTTCGACCGGCTTGGTTCGCAAGACATCCAACTTTGGGAGCGGTCACTTGGAGAGTTCCCGGCCCAGGCCGCCGGGGGGCACGGCCTGACGCCAGCCGGCGCGGAGGGCCGCTTGCAGTTCTTCCACCACGGCCTGCGAGGCCGGGGCGTTCGCCAGATTGCGGTCCTCGGCCAGGTCGTTCTCGTAATCGTACAACTCGTTCTGCCCTGACGAGCGCTCGATGAATCGGTAGCGGCCGGTGCGGATGCTGCGGGTCGTGTAGTCGAGCAGGCAAGTAAACGCGGCCGTCTTCCAAGGCCGGCCGGGCGCAGCAAGCAAGGGCACGAAACTCGTGCCTTCCAGGTAGTCGGGCGGAGTTAACCGGCACAGTTCGGCCAGCGTGGGATAGATGTCGATCAACTCCACCAGCGCGTCCGTCTGCTGGTGGCGCGGGCCGCCCGGCAGGGAAATCATCAGCGCGATCCGCGCACAGGCTTCGGAATTGTTCGGCTTGCTCCAGCGGCCGTGCTGGCCCAGTTGCCAGCCGTTGTCGGACCAGACGAGGACGATGGTGTTCCGGTCGAGGTCCAGGCGACGGAGTTCGTCCAGCACCTTGCCGATTTGGGCATCCACGAACGTGATGCTGGCGTGGTAACCGTGAATGATCTCGCGGGCCTTGTCCTTCGGCATCGGACCGCTCAGCGGGCAATCGCCGTAGCGACGGACTTCATTCCAATCGTCGCGGGGAATGCCGTCGTCGGCTTGACGGAAATTGGCGGGCAGCGCGAACTGGACGCGGTCGTACAGATCCCAGTATTTCTTGGGCGCTGTCAGCGGCATGTGCGGACGGTAGAAGCCGGCCGCCAGCAAGAACGGCGCGCCCGCCTGCTGCAGCTTCCGCAACTCCTCGACGGCGCGTTGGGCGATGATTCCGTCCGGCGTCTCCTCATCCGGCGTGTCCGTGATTTCGGTGATGGCGGACGCGGGCGAGCCGTCCTTGAATCGCTTGCCGCGAAGATAGCTCTCGACCGTGGCCCGGTTGGCCGGCAACTGATATCCCGAGCAGTAGCCGTCGCACCACGCGCCTTCGGAAACGAACGTGTCGGTGTGCCGGCGGACCCAGCCGTCCGGGTCGTCGTTGTTGTAGTGATATATCTTGCCGACGGAGACGGTCGTGTAGCCGTTGTCGCGGAACAGCCGCGGCAGCGTGACGGTTCCCGGCGGCGCGTTGCCTGTCAGCGGCCGGGCCTTGTTCTGCAGCGTTTCCGGCCGGTACCCGGAAAACAGGCTGGAGCGGGACGGCATGCACAGCGCGACCTGGCAATACGCACGGCGGAACAACAGGCCCTCGGCCGCCAAGCGGTCGAGATTGGGCGACTGGACGATTGGCTGGCCGTAGCATCCGAGCATCGGGTTCAGGTCGTCGACGGCGATCAGCAGCACGTTCGGCCGGGCGGTCTCCGCACCGCCGACCCGATCGGCCGAAGCCGAAATCAGCGACGCGACAGCGATCAGGCCGGCCATGTAGTGGGACAGTGGCATGCGTTTGTTGGCCTCAGGTTGGAGGTGGTCGGCATGATGGGCAATGATGATATTCGCATCGATGGCGCGACATCGCCGGGGGTGCTACGAACCTGCGAACTGCAGCGAATACAGGTCGGCGTCGCGCAGCACGAATCGCACGCGGACCGGTTGTCCGGCCAATCGGCTGACGTCGGGGCCGTGCTTCCAGGTCACGGCCCGCTTGATGCTGTCGCCGAAATGTTCGGAGCAATCAGCGAGCGTAAAGCCGGGGATCGGCTTGGAGTCCGCGTCCTGGAGTTCGACGCGCAGTCCGCCGGCGGCACTGGTGGCGAAGTTGATCAGCAGCCGCGAGCCCTCGAATCGCAGCGGGCGCGTCACCACTTCGCCCCCTTTCCACGGCGCGCGGACGGAAACGAAGCCGTCCAGCCGCAGCGTGTAGCGGCGCAGCGAGTTGCCCTTCCCGTGCCAGGATCCTTCGCTGGCATACAGCGACAGTTCGTTCGCCGCTCCGGGCAGCGCGGACTTCGTCTCGACGGCGTGCCAGGCGATGTACTGGTGTCCGTACAGCCACGTCTCCGGGCGTTCGGGGCCGGGAGGCAGAAAGGCCTCGTTCCAGCGCTCGAAGTGAACTCCGTTGCGGCTGGCCATCAGCAGCCCTTCGGTCAACGCGGTGCCGTACCGCAGGTGCGCCGCCGCCCGTTGCTCGCGGAATTCGAGTTCCGGCAGGGCCCGCATGGAATCCGACCAGCCGCGTTCGATGTACCGTGTCGGGAAGCCGATCAGCACGTGTGGGGCGCGAAAGTACGGCGCGACCTGGTTGGTGTACAGGTGCTCGACGGGCGAGTCCTCGTACGTCAGATCGGCTTCGTTCTCCCACCTCCGAAAGTCGCGGGAAGTCGCCGTGCGGATGGCCCGATAGCCGCCCGGCTTCCACACTTTGCCAGTGGTCACGCCCTCCGTGAACGTGCGAAAGTAGGCCCGGTACACGCCGGCCGTCGCGTCCCAGAAGGCCAGATTCTGTGAATCGAACGCGCCTTCGGTAAGCACCGGATTCTGCTGCATCAGCGACCAGTGGACGCCGTCCGCGGATTGAAACGCGAACAACCCGCCCTCCTCCGCCGTCCCCGCCAGGGCCTTGTACCGCGACTCGGCCGGACAGTCGGCGCGCGTGTCCAGAAACGGAGCGAAGTTATGCGTGCCGAGCCCGGTCAAGATGATGTTGTTCTGCTTCGATCCGTGGTACTCGTGCAGCCCCAACTCCGGCTTGGTGAACGTGATGCCGTCGCGGCTCTCCGCGTAACAGTAGACTTGGCCCCCGACCTTCAGCCGGCCGTTCTCCACGCCCAGCGCCGAACCGCGGTAGTACAGCCGGTAAAGATCGCCGTCGCGAATCACGCTGTGATAGGCGCTGCCCGCACCTTCCCACGGCGCATCGTGGACGATGGCCACGTTCTGCGGCGCCGGATGGTGCAGCTGTCGCCGGGCGTCGCGGAGTGATTCGATCAGATAGCCGTCCACAAACAGCTCGCGCCGCGAACCGATGTCGATCGGCCCGTCCGGCTCCGCGGCCTGCAGCGGGGTGAACCGACTCAGAATCAGGACCGTAACGAATGTCAGCGTGGATCTCATCGTCTGTCTTTCTGATTGCGCCCGAACCAAGGAACCTGGAAGCTGACATCTAACGCCTTGCCGGAAGCGTTGTCAATCAAGTAGGATTTGTTTTCATCCAGATCCGTCAGGCTCTTCCGGGCGAAAGACCGAAAACGGATTGTCGATGCGGAGGGGAGAGGATGGGTATTCGAAGGCCGGAAGGCCCCACGGATGGCATGGCAATACCACGGATAGGAGACCGCCCCTTTTTTCTATCCGTGGTATCGCCATGCCATCCGTGGGGATTTCTGTTTCCGATGAACCCGACTGCCCACACGGGGCTCGACTTCTTGGCGCAGTCCAAGACGTCGCGTAGAGTTTTCGTCCGTAGGATGCATGAAGCGAGTCAGTCCCCGATCCGTCCCGCCGGAGTCCGGCGGGCTACAACTGGGAGGCAGATCGATGAAGCAACTGTATATCGACGGTACTTGGACCGGCGGCGCCGCCGGGCGGACTTGGACCGTGACGAACCCGGCGACGGGAGAGCGGTTAGACGACGTCGCGGTGGCCGACGCAACGGACGTCGACCGCGCGGTGCGCGCGGCCCGGCGGGCGTTTGATGAGGGGCCGTGGCCGCGGTTGGATCCGCTGGTCCGCGGCCGGATGCTGTATCAACTGGCGGAACGGATTCGCGGCCGGCTGGAAGGCCTGGCGATGACCGACACGTTGAACATCGGTAAGCCGATCCGGGACACGCGCGGCTTTGACGTGCCCTGCGCGGCCGACCTGTTCGAAAGCTACGCCGGGCTGGCCGACAAGATTGCGGGCAAGTGTTACGGGACGTTGCCGGACAACGTCACGCTCCAGTTCCGGGAACCGCTGGGCGCGGTTGCCGCCATCGTGCCTTGGAACTTCCCGCTCACCAACGCGGCGATCAAGCTGGCACCGATCCTGGCCTGCGGGAACACGGTGGTGCTGAAGCCGTCCGAGGTCTCGCCGCTGTCCGCCCTGATGCTGGCGGAACTGGCTCACGAAGTCGGCTTGCCGCCGGGCGTGCTGAACGTCGTCCACGGGACGGGCGCCGAGACCGGGGCGGCGCTCGTCCGGCATCCGGGGATCGACAAGATCACCTTCACCGGCCGTCATCAAACCGGCGTGCAGATGTTGGAAGCGGCCAAAGTCGGGATGAAGAGCGTGATGCTGGAACTGGGCGGCAAGACGCCGAGCGTCGTCTTTCCGGACGCGCCGCTGGAACCCGTCGTCAACGGGGTGATCACGGGCATCTTCTTTAACCTGGGGCAGGTCTGCGTCGCCGGCTCGCGACTGCTGGTCCACGAGAGCCAGCACGACGAACTGCTGGAACGCATCGTCGCCAAGGTGAAAACACTGAGGCAAGGGGACCCGACCGACCCGAGCAATCACCTGGGCTGCCTCGCCACGCCGCTGCACTGCGCGAATGTGCGGCGTTTTGTCGAGCAGGCCCAGCAGGAAGGCGCCCGCTGCGTGCTGACTCGGCCGTTGCCCGAAGCCGCGGAAAACTGCTTCTTTCCGCCGACCATCTTCGATCGCGTCACGCCGTCGATGACGATCGCCCGCGAAGAAGTGTTCGGCCCGGTGCTGAGCGTGCTGACCTTCCGCGACGAAGACGACGCAGTGCGGCTGGCCAACGATTGCGAGTTCGGTCTGATGGCCAATCTCTGGACGGCCGACGGCGGGCGGGCCCTGCGGGTGGCGCGGCGGCTGCGGGCCGGACGGATCGCCGTCAACGGCGGCGGAGCCCTGCGGCCGAACGTCCCGGTGTTCGGCTACAAGCTGAGCGGCATCGGGGCCGAGCTGGGTTTCGACGAAACGGTACACGAATACACCAACTCGAAAGCCGTGCTGTATTCGCTGGCGACGGAGAAGACGCCATGGCCGGAGTAGACTGCATCGCCCCACCGGATCCGCGCATTGGCCGGCCGGTATGCGAACTCGACACGCCCACGCTGCTGCTGGACCGCGCCGCGAGCGACCGCAATCTGGCCCGGATGGCGACCTTTTTTCAGGACCGCCCCGCGAAGCTGCGTCCCCACTTCAAGAACCACAAGTGCGTGACGCTCGCCAGGCGGCAACTGGCGGCCGGGGCCGTCGGCATGACGTGTGCCAAGTTGGGCGAGGCGGAAGCGCTGGTCGAACACGGCTTCCCGGACGTGCTGATCGCCAACCAGGTCGTCGGCGATGCCAAGCTGGCGCGGCTCGCTCGGCTTGCTCTACGGGCCCGGATCGGCGTCGCCATCGATCACGGGGACCAGGCGATCGCGATCTCGAACGCCGCCACGGCCGCCGGAGCCGTCGTCGATCTGCTGGTCGAGGTCGATATCGGCATGGGCCGTTGCGGCGTGGCGCCCGGCGAACCGGCGGTGGAACTGGCGCAGCGCGTGGCCCAGTTGCCGGGGGTCCGTTTCGCCGGGTTGCAGGCGTTTGAAGGGCACTTGGTGAACGTGCCGGATCGGGCTGAACGGACCGAACGAGCCAAGGCGGCCATGCAACAGGCGATCGACACGCGCCGGATGCTCGAAGCGGCGGGCGTCCCCGTCGGTTGCCTGAGTGGTTGTTCCAGCGCGACCTACGACAGCACGGGCACGATGGCCGGCGTCGACGAGGTCCAGGCCGGCACCTACGCCACGATGGACCGGCAGTACCACCGGCTGGTACCCGAGTTTGAGATCGCCTTGTCGGTCCTGGTCAGCGTCATCAGCCGCCCCGGCCCTGACAAGGCCGTGCTGGATCTGGGTGTGAAAGGGGCGGGCAGCGAGTTCGGGGTGCCGGCCATCCGCGATTTCCCCGACGTGGAAATCCCGTTCTTCCTGGCCGAGGAACATACGGTCGTCCGCAATGCACCGGATTGGCCCATCGGTCAGGTGCTGCACCTGATCCCCAGCCATGCCTGCACCACGTGCAACCTGTACCGTGAGATGGTAGTCCACGAGGACGGGCGCGTCGTCGACGTCTGGCCGATTGAAGCGTCCGGGCGATTGTCATGAGTCGTTCTCCGGCGAGCGGCGGGCGTTAGCCCGCCGGTTGTTTTGCTGCTGGCAGGCCAGCCTCGGCAATACCAGTGGGCTTACGCCCACCGCTCGCCGCGGCAAGAAAGTGAGCGTCGAGCCATGAAGCGTTATCCAAGTTGCATCCTGGGGACGTGCTGTGTGCCGTGGGATGAGGAGGGCCGTTTTGCCGAGGCGATCTTCCGGCGCACCGTACGGACGACGCTGTCGGCGGGAACCAGGCATGTGTACGTCTTTGGCACTGCGGGCGAAGGCTACGCCGTGACCGACCGGCAGTTCGATCAGGTTGTGGCGGCTTTCTGCGACGAGATGCGCCGGGCCGGAGCCGAGCCGATGGTGGGCGTGATCAGCTTGTCGCTGGGGACGATCTTGGAGCGGATTCAGCGCTGCCGCGAGGATGGGGTGCGGCAGTTTCAGATCTCGCTGCCCAGTTGGGGCGCGCTGAACGACCGTGAACTCTTCTGCTTCTTCGACTCGGTTTGCGGCTCGTTCCCCGATTGCCAGTTCCTGCACTACAACTTGCCGCGCGCCAAGCGGATCGTGACGGGCCAGGAATACGGACGTATCGCAGACGCACATCCGAACCTGGTGGCGACGAAGAACACGGGCGATTCGTTGACGCACATTCAGAGCCTGCTGTACGACGCCCCGCAGCTGCAGCACTTCCTGTCGGAAACGGGCTACGCGCACGGCTCGCTGCTGGGCGAATGCGGCATTCTGGCTTCGCTGATCATGAACTGGCCGAAGCTGCACGCCTTGCTGGATGCCGGAAAACGCCGCGACGTCGCGGCGCTGGCGTTGATCCAGCGGGAGGTCAGCCTTGTCCTGCGGACGCTGTTTGAGACCATCGCCGCGGGCCGGATCGACCCGGCCTACGACAAGATGTTCGCGAAAATGCACGACCCCGAGTTTCCGCTCCGCCTGTTGCCGCCCTATGCTGGTTCGACCGACGAGGAATTCCGGGCGTTCGTGCAACGGCTGGGCCAACGGTTGCCGGAGTGGGTGCCGTAAGCGTTTCCCTTGACGCGGGCTCGCGCCCGCAACCCAATAGGCGAGCGGGGCGGCGTCAGCCCCCCGGTTGTGAGTCCGGGCGACTTGCCGGAAACCGGGGGGCTGACGCCACCCCGCTCGCCGGGCCAAGATGCGCGCGTGACGCGCATCGTACGAACTGAAACTTTAGCGCGGGCTCGCGCCCGCAACCAACCGCGCTCAGACGTACAGAATTCAAGATTGACGGCGTTTGGTCCTTGCCACGGTCGAAGCGTGTACCCCGCCAATTTTGAATTCTGTACGTCTGAGCCTACCCCTCTGCGAGGAACCCATGAAACCGAATCCGATGCTTCTGCTGGTCGCCGCCTTGGCGCTGAACTTCACGTGTGTATGCGTCTTGCGGGCCGAAGAGGCCAAACGCCAGGAGCCGGTGCAACTCGCGCCGGAGCTTCACGAGCGATGTTTGGCCACACTCCGCAAGGGGCTCGCGTCCGACGAATTCTGGCCGTCGATGCACGCCGCCGAGGCCTTGACGCTGGCCGGCCACGGAGACGAGGTCGTCGCGGCGTTGCGGGATCGGCTGCCGCAGGAGCGGGACGATCAACGGCGCTGCGGGCTCGCGCGGGAATTGGTGCGAGCCGGCGAGCGCCGTCCGCTGAGCGTGCTGTTCGAGATCCTGGGCAACGAGCAATCGACGGGCCGCGTCCACGCGGCGGAAAGCCTGTTCAAGATCGGCGAGTCGGGCGACGGCAAACTGCTGCGGGCGGCGTTGGTACAATCGCAACACCCGCCGCTGCGACTGATGGCGGCGGCGGCCCTGGCGCGGTCTGGCGATCCGGCCGGTTTGGCTTACCTCCGCGGGCAGCTGCAGTCGGATGAGCTGCCGGTTCGCCATCTGGCCGCATGGGCACTGACCCTGCTGGGCGGCAGGCCCGACATGAAACGGCTGCTGAGTCTGCTGGAAAGCGAGCAGGATGCCACGGCGCGAGTCATGCTTGTCAGTGCGCTGGCCTGTCTGGGCCATCCGACAGGACGTGACGGCCTGGGACGCTGCCTCGGCTCGGACGAGGTGAGCGTACGAGCGATGGCCGCCGAGTTTGTGGGCCACAGCCGGTGCGTCGAGCTGCAGGCGAAACTCGTTCTGCGTTTGGACGATCCCGCACTCGACGTTCGCGTGCGAGCAGCCCAATCGCTCCTTGTGTTGTCACAACCGGCTGCGAAGAGCAGAGAGTAACCCGCGCGAGCTTCCTACGGATGATGACTCTGGCTAGTGCAACGTCCAGGCTAAATGTTGGGGTAGCGCAAGTGGCGTAAGCTTCCAGCTTGCGGCGATTTGTCGATGGCAAGCTGGAAGCTTACCCCACTTTTTAGTCTGGACGACGCACTAGGTGTGGTTCGCCCCATGTTCACCCTGGAAAACCACGGCTTGATTTTCGACGCCACCCGGCAGTCGCCCGAGGGGCGTATCGCGTACTTCACGTCGTTGTGTCCGCTGCGGTCGGGGGCGATCCTGTGCGGCTTTCAGAACGGGCCCGGCAAGCACGCCGCCACGAGCACCATCCGCTTGTGCCGGTCGCCGGACGGCGGGCAATCGTGGGCGTTGTTGCCCGTCCGGTTCGAGACGCAAATGGCCGGCGTGCCGGGTTCCTTGGCGGCGGCAGAAGTCGTCGAAATCGAGGCGGGGCGATTGCTGCTGTTTTCGACGTGGTTTGACCGCAGCGATCCGGCGCGGCCGCTGTTCGACCCGCTGACGGAGGGAATTCTCAAATCGAAGCAGTTGCTGGCGGTGTCCCATGATGACGGCATGAGTTGGAGCGCCTGGCGCGAGCTATCGACGGGCGATCTGAAAGGCTGTTCTCTGACCGGGCCGGTTCTGCGCTGGAACGACGGCACGATCGCCGTTCCGTTGGAGAGCTTCAAAGAGTTCGACGATCCTCGCCCCGGCCGGCACGCCGCGTGGCTGCTGGTTTCGCGCGACGGCGGGGAGTCGTTCTCGCCGCCGATGCTCGTGGCCCAGCACCCCGAACACAAGATCTACTACTGGGACCAGCGGCTCTGTCCCGGCGCGAATCCCGGCGAATTCACGGCCTTGTTCTGGACCCACCACCTGGCCGAGAAACGCGACCTGACGGTGCATCTGCGGCACGGCCTGGTGACCGGCGAGACGGTCGACGTGTCTCCGGTCCGCGCCACGCCGATCCCCGGCCAGATCGCGGCGCCGGCGCGGCTGGACGACGGCCGGCTGCTGGCTTTCGTCGTGGACCGCGGCCGTCCGGGGACGATGACGCTGTGGTGCTCCCGCGACAACGGCCGGACCTGGCCCGCCGCAGAGCGTCTCGTGGTCTACACGCACGAAGAACGAGCGGCGATCACGCAAGGCCGCGAGAACATCGACTTCAAACAGTACTGGGAAGACATGGGCAAATGGAGTTTCGGGCATCCGGCGGTCCGGCCGTTGACCGGCGGGCGAGTGCTGCTAGCCTGGTACGCCGGTGATCCCGACTGCATGAGTCTGCACTGGGCACGCATCTCATGCGCAGGACAGGGCCGCGACTTCGCCGGCGAGGAGCGGTTCGCGATTTGGGAGAAGTGACCGATGCACAACATGTCGCCTGCGAGGCTGCTCTGTCTTGTTCTGACCCTGGCCGCGTGCCGCGCAACGGGCGCCGCCGACAAACAGTCCAGCATCTTCTATCCCCGCCCGTTGCGCGAGACGGCACGCGTGAATGCATCCGGCTCGCCTTTGGGGTCACAACTCCGGCAACTCGTGGTCCAGCACGCGCAGCCGTGGCTGGAGCTTTCGGAGGAGCAGTTGTGGGGGCTGATGTTCGGCCCCACCATCGAGCGCTCCTGGATGGTCTGGTCCGACGGTCACTGCCCCGCCTGCGGCAAGAGCGTGCCCA
>CAYPGE010000283.1:0-12377 GCA_964409865.1 uncultured Pirellulaceae bacterium
TCCGCCAACGTCGACGCGTCGCTCCGCGACGCGATTCCGCTCGCGGAGCGAGCGGTCTACGGTGCCCCGGTCTCGGAGGTGCGGCTGTTCCTGTCCGCGCCGTTTCAAGCGGACCGGAATTCCTGGCAAGACACCAAGATGCGCGATTTGGCGACGCGGACGTTCCGCGCGCTGGACGACTTCACCGGCCACATGGTCGAGGCCTTCAAGCTGCGGGGCGCGGCGACCAAGCTGGGCTACACCCGCGGCCCCACGGGGATGGCGGCTGGTTCTACAACTCCGTCAAGACGTTTCCCGGCCTGTCCCCGAAAGTTCAACCAGGCTCACTCCGACACATCCACCCAGCGGATTCCCAGCTTGCGGGCCGCGTACCGCGCGGGGGCCAGATGGTTGCCGTAGGCCATCATCCAGTGCGAATCACGGGCCTCGCGGATCAGCTTCTTCCAATCCCCGTCGATCGCCACGTCCTGTTGCGTGCGGCAGATCTCGTGGAAGGGATTCGCGCGAATCACGCCCGTGAAGCCCAGCCAGCGGCCCGTGGCGTATTCGGGATCCAGGAACGTCACTTGCTGGCCGATCGGCATCTCGACTTTCGGCGCCGCTCCGAAATCGGATTCGTAGTGCGTCACGATCTTGGCCGGTTCATAGCGCTTGCCGTCCAGGCGGCGCGGAGCCGTGCAGTGGGCGCAGGTCACGAGGCCCCCGTGCGGAAACGTCGAATTGTGCAGAAAGACGGGACGCCCCGTGATGTAGTGCAGCAGGACGCCGGGAGGAATGATCACAAAATCCGACTCGCAAAACGCCAGATAACCCTCGTCGTTCAGCCAGCTGAGCGTCAAGCAGGCCGTCGTCTGCGACATGCGGATGATCGTCCCCATGCACTGGTTGATCGTGATCGATGTGGCGCCGTGCTCGCGCATCCAGTCCTTGAAGATTCGGTACAGCGCGAACGAACCGGCGACGAACGGCCGGCCGGTCTCCAACGAGGTGCCTGGAATCGCGCAGTACCGGTCCGTCCATTTCTCCGCCAGGGCCGTGAACTCCGCGTCGGCGCGCAGGTTCTCCAGTCGTTTGGCCAGATCGTCGTAGGAAGCGTCCACGATCTCGAAGCGATATTTCTCCTTGGCGACCTGCGGAGCCGTGGCGTCGTATTTGCCTTGAGCGCCCCCCAAGGCCACGATCCGGTGGCCGACAAAGTTCTTGACGGCATACAGAGCCCGCAGCCGCCAACGCACCTCGGCGTAGTCATCGATCACCACATCGTTGACCGTCACCGGGCCGTGGTTGTCAGCGCCGCATTCGGCGTAGTCCTCAGGGTCGCCTTTCTTCAGAAAACTCGTGCTGAGCGCCTCGTACCAGTAGTAGAGCGGTCCTGACTGGTGCCGGGCAAAGATCAGCGTGTCCTTGGACGGCGGGGGGGCGAAGCAGGCCAACAGCACGTTTCGCGAACCGGTCGCCGGATAGACCAACACCACGTCGTAGTCCACGGCGTGGACCTTCGTCGCTTCGTCGGCGGTCGTGACCGTCTGTAACGGCAAGATCTCCAGCGGAAAGTCGCACTCTTTGGACAACGTCGCGAGTTCGCGCTCGATTCGCTGCCGTTCTTCCGCCGCCGCTTCGGGTGTGCTGATCGCACTCCAGGACCGCCAGCTGGTCGCCTCACGCCGTTGGAACGTCGTGTGCATGAACACCGGCTGGACCCGGAGCTTGCGGCCAGTGACCAGCAGCGGACGATCCGGATCAAAGCCATCTGCGGCGTCCGCTGCGAACAGGCACCGAGGCAGTCCCAGCGCCCCGCCCGCAAGCCCCCACAAACCGAAACCAGCAAACTGTCGTCGATTGATTGGCAGCATGGCGTTGTCCCTCCGAACCGCCTGGGGTGAATCATCCGTTACTGCCCGTCCAACCAGGGCAGCGCGAAATACAGCAAGAACGCCAGGGCCGTACAGCACAGCAGCGGATGGACCTGCCGGCTGCGGCCTTCGCAGACCTTGATCGCGACGTAGCTGATAAAGCCACCGCCGATGCCGTTGGTGATCGAGTACGTCAACGGCATCACCAGGATCGTCACCAGTGCCGGGAAGCCTTCAGCGAAGCTGCTCCAGTCGATCGCCCGCAGGCCGCGGGCCATGAGAAAGCCCACCAGCAGCAACGCCGGCGCCGTTGCCTGCGGCGGAATCACGCCCGCCAGGGGCGCGAAGAACATCGCCAGGGCGAACAGTGCGGCGGTCACAACCGAGGTCAGACCCGTGCGGCCGCCGGCGGCAACCCCGGCTGCACTCTCGACGTACGTGGTCACCGACGACGCGCCCACCGCTCCACCCACCGCGGCCGCCAGGGAATCGACCAGCAGCATGGGGCGGAGCCGTTCGACCTGGCCTGTCGGACCGACATCGCCCATCTGATGCGACACGCCGATGATGGTCCCCATCGTGTCGAAAAAATCCGTGAGCATCAGCGAAAACACGACCAGCAATCCGCTGAGCAAGCCCAGTTTGACGAGCATCCCGGCCGTCCCCTGCACGCCCGGCAGCGCCAGGAACCCCAGGTCCGGCATCGCCCACAGCGAATCGGGAAGCGTGGCGCCAACCGCCAGACTCGTTCCGCCGGTCAGCCAGTTGAGCGCCGTTGCCAGGACGGTCGTCAGGATCATTCCCAGCAACAAGGCCGACTGCCAACCCCGCGCGAAGAGCAGCACGGTGATCGCCAGGCCAAAGATGGTCACGCAGACACTGACCGTGCCCAACGCCCCCAGGCTCAGCGGCGTCGCCGGCTGCCCCGTCGCAGCCCCGCCGACGACCGCAATCGTTTCGACGGGCACCCGCACGAGTCCGCCGTTGATCAGGCCGATGAAGAAGATGAAGCAGCCGATCCCGACGGCGATCGCGTGTTTCAACGAGGCGGGGACCGCTTGCATCACGGCCTCGCGGAGCCCGACGAGCACCAACACCGTGATGGCAATCCCTTCGACCAACACGACGCCCATCGCCTCCTGCCACGTCAGTCCCATCCCGACCACCAACTGGTACGCGACCACGGCGTTCAGCCCCATGCCGGGAGCCAGGGCGAAGGGACGGTTCGAGACCAGGCCCATCAGCAATGTCATTAGCGCCGCGGCGAAGCAGGTGGCGACCATGACTTGCGCAAACGGCGGCCCCTTGCCTTCCCCGCTCGGCACACCGGCGAACGACAGGATCGCCGGGTTCACAAAGATGATGTACGCCATGACCATAAAGGTCGTGACGCCGGCCCCGATCTCGCGCCGCACGGTGGTCTGGTGCTCGGTCAGCCGGAACAGGGACGCGCGGGGGGTGGGTCCGTTCGGAGTCGTCGTCATCTGGGTCACATCGGAGCATTCTGGTGCGAAGACCTGGGCAAATCTTCCTGCTTTTTCCGCAACGTCGCAAGTCGGCATCGCGCTTTCCTTTCCAGGATATGCTAGACTCTACCCCATCCGTGAGTTTACATGTCCTGACGTTGCCAGCCGCGACCAGACGCCCACTGAGGGAGATGACGAAGCAGGCATGTCCAAGGTTTTGATCATCGAAGACGACCGGGACCTAAGCGACATCTTGGCCTACAATTTGCGCCAAGCGGGATACGAGGTGGATTCGGCCTGCGACGGGCTGGACGGCCTGACCCGGGCGCAACGCAAATCGCCCGACGTCGTGGTCCTGGACCTGATGCTGCCGATCATGGATGGGATCGAAGTCTGCCGCCGCTTGCGGAGCGATCCCCGCACCCGCGAGATCTTGGTCCTGATGTTGACGGCCAGGACGGAAGAGGCGGACCAACTGGCCGGGTTCTCGGTCGGCGCCGACGACTACGTGACCAAACCCTACAGCACGCGGTTGCTGCTGGAGCGGATCCGAGCGCTCCAGCGCCGCCGCACCGGAGCCGTCTCGGATGCCGGCATCCTCAGCCGCTCCGGCGTGACGGTCGACCGTCACAGGCATCAAGCGTCCGTTGCGGGCCGGGCGTTGCACCTGACGCGCAGCGAATTCCGCCTGCTGGAGACGCTGATCCGCCAGCCCGGCCGCGCGTTTTCCCGCGCCGAACTGATCGACGCGGCGATGGGCCAGGACACGATCGTGCTGGAGCGGACGATCGATGTACACATCCGTGCCATCCGCCGCAAGCTGGGCCACGCGGCGGAGGTGATCGAAACCGTCCGCGGCGTGGGTTACCGTTTTCGCGATCCGAGCCCGGCTGGGGAAGCGTCCAAGTCCTCGACAGTCCTTCCCGAGACTGGTTACCAAGGCAAGCGTGGTCAACGGGACGCTTGACTTGCCGTCGTCATGCGAACGGCAGAGGCAGACTCGCGCGCCGAGGGGCAATTCCTCATCCAATCGCACATGGTCAGCAATGGCCCGCCACTACCAAGGCCGGAGACGCTGCGCCGTTCTGCTACACCTTGTCTTCCACCACCCACGGTCGGCGGTAGTCTCGCGTGAACAGCTCCATGGCGCGGGCGTTGCCGGCGATTTCCTCGGTCTTCGGGTCGATGGTCAGTTTTTCGGCCCCCAGACGGTAGCTGATCATCGCGTAGTGCACCAACAGCAGGCTGAGGTGGCCCTCCACAATATCGGCGTTGGGCGTTTTGCGGCTGCGCACGCATTCGATGAAGTTCTGGAAATGTTCGTTGTCGGGGAACCGGCCGTGCATCTGGTCGCGGATCACCGGCTCGCGGTTCTTCTGCCGCACGTACACCTGCCATCCCGATCCCATCCGGCCCACGTACATCACGCCCTCGCTGCCGTAGATGTCGATCCGCTCGGTGTTCTGCGGCCAGTAGGGATAGATGTCGCCGTCGCGCACGCCCATGTCGGCCTTGATCATGTACGGCGTATTCAACGATAGCTCGATGCTCATCATCAGATCGTCGAATTCCAGGACCGCCAGCTGGGTGTCAGGCGTTTCGGCGGCACCGTCGCGATCGTAGCGTGCGCCGTTCGAAAATACGGTCTTGGGGTACTTCAGGCCGCACAACCAACGGGCCAGATCGACCTGGTGGATGCCGTCGTAGGTCAGGTCGCCGCCGCAATAACGCCAGAAGTACCGCCATCTTTCGCGGAGCGTCTCGTTGTATTTGTGCTCCGGAGCCGGACCGTTCCACATGTCCCAATCGAACCCCTGGGGCGGCTCGCTGTCAGACGCCATGGGGAAATTCGGCTCGCCCTTCTGATCGATCACGCGGACCAGGTGAATCTTGCCGAGCTTACCCGACGCGATGTACTCGCGGGCCGCGTGGTTGTACGGGGCGGAGCGGTTTTGCGTGCCGATCTGCACGATGCGATGGTATTTTCGCGCCGCCTCGATCGCCTTGCGGCCTTCCCAGCCATTGTGGCTCTGCGGCTTCTCGCAGTAAACGTCCTTGCCGGCCTGGCAACACCAGATCGTCGCCAGGGCGTGCCAATGCGGAGGCAAGGCGAGCACGGCGGCGTCGACCGATTGGTCTTCCAGCATCTTCCGGAAATCGGCCACATACTCAGGCATCTTCCCGCCCTGTAACGTGGCGATGCCCTTGGCCCGCGTATCGTACATCTTGCGATCCAGGTCGCAGAAGTAGGCCAAGTGGCAGTCGCCGCGACTGGCAAACCCGGTGGCCAGCATGTTGCCTCGGCCGCGGCAGCCGACGATCGCCAGGATCACCTTCTCGTTCGCCGGCGTTGCCCAAACGGACCGCGGATCGGACAGGATGGTCAACCCCGCCGCCAGGCCGATGGCCGACCCCTTTGCCTGTCCCAGGAAATCACGCCGATTCAAAATGCTCATGGGTCATCGCTCCTTTCAAAAAAAGGTCGGCTGCGCAGAGATCGCTCAACCACACCGCAGTCTAACTCGCCAGTGTTGGCACGACAACACAAGAACTCCGTGCCATGCCTTTCCTGCAAAAATCCTGACAGTTCCGGAACGCGAAATCGTAAGCTGACACGGCCCAACCAGACGTGCGGGAGACGTCGTTCGGCAAGGTCTTACGGCTCTCTTGGGTTGACAATTCCCATCGTAATCAGCAAACTGCTGCCCAAGCTGGCAGCACGCGACCGCTTCTCCGGCATGTTTTCCGAGACCCAACTACCGAATCATGACATCTCCCCGACAGACCGCTTCGTTTCTGATCGACAAGTTCCGCGAGGTCGGCATCCGGCCCAACACCCGCCGCGGGCAGAACTTTTTGATCGACTTGAACCTCGTGCAGCTCTTGGCCGACTCGGCTGAATTGGAGCCGGACGACGTCGTTCTGGAGATCGGCACCGGCACCGGTTCGCTGACGGCGATCCTGGCGGGGCGGGCGGCCGCGGTGGTTACGGTCGAGATCGATCCGCAGATGTACCAACTGGCCAGCGAGGCGTTGATCGACTGCACGAACGTGACCATGTTGCGGCAGGACGTGCTGAAAACCAAGAGCCGCTTCCACCCGGATGTGCTGGCCGCCGTGCGGGAGAAGTTGGGCGAGCAGCCCGGTCGGCGGCTGAAGGTGGCGGCCAATCTGCCCTACAACATCGCCACGCCGGTGTTATCCAATTTGCTGAACACCGATTTGCTGCCGGTCTCGCTGACCGTCACGATTCAGAAGGAATTGGCGGATCGCATTACCGCGGTGCCGAGCACCAAGGATTACGGGGCGTTGAGCGTTTGGATTCAAAGCCAGTGCGATACGCAGATCATCCGCGTGCTGCCGCCGACGGTCTTCTGGCCGCAGCCGAAAGTGGAATCGGCCATCCTGCAGATTCTCCCCAACGCAGAGAAACGGGCCCGAATCGCGGACTTGGATCTCTTCCACTCGTTCGTCAGGTCGATCTTCTTTCACCGCCGCAAGTTCTTGCGGAGCGAGTTGTTGAGTGCCTTCAAACGGCAGCTGGACAAGGCCGCCGTGGATGCGATCCTGCGCGAACGGAGCCTGGAAGGCAGCGTCCGGGCCGAAGAACTGGGCGTCGATGCGATGCTGGGATTGTACGAGGCGGTCCGCCGGCGAGTCCTGGATTCGAAGAACCCCGACTTTTCCGAAGAGCCGGGCTTCTGAAACCGCTTTTGAGTCGCGGTTCTCTCGGACCCCGAAAGATCGGAAACGTGGGCTCGCCGTCTTGTCGGCGGCATGGGTTCCGTTGTAGACTCGCGATCAGGCCGTTTCCAGCAAGGCGACGCGATCAGCGCTGCTCGCCCCCTTGTTACAGGAGTTGCCAGACATGAGGTTCGTCGAGGTCACCGGAAAAACGTTGGCCCAGATTGTCAACGAGGGCGAACTCCGCGCCGCAGACATGGCGGCGGTGGGAATTGCGGACGACACGATCGTCCGCATCAACGAGCAAGGGGACGTCGAGGTGCGGCGCCGCGACGGCTGGGACGTCGTCGGCGGCTTGCTGGGGGATTACGAGGAGCGCGTGAAGCGGATTTCGGGCTTGGACTGGGTATAACGCGGTGAGGCCATGCAACAAGCGGAGCTAGAGCGTCTGGCACAGCAACTGGCGGGCGGAACGTTGTCGGTGGACGAGTTTGTGCGGACCGTCGCGCCTCCGCTGTCGGCGCCCTTGGGTGAAGTCACCCTCGATCTGGACCGCGCCCAGCGCTGCGGTTTTCCCGAAGTCGTCTACGGCGAAGGCAAGAGCGTCGAGATGCTCGCCAAGATCTTTCGGCGGCTGCTAGACGAGGGCATCGCCGTCCTGGCGACGCGGATTAACGCCGAGAAAGCGCAGGCCCTGGCGGCGACTTATCCCGAGGGCCGCTACAACTCGGCCGCCCAGACCTTTCGCATTGCCGCGCCGCAGGGCGTTGGGACGGCCGCCGAGTCACCGCCGGCGGGCCGAGTTGCGGTTGTCACCGCCGGATCGAGCGATCTGCCGGTGGCCGAGGAGGCACGGGAAACGTTGGACTGGATGGGCATCGAGGTCACCATGATCCACGACGTCGGCGTGGCCGGACCGCACCGACTGCCCGCGCAGCTGGACAAGCTGCGGAACGTGGATGCCGTAGTCGTAGTGGCGGGCATGGAGGGGGCGCTGCCCAGCGTCGTCGGCGGCTGGGTCGATTGCCCCGTCGTGGCCGTGCCGACCAGCGTCGGCTACGGCGCCAGCTTCGGCGGCTTGGCAGCCCTGCTGGGCATGCTCAACAGCTGCGCGTCCAACGTGACCGTGGTCAATATCGACGCCGGGTTCAAAGCGGCCTACGTCGCCGGCCTGATCGCCCACAATCGGCGGCGGCCCAGGTAGAACCGCGCCGAAAGAGAGTAGCCATCACACTCCGTGTGATGATCGCGAATAGACACTGGACCGTTGTCTCTCGAACGCTGCTGAGGTCTCTACGTCAACGGCGCCTGTTCCAGCGTCTGCCGCAGCTTGACAATTCGCCCGCCTTCCCAGTAGCCCTTGCCCAGGGCGACTTGCGGATAGACGAGCGCTCCCGGTCCGACCAGGCAACCGGGATGGGTCACCACGTTACAGCCCGTCCGCACGCCATCGCCGAGAATCGCGCCCAGCTTTAGCAGTCCGGTGTCGATGGCGGAAGACGAGAATGCCGGAATGCGCAGTTTGACGGTGCGCTCGACGTCCGGCCCTGCCGGTTGCTCGCTCAGCAGGCCGAAATTGGACAGCTTGGTGCCGGCTCCCAGATTGACCTTGTGCCCGAGCAGCGAATCGCCGACGTAGGCAAAGTGGGCGGCGCTGGTTTCGTCCAACAAGAGCGCATTCTTGAACTCCGAGGCGTGCCCCAGGACACAGCCTTTGCCGGCCATCACATGGCCGCGCAGATAAGCGCCATGCCGAACGCAGCAATCGTCTCCCAGGTAAGCCGGACCGCGCACGTACGCGCCGGATTCGACCCGCGCCCCCTGGCCCAAGTAGATCGACTCCGGGTTGACGAGGACCGCTCCCGGCTCGACGTGCCCCAGGATCTTGCCCGGCGTCCGAAAGAACTGCTCCAAAACCGTCTCCAGCCGCGGTATCGCGAGCCAGACTTCGGCCACGCCGTCAAACAGATCCGCAAAGGGCCCCGCGAGGCGGGACATATCAAAAAAATCTTCCGGTCGTAACACGGTAACCTCCTACTTCGACGGTCTCATGTCGGCGCAATCGCCTCGGGTCCTGGCGAACGTTGGGCGTTAGCCCACCGGTTTTTTTCGCTGGTTCGCTCGCTAGCACCAAGGGAACCAGTGGGCTAACGCCCAACGTTCGCCGAAGTAAGTCAGACTACGCGATGTCCCGGACTACGCCAGGAAGTCGAGGCCGCTGACGCGGCGTTTTTTGTCTTGGCGGAAGACAAAATCATGAATCGCAAGTTCTCCCACGGATAGCATGGCAATACCACGGATAAGGAACGTGTCTTGGTCTTCATCCGGGGTATCGCCTTCCCATCCGTGGGAGTTCTAAGAACCGCTAACAAAACCGTTCGGCGCGGGTCTCTGACCCCGCCGAAACCGCCGACCGAAGGTCTCCGATTTCGGTTTTGTTAGCGGTTCTAAGTCGATCCCGAAGCCAAACGTATGACCGCGATAACGGCCGAGAGTAACTAATGAACATACGCAGATCGGGATGTCAATCGTGGTTGCCGCATGCCGTTGCGGGACGGCGCCCGCTGCAATACGATGGAAGCGCCGACAACGGGAGAGGCCCGGCTTTTTCAAAAAGTCGAACTTCTGGAGTTTCGACTCGACGGAAGCAACGCTCATGAAACTGGTCATCTTGGACGCGTATACCACCAATCCCGGCGACCTTCGTTGGGACGAACTTGCGGCTCTGGCCGACTGCGATATCTACGATCGGACGCCGCCGGATCAGGTCTTGGCTCGCGCCCGTGACGCGGAACTGTTGCTCACCAACAAGACGATCCTGGACCGCGCGACCATCGCCGCCCTGCCCAAACTGCGTTACATCGGCGTGCTGGCGACGGGGTACAACATCGTGGACGTCCAGGCGGCGCGGGAACGCGGGATTCCCGTGTGCAACGTCCCCGAATACGGCACGCCCAACGTGGCCCAGGCCACGTTCGCCTTGCTGCTGGAACTGACCAACCGCGTCGGACACCACGCGCAAACCGTCCGCGACGGCCGCTGGTGCAACTCGCCGGATTTCTGCTACTGGGACTTTCCCCAAGTCGAACTGGCGGGGTTGAGCATGGGCATCGTCGGCCTGGGGCGGATTGGCCAAGCCGTAGCGCGGATTGCAGCGGCGTTCGGCATGCAGGTCCTGGCGTTCGACCAGTCTCCGCCCGCCGCCGTCCCCGACGGCGTGCGTCTGGCCGACCTTGACGCCTTGTTCCGCGACAGCGACGTCGTCACGTTGCACTGCCCGCTGACGGCTGACAATCGCGAGCTGATCAACGCGGTTCGGTTGGCGCGGATCAAGCCGACCGCGTATCTCGTGAACACCGCCCGTGGCGGCCTGGTCAACGATGCTGACCTCGCCCAATCGCTGAACGAAGACCGCCTGGCCGGGGCGGGACTGGACGTGCTGTCCGTCGAACCGCCGCTGCGAGACAACCCCTTGCTGACCGCCAAGAACTGCCTGGTGACTCCCCACATTGCCTGGGCCACGCGGGCGGCGCGGGCGCGGCTGATCCGGGCCACGGTCAACAATGTCCAAGCGTTCCTCGACGCTCAGCCGATCAACGTGGTGAACCGGTGACCACGGCTTTGGGGTCCGGCAAAGGGGGCGAAAAGGGGACATTCTACTTTTTTCGCGGGCGTCCGCATACCGCAACACCGTCAGGTAGTGCTCGTCCTGCTCGAGCGGAAATGCCTTGAATCGTCCTTGCCATACGTGCCCACTGCCGTGGTAGTGCCGGTGGTATCGCCGGACGTGCGCCGTCAACAGCCATTGCATCCAACGGCTCGAGTCTCCGTCGCCGTAAGGCCAGAGGAGAAGATGGAAGTGGTTGGGCATCAAGCAATACCCTGTCACCCGCATCGCCAGACGCCGATTCACGTCCACCATGCCGTCGCGGAAAAGCGTCGCTGGTGGCGTCGAACAAGCATGACGCGTGGACCTTTCGTCCGCCAGGGATTATCATTTTGTGGTTGCCGGAACCTTGCCAAATGGGATGTGCCGTCGATGTTGGACATGTTGGACGGATGGTTTCTGTCTCTGACGTACGCTTTTCAGCGGGCGAGCCAGGGCCGATTCCGAGGGACAAGCCGCGTGATCCCCGGTGCGTGGATCATCTGCGTCTCGGCAGTGTTGGCGAATGTCGCCGCGGACCAGACCAAGGGCTATCTGGGGCCGTCAACGCTGGTCGTCTCGAAGGATGGCAAGACCGGATATGTTGCCAACGCCGATGCGCGGCAGATCGCCTGCATCGAACTGCCGGCGGGGCCGGTGACGCGCCGCATCGAGGTGCCCGCCGAGCCCACCGGTTTGGTGCTGAGCCCCGACGGGAGCAAGCTGATCGTGACCTGTGCGGCGCCGCGCAGTACCGTCGTGGTGCTGGACGCCGCCACAGGACAGACGCTGTCCGCGATCCCGGCCGGGCATACGGCGATGAGCCCTGCCATCGCGCCGGACGGCAAGTGGCTGTATGTCTGCAACCGCTTCGATAACGACGTGTCGATGATCGACCTGGCGGCCGGCACGGAGGTGACTCGCGTCCAGGCCGTGCGAGAACCCGTCGCGGCGGCCGTCACCCCCGACGGCTCCGCCGTGTTCGTGGCCAATCACTTGCCGAACGACCGGCTCGATAACTATCCTGTCAGTGCAGTGGTGACGGTGATCGACACCCAGACACGGCAGACGACGGCGGTTCGGCTGCCCCACGGCTCCCACAGCTTGCGCGGGCTGTGTGTTTCGCCCGACGGCAAGTACGTCTACGTGACGCACCTGCTTTCCAACTTCGAACTGGTGCCCACACACGTCGAATTCGGCTGGATGAGCATGAACGTGGTCAGCGTTCTCGACGTCCGGGAGAAGAAGGTGGTCAACACGGTCGGCTTGGACGAATCGTACTTGGCGGCGGGCAACCCGTGGGGCGTGGCCTGTACGGCCGACGGCAAGTTGCTTTGCGTCGGTCACGCGGGCACGCATGAAGTGAGTATCGTGGACGCGGCAGCCGCAGCAGGCCGGCTGGTGCAGATGTACATGTCGGCCTCCGTCGGCGCGCTGCCCGACGATTCGGGGCAGGCGACCAGCCAGCGGCACCGGATCAGCCTGCTGGGCAAAGGCCCGCGGGGGCTGGCCATCGCCGGCTCGAAGCTGTATGTCGCTGAGTACTTCAGCGACACCGTGGCCGTCGTCGATCTGCAGGCGCCTCCGGCAGACGGCGCGGAGCAGATCGCGCTGGGGCCGCCGCCGCAACTGACAGACCGGCGCTGGGGCGAACTGCTGTTCAACGACGCCACCATTTGCCGCCAGCAGTGGCAAAGCTGCGCCAGCTGCCATCCGGACGGCCGCACC
>CAYPGE010000284.1:0-12343 GCA_964409865.1 uncultured Pirellulaceae bacterium
CGGGCCTGCCGCTGTAGAACTGCTCAGCAGGCTCCAGCATGCCCGCCCCGGCGATCGCCGCTATGAGCGATCAGGTAGGGTGCGGCCAGGAATGTGATGCCCGTCGTCACGGCGGCCATCCACGAGCATCCGTAGCGGCGACTCAGCAGCATTGCTCCCAGGCCGCCCCAAACGTGGTGCAGGACGAGAACCCAACTAATGATCCGCGGGGCTGGGAAAACGAAAAAAAGCCAATTGGGCGGGTAGAACAATGCGCTCTGCGGGTTTCCGTACCACGGTGTCCCCGTCAGCAGATACGGGTTCCAGAACGGCACTTGGCGTGCTTGCGCCCAGACCATTCGCGGCATATCGCGGAAGGCGAGAAACCCGCAAGTCAAGTCATTTCGACCGCTATCGTGCGTACCTACGAGGATTCCTGTGGGGTGGCTCGTCAGCGGCCAGAAGCACACGGCCGCCGCGCCAACCAACAGCAAGATGCCCATAACGAACGGCATCGAAAGGCCGCCAGACGAACGCCGCTCGAAGTCCTTCGCGCGTTTTGTGATCTGCATGGAAGCGGTTCCTGGAAGCCACATCACGGTTTGTTGAGCCTGCCCAAGGGACGTTCCACGCGATGGACGAGATAGGGGCCCGCGCGAAAGATCGCTGGCTGGGACCACGGGAACACTCCACTCAGCCGCGACGGAAAGAGCGGCGGCCTGCTCAAAGCTCCTTCGGGACATAGACTTTCGATGCGTTCGGCCGGGAGACCGCTGGCCGTCAAGTCCGATGTCACATAACGTTGACGGCTCTCGTTCAAGTCTCGAAGGAAGGCGTCTTGGCGGTCTGGGAAATAGATGGCGATCTGCTCCAGATAGACGTAGCGAGTCGGGGCACGCCAATCCAGCAGCCAATACAAATGGACGAGGCTGCTGTTATAACAGGTGAGTTCCCCGTCGTGGACTTTCAGAGTCCGCACGTATTCCGAGACCCGCTCCAAATCTCGCCACTGCGGCATCACCAGCAACTTCAAGCGATCCCGGTTCTGGGCCGTGCTGCCCTGCGTCACGCAAGACCACCACCGGGACAAGCGTTCAGACCGCATCGCGGGTGAGGCTAACACCGCCACCGCCAGAAAGCCCACCGCTGCGATCCGCCAGTGGTCGTGGCCGGTCGCGCGGTCCGACTCAGCGTGCGCCACCATCGAAGACTCCTCCGAAGGGGCAGGAGATGCGGTCCGACTCGCCATGCGAAGTCTCCGTGCTGCGACATCCGCTCGCCCAAACGCGCCGACGGCCAGGACCGCAACGGCCAGCAAGACCCCGGGCGCGTGTACGTAGTCGAACAAATGCTGCAACGCGTACGACTGGATCAGCCAGGCCAGGTAGAAGACGGAGAGCAGGAGAGACGAAAAGTCGAAGAGTCGAAGAGTCGAAAGGTCCGAGGACGGGGAAGTCGAAGAGTCCGGGGACGGGGAAGTCGAAAAGTCGCTAGGTCGAAAAGTCGAAAGGTCCGAGCACGCGCCTGACGTGCTCTTCGGCTCTTGGACGCATTGACCTCTCGACTCTTTGACTCTTTGACTTTCCGACTCTTCGACTTTTTCGCTCTTCGACTTTTCGACTCTCTGACTTTCCGCCTCTTCGACTCTTCCACTTTTCCACTGCCCTCCAGCCCGGACGACCGTGGCGATGGCCACGGGGACGGCGGCCAGATGGATGAATTGCCAGGGGAAGAAGCGGTACAGCATCGAGACGTAACGCAATCCGGTCCAATGTTCCCGGCCGGCTTGCATGTAACGGGGGTTCCATTCCACCAGCGTGGTCACGAAATAAGGCCATGCGCCCGAACCATACAGCCAAACGATCCCGGCGGCGCCGATTGCGATGCCACCGGCCAACAAACCGCCCAGATCGACCAGTACGGCCCGCCAGTTCCGCAACTGGACGGCGCTGACCAGCCAGCAGCAGGCGGCCGGGACCACGATCATCGGCTTGAGCCAGACACCCGTCCCCCAACACAAGCCCTCGATCAAGCCCCACCATGCGACGCTGCGCAACGGCCGCTTGCCTGCCCGCCAGGCTTCCGTCTGCCGCCGCCGCAACGTCAGAGCGCCCAATCCCGGAACCAGCAGCCATACGTCACGCTGACAGTGGCACCATTCGGACATAGACAGGTAACAGAAAAACAATACCAGAACGGTCCACGCCTGAATTCGGCGGCCGCTGCCCGCCACCCGCAACCAGTTCCACAGCAGGGCCACGAGGCACGAGAAGAAAGCCAAATCCACGGCCCTCAGCACGACCGACGAGTTGCCAAAGATTCCTCGAACCGCCGTATGGATCCAGACCACACCCGGCAGATTCGGTTCGTGAATGTCACGGTACAGCACACCGCCGCGTAACAAGTTGCGAGCCTGCAGGTCGTACATCGCCGCGTCGTCCGTCAGCGGCATACACAAGAAAAGCGGGCCGTTGGTGACCAGCAGTAGGACCAGCAGGATGCAAGCCACGTACGCTCCGCGCCAGCCGGAGACGGCCGTCTTTGATCCACAGGTCGGCGGTATTGTTGAGTCATCGGTCATTGGTCACTGGTCACTGGGAGAAGTCGCTAAGTCGAAGGGTCGCTAGGTCAAAGAGTCGGAAGGTCAAAAGGTCGTGTCGTCACCCATCACCGGTCACGGATCACCGATCACCGGTTACCGATCACCTCTTCCTCATCATCCCTGCGCCCTCATCGCTCCGCCGACGGCGACGGCGCGGGAGGACTCCCAGGCGGGATCGCGCCACGGGGCCTCGACGGGTTCTTCTTCCGACGCGCGGCGGTCGAAATTCACTTTGCGAGCCACGATGAACATCGGCCTGGCCCGCACCTGGTCGTAGATCCGGATCACGTATTCGCCCAGAATGGCGATGCCGAGCGAATTCAGTGCGCCGAAAAACGAGGCCACCATGGTGATCGACGTCCAGCCGGGAATGGCCAGGCCGGTGAACAGCTTGTGATACATCGTAAAGCCACACAGTCCGGCACAGACCAGTAGCGAGAGCGCAGCGACCGAGTAGAACATGGCCAAGGGAACTCGGGAAAACGAAAAGATCGCACTTTTGGCCAGGCGGAACAGTTGCCGCATCGAAACCCGTGGTTTGTCATCGTGCCGCGCATGCCGTTCGACCGGCACTCCGATCTGGCGGAATCCGACCCAGCGACGCAAGCCCGGATAGAACCGGTCGCGGTCCGTCAACTGCAGGATGTGATCGACCACCGTTCGATCGACCAGCCCGAAGTTGCCCGCGTCCTGGGGAATCGGCATCTCGGAGATCGCGTTCAACACGCGGTAGAAGGCATAGAACAGAAATCGCTTCGGCGGGCTCTCCTTGCGGTTGAAACGGACGGCGTAAACGACGTCGTAGCCGGCCCGCCACTGCTCCAAAAAGTCCACGATCGCGGCCGGATCGTCCTGCAGGTCGGAGTCCATCAACACGACGGCATCGCCGCGAGCATGGATTAGTCCGGCCTGGACTGCCGCCTGATGACCGAAATTCCGCGACAAATGCACGACCCGAATCGCCGGATTGGCCTGGGCCAATTCGTCCAGGATCTCGACGCTGTCGTCGGTCGAACCGTCGTTGACAAACACGATTTCGTAGCGCTCGTCATGTGCGACCAGCGTCCGTATCACCAGGTCCGTCAACCGCCGCAGCACTTGAGCCTCGTTGTAACAGGGCAAGACGACGGAAACCAACGGATCGTCAGGGCGGTGATTGATCTGAGGCATGCGTGAAAACCTTCAGGAGTTGAGCAGTGACGCAATGTTGTCAATTCTGAGAGAAAGCCCGGACCAGGAGTCGCTGGCAGGAAAATTGGGGCAGGAAAATAGAAGGGGATGCTTTCTCATAGTTCTGCCCCAATTTTCCTGCCAACTTTCCCGTTGCGTCATGTTCCGTATCCCCTCATTTGCCGATTACCGCTACCAGGGACAGTCCAACGGGCAGGCCGGGCCAGCGGACGACGCGACGTTCCAGCGCGGCACAGCCGATCAGCAATCGATTGACGACGCCCGGCAGGCGGGGAAAAGTGGCTCCATTGGTGCTCGCGTTTGACCGCCCGAATCGGCGTGAAATCCACGCAGCGGGCAGGCTGAAGGCGTTCCAACGACCTTGCCATAGGATTCGCAGGTTGGCTGCTTGAATCTGCCGACGCAGTTCGTCTTGCGTGTAACGCCGGAAATGCCCCAAATGCCGGTCCCAGTCGGAAAACAGCGACGGATAGGCGGGCACGCTCAGCACCATGCCGCCACCGTCTGCAATTGCGCTGCTGGCGTGGCGCAGGGCCGCTACGGGGTCGGCAATGTGCTCCAACACGTCGAGCAGCAGGGCCACGCGTGCCGATCCCGGCTGAATCGGCCAGGGATCGCAAAGGTCATGGACGTACACCTCCGACAGGCCCTGCGACCGCGCATGAGCCACGGACTCGGGCATCGAGTCCAATCCGGCGACATCGTAGCCCAAACACTGGAACTCTAAAAGGTTGCGTCCCGAACCGAACCCGCCTTCGACCAGCAGGCCCGGAGGCGGGAAGTGCCGCCGCACAAGGTCCACAACCAGTCGCCGCTTGGCTACGTGCCACCAGTAGCCTTCCTCCAGATCAATCAGTTCTTGCAGGTGTTTCGGGTCCATGGTTCAAAACAGAGCCGCCCGGCCGCGTTGCCTTTCTTTCGATTGTCACAAGTCGAGAATCTGGCAAACGATGTGCCATCTACCCTCAGGCCCGGCTCCCGATCGCCCCAGGGCCGCCGATTCCCACCATGTCAGACTTGAGACCCGAAACACACAAGCCAAGTGTTGACGAAAGGCGACACGGCAGACCGGCCGATGTAGACCGGCGGCAACAATTCAATCCCGGATCTTTCTCTGTTGCCTCTATTCCCTCCTGTAAGATGCGCGCCGGAAAAGACGAACTCGGACAGTCATAGTACGACGCGGGTTGTTGCCACAAAGCGCGTTGAGACGAGACCGACGAGGCGCGTTACGGATTGGTTGGACGGTTGCGGAGTTGTTCCATCTGTTCGCGCGTCTCTGCGGCGCGTTCCCGGAACTGGTCCATCGTCACGAACGGCTGCTGCAACGCCGAGGTGTCCTGGGATAGCACGCCGCCCGGCCGATTTTCACGCAACACAAAGTCGCGCAATTCCAGGGCCGCCGGCGCCAGCAGAAGAATATACACGGGCGGGGCCAGGCACAGCGCCACGGGGAACAGCATGGCCACCGAGCGACGGTTGCCGCGTTCCTCGGCCCGCTGCCGTTGGCCCAGCCGCAGGCTGTCGGCATATTCCTGCAGGGCCGTGCCCACGTTGCTGCCCAAACGCACGGACTGCGAGGTGACGGCCGCCAGGGATTTTACCTCGGGCGTGTCAACCCGCTCGGCGAACATCTCCAACGCCCGCTCCATGGTGTGCGTTTCCGAGTGCCGCCGAATGATGTCGAATTCCGTGGCCAAGTCCCCGTGGGCGTTGCGGATCTCGCGCCCCACTCGCTCCATCGCCATTTGCAGCGACAGGCCGCCTGTCATGCACATGCTCAACATGTCCAGGCCGTCCGGCAGACCGCTTTGGATCGCGGCGACGCGCCGCTTGGCCTGAGACTGCAAGATGATACGGGGCAGGGCGAACAACAAGATGCCGCCGACAACGCCGACGATCAACAGGGGAATCGTGGGGTCGCGCTGCGGATCGTAAACGGCGAACAGCGCAAAGCCGATCAACAGGCACCAGCCAAACAGGGTGACATTACGAAGGGCCAGGTAGTCGGCTAGCGCGTGGGGGGCATAGTGGCCGGCTTGCCGAAGTTCACGCTCCAGGATCTTCCTCGCTTGGCTCGACAGCGGCAGCAGGCCGGCGAAGACGTTCGTCACGGGCCCAAACACAGGCCGCCGGCGGTACGGATCGTCGTCGCGCTGCCCTCGGTCGCGCAGCAGAAACCGTCCCACCATCCAGACCAAGGGCGTCAGGAAGAGGAACGCGGCAAGCGGGAGGAAAATCTCCGGATGGTTCTGCATGTTCGAGCCTCGTCAATACTCCGTCCGGATCAGCCGCGAGATCCACATCAGACCGATCAACTCCAGGACCACGGCCACGATCAGCAGGATGTTCCCCAGCGGCAGCGACAGCAACTTGCTGGCGTACTCCCGCTGGAACACGAACATGAACACGAACAGCAGCGGCCCGGCCATGGCAATCAGCATGGCCGAAAAACGCCCTGCGGCCGTGACGGATCTCAACTGCTGGCGATAGTTCATGCGATCGCGGACCACGCGGGCCATCCGTTCCAGCGTCAGGGCGAGATTGCCGCCCGCCTGGCGATGGACCGCCAGGGTGGTGGCCATGATGCGGATGTCCATCAGGGGCAACCGGTGGACCAGGGCCCGCATGGCGGCGCCGACCGACAGCCCCATCTGCAGGTGCCGGGAACAGCGGCGGAATTCCAAGCCCAGCGGCTCGGCGGCTCGCTGCCCCACCAGGGCAACCGCCTGCTCCAGACTCTCGCCAGCCCGCGTGGCGCGGGACATCAGGTCCAACACGTCGGCCAACTGCATTTGCACCTGCCGTAACCGCCGGTTGCGGCGATAGCTGAGAATCGGGATGGGCAGCAACATGCCGGCGATAAAGCCGACGACCGCGGCCAGCAGGTCTTCGGTCCACAGAAAGGCCGCCCCACCCAGAAGCAAACCAGTGAAGACCAGCACCAACGTCACCGTCAGACCGCCGGACGGGATGCCGCTTTCCAGCGCCAATCGCTCGACCGATTGGTCCACCCGGCCAATCAATCCCGACGGTGGCACGGCATCCCGTGCCAACGGCAACCGGGACAATCGCGGGGCCACCTCCTCGACCGTCGGCGGTGCGAAAAGCATGTCCCGCAGCGCGAGCCCCACGGCCCCGATCACCGAGGCCAGTCCGGCAAAGCTGACGATGGTTACAACGGCAAGATCCACAATCAAACTCGTGGTTACGGGTTATCGGTTACCGATCATGGAATCGCAAATCTGAAATCCCAAATCTGAAATCTCGAATCTCAAATCTCAAATCTGAAGTCTCGAATCTGAAATCTGAAATCTGAAATCCCGAATCTCGAATCCCGAATCTCAAATCATCAGAACTTTTTCGCTTCGAACAAATCGTCCGGGATCTCCACGCCGGAGGCCCTCAGACGTTCCAGGCACTTGGGGCGATAGCCGGTGGCGTAGAAGTGACCGAACGCGACGCCGTCTTCAGCGACGCCCTGCTGATCGAATCCGAACACCTCTTCCAAGGCGTACTCGCCCTCCCGCACGCCGACGATCTCCGAAATCCGCATGACGCGGCGGAGGCCGCCCTTGAGCCGGGCCAGATGCACAACGAGCTTGATCCCGGAGGCAATGTACTGGCGGACCACGGGGACGGGAATCTCCAGCCCGGTCATGGCCACCATCATCTCCAGCCGCGACAGGGCATCGCGGGTATCGTTGGCGTGAATGGTGGTCAACGAGCCCTCGTGCCCGGTGTTCATGGCTTGCAGCATGTCCAGCGCCTCGGCCCCGCGGACCTCGCCGACCAGAATCCGGTCGGGCCGCATCCGCAGGCTGTTGCGGACCAGGTCGCGCTGGGTGATCTCGCCGGCGCCTTCGGTGTTGGCAATCCGTGTCTCCAGGGAAACAACGTGCAAATGCTGCAACTTCAGCTCGGCCGAATCTTCGATCGTAATGATCCGCTCGCCGGGCGGGATGCAAACCGACAGGGCATTCAACATCGTCGTCTTGCCCGAGCCGGTACCGCCGGAGATCAGGAAACTGAGCCGGGCATCCACCGCCGCCGACAGGAACTGGACCATCTCGGGCTGGATCGAGCGGTTGGCCATCAGGTCGTTCAAGTCCAGCGGCTTGTCTCCGAAGCGGCGAACCGACAGCACAGGGCCCTTCAGCGAAAGCGGCGGCACGATGGCATTGATGCGGGAGCCGTCGGGCAGCCGAGCGTCCACCATCGGGCAGACCTCGTCAATTCGCCGGCCGATGCGCGACACCACCCGCTGGATCACTCGCAACACGTGCTGGTCGTCGGCAAAGATGACGTCCGTCAGTTCCAGCCGGCCGTGGCGTTCGACGTACACCTCGAAGGCATTGTTCACAAGGATGTCGGTCACGGTGGGATCCGCCATCAGCGGTTCCAGCGGTCCCAGGCCGAACACTTCGTCCATCAGTTCGTTCAGCATCCGCTGCCGGCCCGACGTGTCCAACGTTTCGGCACGTTGGCGGCACAGGTCGTCGGCCACGCTACGGACCTCGACGCCCAATCGCTGCCGGTCGATGACTCCCACCGTGGATAGGTCCAACGATTCCACCAGTTCCTCGTGAATGGTGGTTTTCAAACGCTGAAAAGCGTGCTCGTCCGGATCGGGACGGCTGCGTTTCGAGCGCGGGGCGGCGGGTGTCATTGCTCGAATCATTGTCTGTCCTGTGTCGTTTCTAAGGCGTCTCCGTGACTGCGTACGAACCACCCCAGGTCAGTTGTTGGTGCCAGCCGGCGTCTGCCGCGAGTTCTTGCCGATATCGGACAGCAGCTTTCGGGGCCGCGAAGAAATCCTGGATGCGGATTCGACGTTCCCGGTCTCCACGCTGGGCGTCGCGGCAGCCTCGGAAGGCGCGGCTGGCTTCAGGACGCTCTGCGGTTCCGGCGCCTCGGCCACCGGGGAACCCTGCTGGCCAGCCTGGGCGCTCACCGGGATCTGCACCGTCACCATCGAAGGATCGTTGGGGGAAACCGTTTGAGTTCCCGTGGTTTGCCCGTCGGATCCCTGCGGCTTGTCGGGCGACTGCGTGTCGACAGGCTGGGTTGACTGGGCCGCCGGGGCGTCCGCAGCCGGCTCGGACGGCGGTGGGGCGTCTGCGGCCGGCTCCGCCGTGGCCGCATCAGCGGCTTCGGGCTGGTTCTTCTGGAGCGACGTGGTCTGTGTCTGCTGTGCTGCACGGATCTGCAAGGCGCCGGCGACCGGCAACGCGAGCACGGGCTGGGTCTGCGGGGCTGCACTCGCAAAACTGACGACCTGCGCGGTGCCGCCGCGGAAGATCTGGGTGACGTGTTCGCGGCGGCCGGGCAGGTTCAGCAGTCCGTCCAAGGTTTGGGGAACGTTGGATGCGGCCAATTCGATATCATCGGGATTGCGAAGCGCCAGTGAGAACGCGCCGCGGCCTTCGGCGATCTTCAGCGCGTTCGCTTGGGCTGCCGTGACGGCCAGCGTCACGCGGTTTTCCAGACTGCTGCCCGGCGGTTGGCGTGAGTTGGCCTGTTCCATAGCCAGCACCTGAACACCTTCCAACAACGTTACCGTCGCTTCCGGAACGCCCGCTGCCTGGTCGGCCTTGCTCCGGAAGAGGACATCGACGATCGAACCAGGACCGTCATAACCACCCAGAGCGCCGGTGCCGTCGACGGAAATCGTGACGGCCCGCAGTCCGGGATCGAGCCTCTCCGCGATCGTCGGTCCCTTTCCTTCCGGGTAGAACACGTCCGGCGTGAATGCGTCGCCCTTCTTCAAGGGAACCCGAAGCATCTGCCCCATGATTTGCTCGGTGTTGCTCATGAAGGCTGCGGGCAGTTTCCCTTCCTTACGACGTTCGGCCATCTGTGCGTCAGTCATGGAGTACAGGCCGATGTCGTGCAGAACGACGACGCGGCCGGGCTCCAGATCCATGCTGGCCAAGGGCACGATGGTGGCACGCGGCCCGGCGGGCGGCGGGGGCGGTGCGGGCTTCTGGTCCTGCAAGTACTTGCGGACACCGTATGCCCCCACCAAACCGAACAAGACGGCGAAGATGCCTACGATAACCGTTCCAGGCGTGATGCGCGACACAATCGTCTCCTCCGCAACAGACCGTCACAAACACAAGGGGAACCCATCGCACCCCAGCGCGTGTCATTTATCTACTCTAGTTTGTAGACTTGACGCGCCTAGACTAATTTCAAAACATGTCGCCACGTCCGGTAAGCCGTCCGGACAAGAGAACGCCCGACCAGTCGCTGGGCGACTGGTCGGGCGAAACAACGGCCTTACGCAAGTTTGACTACGTTACCCACCGACGGTGTCCTCGCCCACAGTCGCCGGATTGACCAGCGAGATGCAGTGAGGCGAAGAGTTAAGCGGGTCGACATCCTGATCGCAGAAGTCAACCGTATCGTCGAACAGGCTGCCAGCCACGCTCGACGAGTGGCCGGTGACTGCGGACCACGAATAGCTCTGGTTGACATTCGAGATGGCGGCGGCCACATCGGCCAGTTCCTGAATCACCTGATCGCGAACGGTCGCCAGACCGACGATCAACCCGATCACCATGATGGTGGCGATCAACACCAATTCGGCCGACACGATGAAGCCAGCCTCGTCATTCCACAAAGTTCTCATTGCACAATCTCCCATGGAAACAGAAGTTAGGAACGTAGGGGCGCACCACAAGCGTCCTACTGAACAGCCAAACTAGGCCCCGGTTGCCGGCAAGGGCAGACGCATTTTGTTGCTTGCACGGCGTGTGCCGATCGTGCTGAATCCGTGGAACTGACTCGATATGCCGCCGTCAGAAGGCTCACCAGCGGCGTTTTCCCTGCAAATTTCCCAATCCTCGCCGTGTGCAGTTCCGGCAAACGACGCCCAGACGCTGGGTGCCGCGTATCCAGAAGTGTGTCCGCCGGTTAGCAGGTAACGTTTACTGTTAGCAATTGGCATCTGATCCCAGACGATGCCGATCGCGTCCCGGACTGGGAAAGAGGACCTGCGTCGAGGGCCAAACGTGGCCGGCCGGAAGACCTGAGCAGCGTTCGAGAAAGAACGGTCCAGTGTTGCCGATCATCACACGGAGTGTGATGGCTACTTTGTCAATTGCGCCAGCAGCCAGGCACGGGCCGCTCGCCAATCGTTCTTGACCGTGGCCGGAGAAACTTCCAACGTGTGGGCGGTTTCTTCGACCGTCAAGCCGCCGAAGAAACGCAACTCGACGACCCGCGCGTGCCGCTCGTGAAGCCGCGCCAATTCGGTGAGCAAATCGTCCAGCGCGACGATATCGACGGGATTCCGCTCTTTCGCCAGGCCGATGGTTTCCAGCAGGGGCAACTCGCGCCGCCCCGCGCCCCGTTTCTCGGCGGCCTTGGCGCGGGCGTGGTCCACCAGGATCCGGCGCATCATGCTGGCTGCGACCGCGCAGAAGTGCGCGCGGCCCTGCCAGTGGACCCGCGTCTGGTCCACCATCCGCAGGAATGCCTCATGCACCAGTGCCGTCGGCTGCAGCGTGTGATCCCGCCGCTCGCCCCGCAGCTTTTGGACGGCGATCGCTTTCAGTTCGTCATAAACCAGCGGCAACAAGGCTTCCAGCGCAGCGCGTTGCCCCTGGCAAGCCTCCAACAACAACCGCGTCGTTTCGCCTTGGTCGGTCGCCATGCTCTGAGACCCACGCCCCGATTCACTGTCCCGCCAACTGCACTATGAGTTCAGTATAAGGCGAACTAGACGGTGCCCCGCACCACGCCGACGACCACGCCACGCACACGGGCGTTCTTGGCATAGATCGGCGGCATGTCGGGATTGGCAGGCTGCAGCCGAACGCGATTGCGCTCCGGGTACCAGTACTTCAGCGTGGCTTCGTCGTCTTCGTTCAAGGCCACCACCATCTGGCCGCGCTCGGCCGTGCTGGTGCTGCGGCAAATCACATAATCGCCATCGGTGATATGCGCTTCGATCATCGAATCGCCCTTGACCCGCAGCACGAACGTGCCGGGGGTCGCGAACATCTCGTCGAAGTCGATGCGATCATTGAGTTCAAACGCCTGCTTGGTAAACCCCGCCGACACGATCCCGGCGAACGGCAAGCCCGGCTCGCCTTCGACCCGCGCCCGTTTGCGTTCCGCCATCAACTGCGGCAGTTCGATGGCTCGCGCTTTGAACTCGTTCCGGTGAATAAGCCCCTTTTTCTCCAACGCCTTCAAGTGACAGACAACCCCATTGGGCGAGCGGATGTCGAAGGCATCGGCAATTTCGCGGATCGTGGGCCCAAATCCCCGCCGCTGCACGAGGTCGCGGATGAACTCGTAAATCATCCGCTGCCGCGCCGTCATTTCTTTTCCGCCTGGTCTTCCTTTCCTCTTGGCCATCGTACTTTCCCCTTTGGTAGATGATAGGTGCCGGTGTGTTTTTCTACAGTAACATATACGAGTGTATAGAAACAAGGGGAGGTGCGGGAAAAAAAGTGGAAAAATCGGTGAGCGGTGAGCGGTGAGCGGTGAGCGGTGAGCGGTGACTTCGAAGTTGCGCAACGTCTCCGCCGAGCTTGCTCGGTGGGACGACGATTCTGC
>CAYPGE010000285.1:0-12339 GCA_964409865.1 uncultured Pirellulaceae bacterium
GGGCCGTGATGCTCCTGGGGATCATACCGGTACTCGCCCGTTTCCAGCAGGATGCCGGCCTTGACGGCCTGATTCGCCTCGTCACCGTGCATCGGACGCTGGCCCAGTCGCGGCGTGCGGATCGCCCACGCCGCGGCGGTCAGAATCAACAGGCAGGCGACAAACCAGACCTGCGAGCGGGTCATTTCGCGGGCTTACCGTACACGTTGACTTCGATGTAGTGGTTCAAGTCGTTCGACGTGTTGCCGCGCGAGTACAAACGCACGTAGCGCCCCTTGACCGGCTCGCCTTTCTCGCTGCTAACGTCGATCAGCTTGCCGCGGAAGTCCTCGATGAACTCCAGGTTCTTGCCCACCCCTAAACCGGCCGAGTTGTCAAAATCGTTGTTGAACACGGTCTTGACGTTCTCGATCAAATCCGGGTCGTCGGCCACTTGGATCACCACGTCGTGATACACGCGGCCCTCGGCGTGGTAATGCCAGACGACCAGCGCATAGATCTCCGACATCTGGCCCAAGTCGATTTGGACCCATTGCAGTTCCGGACCCAGTTCGACGAAACAGCCGTCAAACCCATCGTTCACGCCGTCGGTGACGAAATCCAGTTCCCCAATGATCGGCGCGGTGTCGCTGGATGTGACCTTCTTCTTGAGGGCCAGATTGACCGTGCCTTCCGGCGCCATGAAAGGCGGACGCGGCTTCTCGATGTATTTTTCCAGGGTCGGCGAGGGCTTGATGTTCTTGGGCGTGCCTTGGAACAGCGGCCGCGGCAATTTGATCTCCACGGGAACCAGTTTTGTGCCGCCCTCCGCCGCTATGGACGAACCGTGCAGGGCCAAGCCCAGACTCGCCAAGGTCAACCAGGCCAGCACCGAACTAAAATGGATTCGTTTGTTCATCGCTAACTGTGCTCCTTTTCTCGGAAGAGTAGGAAAGGTGGGTAAAAGTCGTCCGCTCCGAGGTTCCCCGGCTGGTAGAAGCCCGGCTTCTTGGAAAAGCCGTGTTTCTTCTCCGTCGAGAACATCATCAGCAGGTGTCGACAGAGCTATTGTGCAATACTGTAGTCTGGAAATGGATTTGTCTCAAGCTGCCAGCGGGCACGAAAGCCGGCAAACGATCGCATTTTCGAGGCTCCCAAGGTAATGAATACCGTAATGCCCATACCCCACCAACAAGTGGCAAAGCCCATTCGCCTCGGGAACATGCTCTGCCGAATCGGGGCGACGGTGGCGTCCGCAGGTTTCGTGGTCGCTTCGCTGTTGACGTTTCCCGGTGCGATACCGTGGATGGTCGGTGCCTGGATTCTGGCACATACCTGGCGCGTCGTCCGCGGCCAACCCGGCTGGGTGCCGCTGGTCGTGGGCCTGACGCGCCGGACGCAGCGCGTTTTCCGGAAGGCGACCGCCATTGGGCCTCCCTGGCCTCGATGTACATCCGGGCAAGTTCCGGTTGTGCCGGTTGTGCCCCGCGGTTCGTGTGTGCCGCCTGTGCCGCCGGCGCCGACAACAGCCGGAGCTTTGACCGCCGGTGTTTGTTGTCCTAGAGTTGGGGGGTGAGAGTGATTCCATCGCTTCCCTGCCATCTTGTGGGAGAGTGCAACAATGCTCGAAGCGTCCGAGCGCGGTCAGTCTGTCGGTGTCGATGCAGCGCTAACTAGCCTGGTGCAGCGGGGCAACCGCTTGGCCGGCGACGCCGGGCGACACGTCTCGGGCGCGTCCCACGGCTACATTCCCATTGCGGAAGCTCCTCCCACGTACGGCGACTTCGTACCCCAAGAGCCCTTGACCCTAGAGGACGCGCGGTTGTCCGGCAGCGACCTGGAGTCGCTGATCCTGAAATTGATGCTGGCGCGGGGCAGCCTGACCGGCCGCGAAGTGACCGAGTACATCAAGCTGCCGTTCGCGCTGGTCGAAAGCGCGCTGCGGGAGATGAAGCGCGACCAGTTGGTCGTGTACCGCAGCACGGCGCCGATGAATGACTATGTGCATCAACTGACGGAGTTCGGCCGGGAGCGAGCCAAACGCCTGATGGACCATTGCTCCTACTTTGGCGCTGCGCCGGTGTCTTTGCAGGATTACGTCGAAAGCGTTCGCGTCCAATCGTTGACCAACCAGCATCCGACCTGCGAGGACTTGCGGCGGGCCTTTCAAGACCTGCTGATTTCGCCGCAGATGCTCACTCGGCTGGGACCGGCGATCAACTCCGGTCGCGGCCTGTTCCTGCACGGCGCTCCGGGAAACGGCAAGACGAGCATCGCCGAGCGTCTGACGCAGTGCTTCGGCCAGACCATCTGGGTCCCGCGGGCGTTGGGAGTGGACGGCGAGATCATTCGTTTCTTCGACCCCATGAACCACGAGGAAGTGTCGCTGGAACGTCCGGCGGCCTTGTACGATCATGCCAAGATCGACCATCGCTGGGTCCGCATCCGGCGGCCGACGATCGTCGCCGGCGGGGAACTGACGATGAACAACCTGGAGGTCTCGCTGAACCCGGTGACGCGGATCAGCGAAGCACCCCTGCAACTCAAGAGCAACTGCGGAACGCTGGTCATCGACGACTTCGGCCTGCAACGCATGAGCACGCGCGAGTTGTTGAGTCGCTGGATCGTGCCCTTGGAGAAACGTTACGACTATCTGAACGTGGGCAACGGCAAGAAGATCCAAGTGCCCTTCGATCAACTGATCGTGTTTTCGACGAACTTGGAGCCGCGGGACCTGGTCGACGAAGCCTTCTTGCGGCGGATTCCCTACAAGATCGAAGTGGAAAACCCCAGCGAGGCCGAGTTCCGGCAGCTGGTGGTAATGATGTGCAAGACGCTGAACATCCCCTACCGGCAGGAGCCCATCGATTATTTGATCGAGAGACACTACCGAGCCGCCGGCCGTCCCTTCCGCCGCTGCCACCCTCGGGATTTGCTGCTGCAGATCCGCAATTACTGTTTCTACCAGGGCATTCCGGTAGCGATGACGAACGAGCACTTCGACTTTGCCGTGGGGACGTACTTCACGATTTTCTGATCGCGGCAACCAGGCTTGGCGCGCCCCCTCGCATCCTTCATGCTGAGTGCTGGGAGGGTTGGCCGTGGACGGGGAGTTCCCGCGATCATGGGCGCGCGTCTTGACGGACGAACGAACGGCGCCTTACTTTGTCCGACTGCAAGCGTTCTTGGCTGAAGAGCGGCGCCGGTACACGGTCTATCCGCCCGCCGATGAGGTCTTCACGGCGTTGGCCATGACTCCCTACGATCGCGTCCGCGTGCTGCTGCTGGGGCAAGATCCTTACCACGACGACGGCCAGGCCCACGGACTGTGCTTTTCCGTGCGTCCCGGCGTTCCGCCTCCGCCCTCGTTGGCGAATATCTTCCGCGAACTGCACGACGATCTCGGCTGTCCGGTCCCCCCTCACGGCTGTCTGGCCGCCTGGGCTCGGCAAGGGGTTCTGTTGCTGAACACGGTGCTCACGGTGCGGGCTCACGCGGCCCACTCGCACCGCGGCAAAGGGTGGGAGAAGTTCACCGACGCGGTGATTCGCAAGGTCAACGAACAGCGGAATCCCGTCGTGTTCGTGCTGTGGGGCCGTCCCGCCCAGCAGAAGGTCAAGTGGATCGACCTCCGCCGCCATGCCGTCATCACGGCCGCGCACCCGTCCCCGCTGTCGGCCCATCGCGGCTTCTTCGGCAGCAGGCCGTTTTCGGCGGTCAATCAAGCGCTGCGGCAATGGGGACAGCAACAAGTCAACTGGTGCCTGCCGGAGGAGGCGGTGCAGTAGTACAAGGTGTCTCACTGCTCATGCTTTTTCCTGGCCGTGTCAGCCCGCCGGATCTCCTCGGCGGCTTCGAAAATCGCCGCGACCTGTTCGTCACGCACCGAGGCATCCAGGTTGATGCAGCACAAGCCTGCGTTGGCCGGCCCGCCCGCATCGGCCACCAGGCGATGCACGACGGCGCGGATCTCGTCCGGGGTCATCTGGACGAGATCGACCGGTCCGAGACGGATGTTGAGGAACGTGTTGGGCAAATAGCGGCGGAGCAGTTTCAAATCTCCGCCCCATCCGGCATCGAGGAATCGCAGGTTAGGGATCTTAGCGAACGCCTCGGCGTACCGATGCGGATCGCGGCCGCAGTAGTGGATGCCGAACATGTCGTGCGTGGCGCTCCAGGCCAAGTCGAAGGGCAGCAGGAAACGCTCGTAGTCCGCCACGGAAATCATCGTCAGCGAGCACTCCGAGTGCAAATAGACCGGCCGCTCGAAGAAGCGGACCGTGCGATTCACCGAAATGCTGCTGGTACCGGTTTCCCGCTCGACGTCGTCCGTAAAGCGGTCGATCACCGCCGCGATATCCCGGAAGAAGGCCGCCACTTGTTCCGGCTGGTCCACAAAATCCAGAAACAGGTCCTGCCCGCGCAGATCGAGGGCCAGATTCAGCAAGCCGCCCCAGTCGACGTCCCCGGCCAGCCGGCCGTATCGGCTGCGCAGTTGTTCGCGCAGCACTTGGAAACGGTGGAACGCCTCGCTGCGGAAGGCCGCATCTGGATCTGCCTGAGGCCGGTCCACCTCGGCGGGGATCACCTGCGGCGGCGACGACTCGTGGTATTCAACGCGGCAGCCCAGCATCTCCGAGACCAGGAACCCGGCGGCCAGATGCGTCGCCCCGACTTGCGGAACGCCGGCGGTGCGGTCCGGAGCCAGGCCGACCCCTCCCCAGCGCTCCTGCAGGACGCGGTCCATCTTCCGCTCGTCCTCCACCCGCCGTGCAGGATGGAAGAAGAAATCCGGGTCGAAGCAAATTCCTGCGTGCCGGTGCCACCACTCCGGCGCCAGCACGACTTCCACGGGCAACAGCGGATGGGCCATCGCATCGCTCCGGTTGTCTCAGGCTACGAAACCAGCCAAGATCAGATCACGCTCGTTCCGCAGATCATACTTGGCATCAGCGACCTCGTCAGTATCCCCCGTATTTCGCGACCAGTTCCGGCAGCATCGCGATGCGGCGCCACGGCGCTTCGGGGGGCACCTGGTCGCCGGCGGCCATGATCAGCCGCGGTGAGGCCAGACGCGTATCCAGCCAGCGGCGGACGCATTCGACGAAGGCTGCCTCGCTGCCGCCGCCGAACACGGTGGCGGGGATGCCGCCGGAGAGAATCAGGTCCGGCCCCGCTTCGGCGCGCATCTGGTCCGGCGTCAGCGCGAACATCGGCTGCGGCGTGACCGCATCGGCACAATCCACGCCGCACTCGGCCAGCCAACCGAGCACGCCCCGGCTCTCCCCGTCCACGTGGACCGCCAGATACTTGCCCCGGTTGTGCAGACGCCTCGCGACCTCCGTGTAGTAGCCGCGGACATAGGCGTCGAAGAAGTCCTTTGTCTGCACGTTGCTGTCGTAGTTGTCGCTGATGATCAGGGTCTCGAAGGGGCCGTCGAGCAGGGCGTCAAGGATCCGCAGGTTGCACTCGTTGACCGCTTGCACCAGCCGCCGAACTCGCTCCGGTTCGTCAAGCACGGCGAACACGGTCCGCTCGACGCCCATGTTGCGAGCCATCAGGTAGCCGGAGCCGGAGTACGGCAACTGGGCGTAGGGATAGGCCAGTTCGCCGAGGCTCTCCTGCCACGCCCGATAGAACTCCCACTTGGGCCGGCACTGCAACCGCTCCATGAGGAATTCGACGACGGGAAAATCGTCCGTCGATTCGAGCAGGTACTTGCGAATGCCGTAGGAGTAGCTGTCGGGGTTGAACACCCGCTCTTCATGCAGCGTGCCCAGCGGCGTGGTGATCCGCGTGGCGTACACGCCGTTCTCCGTGCGCGACTCCAGCTTGACCTCCGGATCGTCCGCAGACAGGGAATAGAAGCCGCCCATCTCGCAGTAGCAGACGGCGCCGACCTGCTTGTGCAGATCCACCAGTCCCTGCTCCACCTCGGTAAACCCGGCCAGATTGAAGAACACGCCTCGGTTTTTCTTGTACCAGTGGGAGAGGTCCAGCAGCAACGGCACCTGGTCGGGCGTTCGCCCCTGATACACCGCGCGGACGCGTTCATTGGGTTTCAAAAGTGCGATCCTCCACGTTGAGTATCCTGCCGCTCGTACTACGATTCCGCAATTTCCTGCTGCGCCGGCAAAATTCGCGAGAGGCAATGAATGGCGAACAGCGAAGACGGAATAGCGAAGGCAGAATGCTCCGATGTCAACTCATTCTGAATTCCTTATTACGTCATAAAACCACGGCCTCTGGCCGTGTGACCCAAGGAGCTTCGGAGCGATCCGGCGTGCATTGAGTCGTCATTCGGCACAGGCTTTCCTTGCGGGGCCCGGTTGGCGCAGGAAGACGACACCTCTGCACGAATTACAGAGCCTGTCTCCTTTGCGTTGGCAGTATGACGGCCGTGTGCTGACCATCGAGCCTGACCACTTAACGTCCCACCGACTGAAAACACCGGGCCCAACGGGGCCTTCTTAACGTGCTAGGCCCCTTCGGAGGGGCCTTTTCCTAAAGCCACGGCCTATGGCCGTGGTCGTTTACTTCTCGAACGGTGCTTACTTGTTCATGATAACCCAACGCACAAGCAAGTTGCTATGCCATGTTTTGCGAAAAGGGGACAGGCGCCTTTTGCCGCACTTTCGCCGCAACGGCCCGAAGGGGGCTTCGCCCAAAAGGGTCCTGTCCCCTTTTCGCGAAACTCCGCTGGGGCCTGTTGCCTCAACAAATGGACCGGCAGAGGACACCCTGCTTGTCTGGAGGTCACCGTTGCGGGATACTGCCGGGGCGTGCCAGCCTGACGCCTGACAAGATCAACAACCGGAGCCGATGCCATGACTCCTCGAACACTCAGAACCGATTCCCAACCCTTGACCGCGTTCCCACGGACCGTTGTCGGAGGTTCCCTGATCGCCCTCGTTCTGATGGCCGCGCTGGCGAGTGTGTCGGCCGCGGCGTCGGCGCCCGCCGACAGCGAGCCCGGTCTCTGGCAACCCTACCGGATTACGCCGCGCACCGGCGCACAGCACCTGGCGCTGGACGGCCAGTGGCAGTTGGGTTGGCGCGATACCGCGATCAGCACCCCGGCGGAGTTGGACACCGTGACCAATTGGTTTGGCGCGGAGGCGCCCAGCACGGTGCAATGGGCGTTGCACCGCGCGGGCCAGTGCGGTCATCCCTACGAGCACTTGAACTCGCAGCAATACGACTGGGTGGACCAAAAGGTCTGGTACTACCGCCGCACCTTCACCCTGCCGCCGAAACAGGGCGACGGGTACGCCTTTCTGTGCTTCGACGGCATCGACTACTTCGCGCGCATCTGGCTGAACGGCACCTTGTTGGGCCGGCATGAAGGCATGTTCGGCGGGCCGGCCGTCGAGATCGGCAAATCGGCCCGGTTCGGTGCGGAGAACGAAATTGTCGTCGAAGTGAAAGCCGGCAACTTCGGCAACAAGGCCGGCTGGAAACCGCGCGGGCCGGAAGGCACGGTGATCAAGCCGTGGGTGATCGCCGGCGGTACGGGCGGCGAGATGTTCTTCCCGCTGGGGATGTGGCGCGGGGCGCGCATCGAACTGGTGCCGCTCGGCCACCTGGAACGTCCGCAACTGGTGACGGAGGAGGCGAGTGCGGACGAAGCGCGGCTGTCGCTAAGCGTGGAAGTCTTCGCGGGGACGCACTCGTTACAGTCGCAGTTGCACCCGTGGCAGGGCGCGCAGCTGGCCGACGGGTCCCACGGTTGGCACGCCGGCACGCCCAGCAAATCGCAGTTCGCGTTGCGCGTCGAACTGGCGGAAGAGCAGGGCGGGCGGATGGCGTTCGACCGAACGTTTCCGCTACAGACCCGCGCGGGACGCAACTGGGTGCGGGAGTCGTTCATCATCGCCCAGCCGAAGTTGTGGTGGCCCAACGGCATGGGCGATCCGCACCTGTACCGCGTCAAGCTCACGCTGCTGCGTGAAGGCAACGCCGAGGACTCGCTGGAATTCGATTACGGCCTTCGCACCATCCAGACCATGCCGACGCCGGGCCCGCGCACCGCCGACCGCTGGGCCGACTGGCAGTTTGTGGTCAATGGCCGGCCGCTGTTCGTGAAAGGGATGAATTGGATGCCCGCCGACATCCTGCTTGACCTGCCGCGTGAACGTTACGACTGGCTGGTGGGCGCGGCCCAGGCGGCCGGCATCCAGCTGCTGCGGATCTGGGGCGGCGGCATCTTGGAGACGGAGGAATTCTACGACAGCTGCAACCGGCTGGGCGTGCTGGTCTGGCAGGATTTCCCGATCGGCAACCGCGACACGCCCGACTGGCCGCAGGACGTGTGGGAAGCGCAGGTGATGCAAACCATTTTCCGCCTGCGCAATCATCCGTCGCTGGCGCTCTGGTGCGGCGGCAACGAGTTCAACCCCTACTCGTTTGGCAACACGGCGACGATTGGCATCCTCGAGCGTTGCCTGGCCGACTTTGACCCGACCCGGCCGATGCGGCGCACCAGTCCCGACGGCGGCAGCCTGCACACGTATCCCGATATGGACCCGACGTGGTACGGCGAGCTGTACAAGCTGGTGCCCTACGTGGCCGAGACCGGCATGCACAGCATTCCCGACGCGGCCGGGCTCCGCGAGCTGGTGGCCCCCGCCGAACTCGACAAGCCGCTGGCGGGCATGATGGAAGCGGGCTTTCCCGCCCAGCATCCGGAGTTGCTGCACCATTTTGTGGAATACCAGGCCAGCCGCGTCCCGCGGATGCTCGGCCGCGCGTCGCACATCACCGACATCAGCGCGCCGATGCTGGAGACGCTTGCCGAAAGCACGCAAATCGGCGCCGGCGAGTTCTACCAGGTTTTTTCCGACCAGATGCAGGCCAACTATCCCGTCACGGCCGGCCTGATGCCGTGGGTCTTCAAACGCCCGTGGCCGGTGATTGCGATCATGCTCGTGGACGGGTTCGGCCAGCCGACCGCGCCCTACTATTTCCTCAAACGCACCTACGAGCCGACACACGTGTTGGTCAAACTGCCGCAGTTGCTGTGGGCCAAGGGCGAGCCGGTGCCAATCCGTGTACACATCGCGCACGCGCCCGCCGCCGCATGCGGCGACCTGACGGCCTCGGTGGAGATCTTCGATGCCGCCTTTGCCTCGCAATGGCGTCAGACCAAGCCGGCCAAGCTCGCGCCCGGCCCGTCCGTGGCGGCACTCGATTTCGGCAACTTCACGATTCCCGACAACTTCGAGGACACCTTCTTCTTCATCGTGGCGGAACTGCACGGCAGCGATCGCCTGCTCATCTCGCGCTCGGTCTATTGGCCGCGTTGCCTGTCGCGTTTCAGCGACGAAGCCTTCCGCACCAAGTACCGGGCCGCGCCGCAGCCGGCGCTGACGCTCGACAAAGGTCCCTGGCTGAAACCGCAAACCGCGGCGCAAGGGACCGCGTTGACCGCGGAGTTGGTCGAACACGAACAGACGGCCTCCAACCGCAGCCGCCTCCGTGTCCGGGTCAAGAACACGGGCGACAAGCCGGCCTTCAACACCCGGATCGACATCGCAGGCGTCAAGCGTCTCTTCTACGCCAGCGACAATTTCTTCTGGCTCGCCCCCGGCGAGCAGCGCGAACTGGAAGTCGAAGTTTTCTGGCGCGAACCCGACCGGCGCGAGCAAGCCACGGTCGCTGTCAGCGCCTGGAATACAGAGCCGCGAGAGTTGCGCATCACAAAATGAGAAACGGAGAGCCGTGCCAGGGACGATGCGTCTGGGCTGTACTACAGCCCGCTCTCCGCCTCCAGGGTCACCTGCCGATAGATCTCGGCCATCGGCAGCTGGATGGGGATGCCGTCGAGTTCGACCGTTTGGTCCAGTTGCGTGACTTCGCGCAGCGTCCAGCCGCCGTCCGGCTGACGCACGTACCGCTCGACGAGCGGCCGGTCCTGTGCGATCAAGACGTATTCTTTGACGGACGGCAGCCGCCGGTAGTGAGCCGATTTCGTGCCGCGATCGTAAGCTTCCGTCGAATCCGACAGGATCTCGAACAAAACGGTGGGATTCAGCAATGTGTCGCCTTGTTCGTCCTCGAATTCCGGCCCACCGCAGACGACCGTCACGTCCGGGTAGGTGTACAAGCCCGTCGCGCTGATCTTGACTCGCATGTCGCTGGGGTAGACTTCGCAGTTCCGTCCCTTCAGGCCATTGCCAACCTCGCGGACCACATTACCAACGATCAGGTTGTGTTCCCGTGTAGCGCCCGCCATGGCGAATGTCTCACCCTGGTAGTATTCGCTCTTGAAGGGTGCATGCCGCTCTTGAGCCAGATACTCGGCGGGCGTCAGCAAGCGTTTCGGTACCGTGGACATCGGCAACTCCTTGCAGCTGGGCGAATGCGCACCTTAACAGTATATCGGAGCCGGCTCAAGTGGGCCACCGTCTCGCTGGTGTCGCGGCAGGCCACGGTTTTTCGCGAGACGTCCCGCCGCGGCTGATACCGCTGTTTGACTTCGCGGAGTGCCCGCACGCCTCCAGCTACCAGACCGCCGCCGAGGTCGGCGCGATCCAAGTGACCGGCGGCGCGCACCATGTCGTCAGCCACTGATTCTGCGACGACGTCGGACAAGTCTCTCAGGACACCTCCGGCACCACAAACGGCGCTCGGTACTCACGCCGGGAGACCTCGTTCGCCTGGCCCGCCATTTCGCCGAGGAAACGCTCTTCGGCCGGATCCAGGGTCACCCACGGCCCGGCGACGGCTTGCTCCGTGCCCAGGTCGACATCGTTGGATCGCAAGTGCTCACGGCAACGGTCGAAGGCGTCCGACAACTCGCGGCTGCCCCGGATTATTTCCTGAATTGCCTGGGGCGATGCCTGGCGGCCGATGCGGTAGGAAGCATTGGCCATGTGCGAGCAGGCGGCGGAGAGGTGTCCGTCGAGGGCCTCGGCACGCAGGTCGGCGGCCTTCCGGCTGCGGATCGCGGCTACCCAGTTGGCCACATGGGAAGGGGACGGTTCGGAGGCGCGAGGCTTGCGGTCGCCGAAAAACTCCTTCATTTTTCGGCCTTGGCGATCGAACACGGCGCCGCCGGTGGAGTTGCCGGCGAAGTAGCCGCCCTCGCAGTCGATGACCGCGCCCTGGGCGAGGTCGCGGAACTTGCCCAGCGTATCGGGGCCTTGGGGCGCCTTCAAAGCGCGGATCTCGCAAATCAACGGGGCGGGTTGGTAGTCCAGCAGCGCGATCTGCGTGTTCGGGGTCTCGCCGTCGTCATGGAAGCCGAACCGGCCGCCGATGCTGATGGCCCGCAGCGGCGGCTTGTCCTGCCCCAGCGCCCAGCGACAGATGTCGATGTAGTGCGCCCCGTTGTTGCCGATCTCGCCGTTGCCCGTGGACCAGAACCAGTGCCATTCGTAGTGCAACTGCCCGCGCCGCAACGGAGCCTTGGGCGCCGGGCCGCACCACAGGTCGTAGTCGACCGTCGAGGGCACCGGCGTCGGCGCGGCCACTTTGCCGATGCCCTCCCGCGCCCGGTACACGATGGCGTGGGCACAGCGGATCGGCCCGATCTCGCCGCTGCGAAGGTACTCGAACGCCTGCCGCAGGACTTCACTCGATCGGCTCTGCGTTCCCACCTGGACCATGCGGCCGTACTTGCGAGCCGCGGCGACCATTTGCCGGCCTTCCCAGATGTTGTACGAGAAGGGCTTTTCGACGTACACGTCCTTGCCCGCCTGGCAAGCCCAGATCGTCGCCAGTGCGTGCCAGTGGTTGGGCGTGGCGATGGCCACCGCGTCGATGCGATTGTCGTCCAGCAGCTTGCGAACATCGACGTAAGCGGCGACGGGCTCGCGCCGAGCCCTGAACGGTTGCAGTTCGTGATTTAAGACGGCTTGATCGACGTCGCACAGCGCGGCGATCCGAACGCCGGGGACCTTTTGCAGGTGGCCGACCAGTTGGCGTCCCCGCCCGCCTACGCCCCCGACGATATCCATCCCGCCGAGGCCCACGACGGCCACCCGGATCTCGTCATTCGGTCCGGCGGCGTAGACCTTCCTGCTGGCCGTGCCCCACCTTGGCAACGCCAACGCCAAGCCTCCCACCACCGAACGCTTCAGGAAATTTCTGCGAGTTGTCTGTTTCATCCAAGGGGCTCCTGACGACTTCGATTGTCTCGCTTCGGCGAGCGGCGGGCGTCAGCCCGCCGGTTTCCGTGAGGCGAGCAGGCCAACCCTGGGAAACCGCCGGGACGCGGGGCGATTACGCCGAAGTTACCCAGTTGCACTACTGGACAGTCGAGTATCGTACCGTGCGAGAGACGCCGTGGGAACAGGCGGCCGCATGATTGCGTCGCAGCCGGCTTGGACAACGTGTGACCGGGGGCTGCGGGTGAAC
>CAYPGE010000286.1:0-12311 GCA_964409865.1 uncultured Pirellulaceae bacterium
TCTCTGACCCCGCCGAAACCGCCGACCGAAGGTCTCCGATTTCGGTTTTGTTAGGGGTTCTTAGTTTTTCATGGCTTGCGTGACTTTGAACCCTACCAGTCCAGCCACCAGGACGGCAAGGTAGAACTGGCCGGCGATGGCCTCGATCCAGGCCAGAGTCCGAGCCAACGGCGTAAGGGGCGTCACGTCGCCGTATCCCACCGTGGCCAGCGTGATGAAGCTGAAGTAACTCAAAGCCCCCCGGTCCAGCCGCTGCGCCGCGGCATCGGCATGGCTTGGCGTTGGGACGTTGAAGGCCCCGGGCGATGCGGTCTCCACCGCATAGTACAACAGGCTCCAAACAATCCCGAGCAGCAGGTAGCCGCACACGGCGCCAAGAATCGCGTCGCCGGACACTTGCTTGATGAAGATCGCCCGCAGAATCCCGTACAAGGCGAAGGCAAAGAAGCCGGCCGCCAGCAGGTACGCGCCCACAAGGCACAACCGTCCCACCGATCCACCGACCGCGTGGCCCACCCAAATCCCCAGAAAGGCGGCCAGTCCCAGAGAGAGCGCCGTGCGCCGGAGTTCTCGTTCCTCGAAGACCATCAACAGGACCGCGACGATCAGCAAAGAGAAGAAGACGTCGAAGGAGCCTTGTTCGTCGAACAGGCCGGCCAACAGCGGCTGCGCGACGACCAGCAAGAGCGCGGCCGCGAGCACCACACCGAATCGCCAGCGGTGACGGACGGCCTCCGCTGCCGTCGTCGATTCACATTCTCTTGTCATCAGCACATCCCGTATCTCGCATCTCGCATCCCGCATCTCGTCAGTACTTCTCCGGCACGAACCTTCTGCCCTCGATCGTGGCTTGATCGTCGTATTTGCCCTTCTCCGAACGCTTGGGCAACTTGACCTTCTCGCGCGGGACCTTCTTGTACGGGATCAGGCTCAACAGATGCGCGATGCAATTCAGGCGGGCCCGCTTCTTGTCGTCCGAACGGACGATGTACCAGGGCGCGTAATCCGTGTCGCTGGCCTCGAACATTGCGTCGCGGGCACGGGAGTAGTCGTACCAGCGGGTCCACGACTCGACGTCCATCGGGCTGAGCTTCCATTGCCGCAGCGGGTCCTCAATCCGCGCATCGAACCGCCGCTCCTGTTCTTTCTTGCCGACCTCCAGCCAGAACTTGATTAGGATGATGCCGCTGTCTACGATCTCCTTCTCGAACCTTGGACAGACTTCGAGGAACCGCCTGGTCTGTTCCTCGGTGCAAAATCCCATCACGCGTTCGACGCCGGCGCGATTGTACCAGCTGCGGTCGAAGATCACGATTTCTCCGGCGGCAGGAAAGTGTTGAATGTACCGTTGCACGTACATTTGCGTCTTCTCACGATCGGAAGGAGCCGGCAGCGCGACCACCCGGAAGACTCGCGGACTGACCCGTTCGGTGATCGCCTTGACCGTGCCGCCTTTGCCGGCCGCATCCCGGCCCTCGAAGACGATGATCGCCCGCAATCCCTTCTGCTTGACCCACTCCTGCAGGCCACACAGTTCGGTCTGCAGCTTGCGCAGTTCCTTCTCATAGTGCTTGCGTTTCATCTTGGATTCGGTTGCGTCCACGTCTTTTTCTTTCATGTTCTCACCTCTCGGTTCGTTTCACTCGGTTGTCGTTCTCCGGCAACATCAGGACCACCAACGACCGCGGTTGGACGCGGTAGTGGGTTTCAGACACGACCGGGCCGTTGCGCCAGCCACCAACATCATCCGGTGATTCCAACGGAACCGTCAGCGAGGTCTTGATGACGTAGTGTCGCCAAGTTTCCCCGTCGCGGGCCGCTTCCGCCGGCAGTTGCTCTAGGGATGAGACCGCAACGACCTTGCCCGCGAGCAACTGCTGTTGGCACCAGGGAAAATACTCACGAGCATCCATCCGCTCAGGAAGCGGAGGTCCTGCCAGGGCCCGATACAGACTGGTCAACGTGAGCATCCCCGGAGTCTCGGCGGCGGCTTGCCAGAGCGCGGAAAGATCCAACCCGAGAAATTCGCAGACACACCGCTGAGCCTCGGCGATCTCGCGGTCCACATGGCTGGGGGGAAGGTCGATGAACTTCAGTGAAAGATCGGCGAGCAGCGTCTCAAATCCAAGCCGCTCTTCAAGTTCCGAATGTAAATGGGCGTCTTCCGGAGTCATCGAATCACGCCTTCGCCACACACAGGCTGGAATGGTCGAACCAACGCCAGAAATCACCTCCTCAGAATAGGGTCCTTTGCTCCCTTCGCATAGCAGGCGACGACGTTGCGGTCGGGAAAAAACTCCATAATATGGGAGATCCAGGTCCTGTCGCCTCGCCGTCTTGGCTTTTGGCCGCTGACCCAACATCATTGCCGAATACGCTTTAGGCAACGAGAAAGTCCCATCCACGGGTTTGGCACGCATGTTGCGAACTGCTACGATACAGAGCGTGCAGGTTCAGGATTCGTGCGGTGCGTGCCACGCCTTTTGGCCGCTGGCCAGACACCGGGTGGAACGTACTCGGCCCGATATCCTGTGCGTCAAATTCCGTTCGGACCACCGTTCGCGTTTCGCTGAAAGGACCAACTCATGACTCGTTCGAAGTTCCCCGTGGCGATCCATTTTTTCCTGTTCCTGGTCCTGGCATCTGCCCGGCCCGCCGCAGCCCAGTTAGGCGACTTGGTACGGCGAGTGCCCGACCGTCCCAACACCCTGATGGTGCTCGACGTCGCGAAGATCTACAGCAGTCCCATGTCCGAAAAGGAAGACTGGCGAGGAAAGATGCTGAAGGCATTCCAGTCTGGGATGATCATGGTCCCGCCGTCGGCCTCGCAATTCGTGTTGGCATCGCAGCTGGATTTGGACGCGATGCAGCCGATCTGGGAAGTCGCCTTGGCAAACGTCAGCAAAGAAGTCTCCATTCCGCAGTTTGCCCAACTGCGCGGTGGAAGCGTGGACGTCGTGGCGGGCGAGTCGGCGGTGGCTCTCCCGGACGACACTTACGCAATCAAATTCGGACCGACGGTGGTGGGCGCGATGAAGCCGGCGAATCGGCAATCTGTCGGGCGCTGGATCGAAGCCAGCCGCGACGCCAAGCGACGGCCGCTGACGCCATATTTGGAGGAAGCCGTGGGGTACGTCCAAGACATCGGGACCCCGATCATCATAGCGTTGGATCTGGAAAACGCGCTCGCGCCAGGCAGGATTCGCGCTCGCCTCGGTGAAATGAAGTGCCTGGAGGGAAAGACGGTCGACCTGGACAAGCTGAGCCAGGCCCTAGCCTCGGTGCGGGGAGTCACGCTGGGCATCACGCTCGTGGAAAAGCGGTACGGGGGACTCAAGATCGACTTCTCCGAGGACGTCTCGATGACCGCCGAGTTCGCGAAGCCGTTATTGCTGGAAGCCCTGGCCAACCAAGGCGCCATGATCGACGAGTTCAACGACTGGACCGTGACTGTCACGAGCAATCAAATCGCGCTCAAAGGCGCCCTGGAGCCCAGCGGCTTGCGGCGCGTCCTGAGCTTGCTCGAACCGCCGCACTCGCCGGACTACCTGCCCCCCAAACCTTCTTCGGGTACTCAGCCGGAAGAATTGACGGTGGCCTTGGCGTCCCAAGAGTACTTCAAGACCATCGAGACGCTGCTGGACGACCTGAAAGGCAAACGCAAGTCCGACGAGTTCGTGACTTGGGGGCAGGTGGGCCTGTGGTTCGAGCGTTACGCCAAGAAGATCGACAACCTGCCGATCCTGAACGTGGACAACGAACTGCTGGATTACGGCGCCTTCGTTGCCGATTCGCTCCGCCAATCGGAAACGGCCATGAAAGGGATTGGAGCCAAGTCCGGCTATCGCAAGACTCAGTTGCCGAATGTCAGCGGCGGCGGGACGTATTACGGGGGATACGGATATGGTTACGGATACGGCTACGGAGCGCCCCGCGCGGGCGCGGCTGCGGCTAACCTCGACGCGGCCCATGCGAATCTGGCGTATCGCGGACAGGCCGAAGCGCAGGTCCGGACCCAGGAGCGGATCGCGGGCAACGCCAACGCGCATTTCATCATGCAAGGCATCGACCAAGCCACATCGGCCATCCGCCGCAGCATGACGCAGAAGTACAAGATGGAGTTCTGAACGCAAGAGCCCGGGCGATGCGCTGTGGCTTATTCGGCAAGCTGGAAGCTTACCCCACGACTCATGCAGCAGCCTCCAGGGACCCGCGCCGAGCGCGGCAGATTATTTCCAGGAGGCTGCCCGGCCCAGGTCCAGCGTGGCGTCAATTTCGGGCCGAGGTGCCACGACCTGGTCCGGTTGCGCCCCTGTGCCGATGGACCGCCACCAGTCCGCGGCGAGCACCAGGCTCACCCGCTGGTTTTGCCGCCCTCCGGCTTGATCGGCTTTCTCGTTTTCTTGTCCCACCAGGCCTTGCGGAGTTTCGAGTTCAAGCGGTGTTTGCCGTGGCAGTCGGTACAGACGATGGTGGACGCGTCGGTTTTCTCTGGGCAGCGTTCCTTCCAGCGAAGCAACACCTCGTTGGCCGGGGCGTCATGCGTGTCGTGGCACTCGCCGCAGGCTTTGTCGATCCGTTCCAGCGGATACATGATCTCCGGAGCCGTACCGGGGCCACCGGAGGCCCAGGATTCGTCGTCGATATGAGCGTCACAAGCGCCGTGGCAGTCGGCACAGCCGATGCCTTGCTTGGCATGCGTCACGGCCAGTTCTTCCATCGTAAGATTCAAATGGCAAACGGCGCACCGGCTGTTGTCGGCGCCGGAGACATCGGCCGGAGCCGCGCCCGCTTTGTCGTCCAGCATCAGCGGCGGCTCGTCGTCCAACAACAGCAGCGGCTTGTCCTTGGCGGCGGGCTTCAGGTCAGCCTTGACGCCGCGCTTGGCCTCCTCGGCTTCGACTTGCAGCAACGCGGCCGGCACGGCGCAGACCGCCGCCAGGACGAAGATCGGGAAAACGTATCGCATGTTTCCTCCGGTGGTGGTCGGTCGCTCCGAAATCGGCAGCGAGTCTCGGAGAGACTCGGCTACGTGGATTTCTTCAGCTCCGCGGAGCGAACGGCGGCGATCCGATGCTAGACGTATTGCCAGTCCTTGAGCCATTGGTAGTGTGCCGGCAGCCGGGCCAACGCCTGCTTGTTGGCACGCTGCAATTCGCCGACCTCCTGCACGTCGAGTTCGCGGCGTTCTTTGACGGCTTGGGCCAGATTGTTCACGTGGGCGACGGTATGCACGCCCGGAATGGGAATCACGGTGTCGCTGAGGAGAATGTAACGGATCGCCAGCCGCGCACGCCGCTCGTCTTCTTCCTTGTCGCCTGTGAAAAGCGAGCCGGCGGCGAAGGGCTTGATGCCGAACGCTCCCACGTCGCATTTCTTCAGCGCGGGGAAGAGACTGTCGGACTGGGCCCGCTTGCTCATGGTCGTGAAGGGAAAACAGACGCAGTCGATCTGGGGGAAGTACTCGATCATGAACTGGATCCAGCGCCGGTCGTGCGAGGAGAAGCCAACGGCGCGGGTCTTACCCTGTTTCTTGGCGGTCTGCAGCGCCTCGACGATTTCTTGCGCCGTGTTGAACGTGTGCCGGCCGCCCGGCTCGAAACAGGTGATCCGCCACAGGTCGGTGTACTCCTGTTTGGAGTCTCTCAGCAGCTCGTCCAGAGAAGCCAACAGCGTTTTCGCGGTCCGGTACTCCTCCTGCCGCACCTCCTTTTCGCAATAGGACAAGGCCAAGTACATCTTGTCGCGCCGGCCCTTCAGCGCCTCGGCATCGCGGATCACCTCGTGCCGGCAACAAGCATCGATGTAGTTGATGCCGATGTCGATGCAGCGGCTGACGATCTCGTTGCGTTCTTCCTGAGATGATCTCGCGTGCCCGCCCAGGCAGACCGCCGAGACCATCCAATCGGTCGAGCCGTGCCGGCGGTACTCCATGTCCCGGTTGTAATTGAGGATTTTGGATGTGTCGACGTCCGTGCCGGGCGCCGCACGGGAAATGTTGGCCGACGTCGCGCCCAGTCCTCCAGCCACCGCGGCCGCGGTGATCGCACTCCCCTGCACGAATCGGCGTCGGGTCATTCGGTCCTGGTCCATCTTGGAACTCCTTTCACGTTTTTGAGTCATTTAGCCGGACGAGACAACGTCTGGACTTCTTCTTCGGAAAGAGCACGAGCGTAAATGCGAAGGTCGTCGAGGCTGCCTTGGAAGCCTTTTCCGATCGTCACCTCCTGGTTCTCACCGGTCTCGATCGGCCACAGGTCCAAGAGGCCGATGCGGTCGACTTCGGCGATCTTCCCGTCCAGGTACACGGTCACATCGTCGTGCAGGTTGGGAAGCTCGGCCTGACGCACGACAGCGGCGACATGGTGCCATGCATTGTCGTGGACGTCCGCCGCCATATAGTAGTAACCACCGTGGGGCGTCACGCCCAGGTGCCCTCGGATAAACCGGAGGATCCACATCTGGCCGTAATCTTCCTTGCCCCACGATACGATGTCCCCCTTGGGGGTGGCCGTCTTGATCCAGGCACAGATGGTGCGAGGTCCCGTTCCCGTGATCCCCTTGTAGCCGGCAATGCGAACAAGACCGCCCGTTCCTTCCAAGTTCAATGCCTTGCCGATCCGGCCGGGAACGGAGTTCTTGTCGAACGTCATGCCACCCGTCAACTCGCCGTGGCGACCGTGCTTGGACGAATCCGCGGCCGCCGTCCCGGAAGGATCGTCGAACTTCCACCAGCCCATCAACTGTGGATCCGTATCAAGATTCGCCGCCAGCGGCGGTTCGGCAGCTGCGGCAACGACGCCGGCGCTCCAGGCACAGAGCACCAACAGACCCACTGGCCGGCAGCGTCGCCGGTCATCGATCCGGGAAACGGTGGGGGGACATTTCATGGCTTGATTTGAACCTCCGATGGCGATGCGAGTCCGGCTGCGGCTCCGATCTGCCCGCGGGCACGTTCCGCGGAGTGCTTCTGGATCTTGCCCGCGAACCCTCCGATGGAGAATAGCTTACCAAAAGGGCTGGGCAGTTTCATAGCGCAGCCGGAGTTTTTTTGAGCGGAATCCGACAGCGGGATTTGTGAAGAGGCTTGGCGACCGCTTGATTCGCCTGATCCCGGCGGACTGGGAACGCTGACCGGTGACCACGACGCCGCCCAACCACGTCCGGGCGGCGACGACTTGGGGCTTTCCTTCCTGGGGTCCTTGGAGTAGCATCCAAGATGACGTCGATTGCGCGATTCGGATCCAAGGTTGCTCAACAGGTGTCGCCCGATCGTGCGATCTGGCTTTCAACAACCTGAACGGGAGGAATGACCGATGGCAGCGAAACACTTCTTGAGGCTGATCCTGACGGCGCTCGCAGTGGCGTTGCTGCCGGCCGGGGCCGCCTGTGCCGCTGAACCCGCAACGGCTCAAGGCGGCGAGCGCAAAACAGGCGGGCTTGCCGACATGCTGGACCTCATCAGCAAGCCGACCTTTCCGAGTCTTTCCGGACTCATCCAGCCGGAGAAGATGGGAGTCCTCACGGACAACACCTGTCAAATCAGAGACAATGAGGTCAAGCCGGAATTGATGTCGGGAAACAAGGTCCAGGTCTTGTCGGGAATTCGCATCCTGTCCGGGATCTCGGTGGACGTGCGAATCACGATCCGGGGCGGCGGCGAAAAGACGGAGAAGGTCAAAGCCCGGAAGGCCGATGACAGGCGGCAGTCCAAGAAGTCGAAGAAGAACAAGGTTCGGTCCTCATCCGCGGTGGCGGCTCCCGCCACGTAGCGAGTCCTCGTTCGAGACGCATTTCGGGAAAGCAGAGTCCAGCCATGGGCAGGGCAAGAGCAAAGACGAAGCAGGAGTTGTTCGAGGAAAACCAGGACTTGCAAGCGCGTCTGGCGGATCTTGTGGAACGGTCCCAGGCCGAGGAAGCGTTACGCCGAGCCAAAGAGGAATGGGAACGGACGTTCGACACTCTGCCGGACTTGATCGCAATTCTGGACCGCGAACACCGGATCGTGCGCGCCAACCGGGCCATGACGCAGCGGCTGGGTGCGCCGCTCGAAGAATGTCGGGGCCAAATCTGTTACCACTACGTCCACGGAACCGACAGGCCACCGGGATGCTGCCCGCACGTCTTGACGCTGGCCGACGGCGAGGAACACACAGCCGAGGTCCATGAACCCCGTCTGGGCGGCGACTTCCTCGTCACCACCACGCCGTTGCGGGACGAGCGCGGCCGTCACATCGGTTCGGTCCACATTGCCCGCGACATCACGAAGCGCAAACTCGCCGAGGACCGCGGACGGCTCCTGTCGGAAGTGACTTCGCAACTGTTGGCGAGCGACGAGCCGCAGCGGGTCGTGGAGTCGCTGTGCCATAAGATCACCGACCATCTCGGCTGCCACGTGTTCTTTAACTACCTGGTCGACGAGGCGACAGGGCGGCTGCACCTGAACGCCTGCGCGGGGATCCCGGACGAGACGGCCCGGCAGATCGAGTGGCTCGACTGCGGCGCCGCGGTCTGCGGCTGTGTGGCCCGCGACGGCCGTCCGATCGTGGTGGAGCAGGTCCAGACCGCGCCTGACCCGCGGTGCGATCTCGTCCGCTCCTTCGGGATCCAGGCCTACGCCTGCCATCCGCTCTTGAATCAGGGCCAGGTGATTGGCACCCTTTCGTTCGGCTCGCGAACCAAGTCATCGTTTGGCCAGGATGAACTGGAAATGATGAGAACGGTGGCTGACCAGGTGGCGCTTGCCATGCAGCGGCTCCGGCTGCTGGAAACCTCGCAACAGCACGCCCGAGCGGCCGAAGCGGCCAACGCCGCCAAGGACCAGTTTCTGGCCAACGTCAGCCACGAGCTGCGGACTCCGATGGCGGCCATCCTGGGCATGACCGAATTGGCGCTCAAGGCAGACCTAGCCCCCACCGTCCGGGAGTATTTGAGGACGGCCAAGGAGTCCGCGGACGGGCTGATGCAATTGCTCAACGAGATCCTGGACTTCTCGCGCATGGAGGCCGGCAAGTTTCCGTTGCAGACCACGCCCTTCTGCCTGCGCACGATCCTGGACCAGACGCTCAAGACGTTGGATGTCCGGGCCTGCGAGAAGGGTCTGAAGCTGGTCGCCGAATTGCCGCGGGAACTGCCCGACCGGCTGGTCGGCGACCCGTTGCGACTCCAGCAAATCCTGACCAACCTGATCGGCAACGCGATCAAGTTTACGGCTCAGGGCGGAGTCGTGGTGCGCGTGACCGCTCTGCCGCTCCCGGACGAAGATCGCTGTGGCGAAGGAACGGACGAGGTGCTCCTGCAGTTCGACGTGACGGATACGGGAATGGGCATCCCGCCGGACGACCAACAGCGGATCTTCGCGCCCTTCACCCAGGCGGACGCCTCAACGACCCGGCAGTTTGGCGGTACGGGTCTGGGGCTGAGCATTGCCGCCAACCTCGTCCACCTGATGCGGGGGCGGATTTGGGTCGAAAGCGAAGTGGGACGCGGCAGCACGTTCCACTTTACAGCCCGTTTTCAGGCCGCCGGCCGGAGCTTGGGGAGCGCGTCCCAGGACGAACTGCCGGCTGCCGAGACGTCGCGGCGCGACGCCAGCGCCGTCGCGCCGCGCCGCCTCCGGGTGCTGCTGGCGGAGGACACGATCCCGAACCAAAAACTGGTCCTGGCGATCTTGGGCGAGCGGGGTCATGCAGTCCAAATCGCGTCCAACGGCCGCGACGCGATCGAGTTGATTCAGCAGCAGGATTTCGACCTGGTGCTGATGGACGTCCAGATGCCGATCGTGGACGGATTCCAGACCACCGCCGCCATCCGAGCGCTGCCTGATGCGGTCAAGTCGCGGCTGCCGATTGTGGCCGTGACCGCCCACGCCATGGTCGGCGATCGGCAGCGGTGTCTGGCCGCCGGCATGGATGCCTATCTCACCAAACCCATTTCCAGCCAGGAGCTGATCGAGACGGTAGAGAGCCTGGCCAGCCGGGCCGAGCGCCCGCAGGCAGCCGAGCCATCCGTTTCACCCGATCAGTCCGGGCTGGCGGACAGGGCATTCAATTGCGGGGCCGCGCTGGCCAGTCTGGGCGGCCGGGCCAACCTCTTGCACCAGATGGTCGCGTTTTTCTTCGAGGATGCGCCGGGGCGCCTCGCGGAGATGCAGGCGGGTCTCCAGGAGCAAACGCCGTCTACGATCGCCCAGGCCGCGCACCGGCTGAAGGGGACGCTGGTGTATCTGGGCGCGGAACCCGCCCTGCAGGCCGCCCAACGCGTGGAGCAGATCGGCAAGACGCGCGACCTCAAGGAGGCCGCTTCGGCAATCGAAGGCCTGACGACGGAACTCACGCGGTTGGAAGCAGCGCTGCGCTTGTGGACAGAACGCTCTTCCACGAGGCCGGCTCCCACCGCCGGTTAGCAGCGTTCGAGAAACCACTGTCACCCCGTCAAAGTAGCCATCACACTCCGTGTGATGATCGGCAAGAAACCCTGGACAGTTATTTCTCGAACGCTGCTTAGGAATCCCGCCATTCCCGTGACGGCGGTGACAGCTCACGCCACCGCAGTCCTACGCCTGGGCGGAAACCTGGCTCACACAGGACAGTCTGCCAAGGCCGTCCTACGCGATTTTCTTCTCGGCACGGCGTTACGCATCCTCCAGCAGGGACGTTAACGCGTCGTCCACGGCGCTGGTCCGCAAGTCCAGATCGCCGAGCACCTGCGCATCGCGCTTGCGCTGGACAGCGGTCTGGGCGAGGCTGGCTATCAGCCCCTCGGACAGGCTGCGGTCCAACTGAACGTCGCCGACCACCTGTTGCGGCGACTGCGGGTCGCCCCACACGGCATCATGAGCCTCCGTCGCCCACGTGCTACCGGCGAGAAGCGGACCGCTCGGGGTCACGGGCGCAGCCGCCAACGCCATGCCGCCTTCGCCCTCCGCAAGGCCGGCGCGATCCGCGGCGGCGTTCAGTTCGTTAACCACGATCAGCACGTCAACCGGCGACAAGACGCCGTCGCCGTCGACGTCGTGTTGAGTCTGCTCCGTTGTCAGCAGGATTGCGGAGTCCGACCTGGGCTGATTGATCGCGTTGATCAGGATCAGCGCGTCCACGGGCGTCACCTTGCCGTCGCCGTTGACGTCGGACGTGGTGACCGGCGAGATGTCGGAGACCGCCATCGTCGTCAACGGACCCGTGGCCGTCGTGTCGCCGCTGGCGAACGCGGGATCATTCGTGCGGATGCGGACCATGTCGAACGAGGTGGCGCCGTTCCGTGTGAGCACGCCCACGGCGCCGTCCACGACCGGTGCGTTGAAGCCCCAACTGAGCGCGAACACGCCGTTGATCGTCACGGTGGCCGAGGCACCCTTCAGGACCAGGCCGACCGTGTAGTCGGTGTCGGCCACCAACGGCTTCGCCACCGACGTGTCGACGACCCAGCCGCGGTTGGGCTCGAAGTGACCAACGAGCACTTTTTGCGAAGCGATGTCGAGGGCGACGAACTTGTAACGGTCCGGCGTCTGTTCGTCGAACACCAGGCCGCCGATGGCGTTCGTCTTCAGGGTGGCTTGGAGTTCGACGTACGAATAGGCTTGGAAGTGGTCGATGCCCAGATCGACCGTCTGCACCGACGAGCTTCCCACGGCCGCCGTCGCCTCGTACCGGCCGTTGCTGACGGCCCACGAGGCGCCGGACGCATCGCCGGTAAAGCGGTCGGCCACGCCGTCGTCGAAGTCCTCGGTTTCGTCCAGTGTCAACTGGGGCGGCAGGACCCGCACGGCGAAGTTGTCCCAGGTGCCGCGGGCGTTGTCCGAACCGGCCCCCACCAGGCCCTTGTTCAGCCCATACGGAACATCGTCGATAACACGCGCCGGGAACGTGTAGGTGAACGCCGTCTTGTTGTCGACGGCCACCGTGACCGTCGTGCCGTTCACCGCGACCAGTACCTGGTAGTAGACATCCGGCTTGACCCGCAGGGGCGATTGCACATCGACGATCCAGCCGCTGCTTGTCCGGTGCCCCATCACGAACTTGTTGATGGAAATGTCGATCCCCGCGAACTTGAAGTCGTCCGGCGAGAAATAGTCGAACACCACGTAGGCGTTTGCCTTCCAGCCGCCGGTCGGTTTCTGCGTCTTGATCGAGGCGCTGATTTCGTAGTAGACCGGCAGGTAGTCGTCGACGTAGAAGACCGCCATGGCGTCCTGGCCAAGCGCCGAGGCCGAGGCTTGCAAGGCGCCCTGCGTCACCGTCCAGACCCCGCTGTCGGGAGCGAAGCTGCTCATCGAGCCGTCGTTGAAGTCGGCGCTGCGCAGCACGTCACGC
>CAYPGE010000287.1:0-4822 GCA_964409865.1 uncultured Pirellulaceae bacterium
AGGTGCTTCCAGCGGCGACTACGGGCAGCATCCTTGCCGGTGCTTGCATTCACCAGTTACATTGGTCTCGTTGATTCAAACAAGATTGAAAGGAGTTTTCCACGTGAGATCACGCGTCTCCCTGCATCTGCCCCTGCTGCTGTTGGCCGCGGTCGGGTTCCAGACGGGAACCGGCGCATTGGCAGCCGTGTCATCCTACGCCGTGGTCGTGTCCCAGAAGACCGCCCAGGACGACGGCTGGAAGCAAGTGGTCGACGCCCTGGTCGCTGAACATCAGGCTGCGGTAATCACCTTTGCCGGGTCGGTCGAGGAGGCAAGATCACAGCTGGCCGGACGATTCCCGCGCTACGCTTGTTTCGTGGCTCGGCCGGAGGAAGCGGACAAGGCGTTCGTCGGCCAAGTCCATCGGCTCACCCGCCAACTGGACGCCGATCCCTACACCGATTGTTTCTGGGGCATCCTCACCGGCTACGACGCCGCCAACGCGCTGCGGATCGCGAAACGCACGGAGTCGCTGACGATCCGCAAGGTCGCGGCCGACACCGAATTCGCCACGGAGATGGTGGAAGAGGGCGTCTGGTACTGCGAACTGAACCAGGGCAAGATGGTCACGAAAGAGCCCGGCCAGGAAGCTGCGGAGCAACGTGCGCCGAACGATACGACCCAGGCCCTCGTCGAGACGCTGAACGACGGCCGGGTTGACTTGTTCATCACGTCGGGCCATGCCACCGAGCGGGATTGGCAGATCGGCTACCGCTACGCCAACGGCTCGTTCCGCTGCGCCGACGGGCAGCTGTTCGGACTCGACACCCGCGGCCAACGGTTTCCCATTCGTTCGCCGAATCCCAAGGTCTACCTGCCGGTCGGCAACTGCCTGATGGGCAACATCGACCGCCGCGACTGCATGGCCCTGGCCTGGATGAACAGCGCCGGCGTACACCAGATGTTGGGCTACACGGTGCCCACGTGGTACGGCTACCTGGGCTGGGGCGTGCTGGACTACTTCGTCGAGCAGCCGGGCCGATACACGTTCACGGAGGCGTTCTTCGCGAACCACCACGCGCTGATGCACCGCTTGGCGACGTATTTCCCGGACGTGCTGAACGAGCCCAGCGGCGACACGGGACGCCCGCGAACGCGTCCGGCGCTGAGCGAGGCCGCCCAAGCCGCCGGCTTGACGCCCGCCGACGCGGTCGGACTGGTCTACGACCGCGACGTGGTGGCCTTCTACGGCGATCCCGCCTGGCAGGCGCGGATGGCCGAGCGTCCCCGCGCGTACGAGCAGACGCTGACACTGGCGGGTGACGAGTACACGTTCGAGATCAAGCCCAATCGCGGCGCGGACAGCTTTCGTCCGATCAACACCAACGGCTCGCAACGCGGAGGGCGGCCCTTTGTGGCTTTTCTGCCGCAGCGCGTGACCGACGTCCGCATCGTGGAAGGAGCGGACTTGGATCCCGTCGTCACGGACGACTTCATCCTCGTGCCCAACCCGCGCGTGTGCGAGCCGGCCAAACGTTACCGCGTCATTTTCCAAGCCAAACCATTGTGACGGAGATGTGCGTCAAGGGACCTGCTGATCACCCACATCTCGTGGATCAAGCCGCGGGAGAGGTAGGTTTTGGAGTGCGGCGCCTTGTCGCCGCTTTGGACCGGCGTCTGAACCCTGACCGCCGCGTGCTGGACGCTCCTGCACAAAGCGGCGACAAGGCGCCGCACTCCAAAAAAACGCTCGTTCAAACCTTGGCGCGAACCGCCAACGCCTCCAAACCGGCGATCGCCGCGCGGCCGCCGGATTGTCGCACCAGATCGCAGATCAGTTCGAAGGCCCGGAACTCCGGGTCAAAGGCGAGTCATCGTTCATAACTTCCCGGTTCCAGAACACCGCGTATATTATGACTGCGCCTCCCGTGCTTTTTTCAGGTCCCAGGCACGGTAGGCCTCGGGCAGACTGAGAGGCCCTAACAAAACCCATCTGGGAGACCTACGGTCGGTGGTTTCGGCGGGGTCAGAGACCCGCGCCGAGCGGTTCTGACAGGGCCTCTTACTCGTCCAGCGTCATCGACCAGGCCTTCACGTTTTCGAGTACGCCCTGTCCATTCTGTACGAGGAAGCCCACGCGTTGCGGCGTGACGCCGATCCCGCCGGGTTCGTGAGTCGTGTTGAAAGTCTGCACGAGCATGTCGTCCAGATAGAGTTCAAACATGTTCTTGCGGACCAGCAGGCGGAACGCGTGGTTGGTGTGAGGCACGATTCCCGCCGGAGCGGCGCAGCCGGGACCGATGACGTCCTCCGCAGTGAAAACGACGCCGCCCGTGATGGTCAGCTTGCCGATCTCCGTTCGGCCGTAGCTGTGCAGCAGAATCGCGGTGCCTGCGCCGGGTTTTTCTTCCAGGTACAATCCGACGGATGCCGCCACCAGCCGGGGATTTCGGCAGGTCGCCTGGATGGTTCCTGTGAGCACGACGCCCCGGTCGAAATCGAGGGTGCTGTCCAACACGGCAACCGTGGTGGGGATGTCGCGACGGACGAAGGAATCTCGCTCCGGTTGAGCCTCCAGTTCGAGGCGGTTTTCGGCCAGGAGCTTGCAAGAACCGTCCCCTTGCGTTTCCGCGGGATGGACCTTCTGAAACTTGCCCAGATCGACGTTCAGGAGCGCCCCTTGCAGAGCATCGTTGCCTTTCCAGTATCCCAGGCGAAGATGCCCGCCAGCGTCCACGACGGCTCGCTTGAGAGGCGGCAACCAGGTCTCACCGGTTTCGTACGTGTAGCCACTGTACATGTAGCCGTTGACCAGCAGGTCGGTGTCGGTGGGGCAGTAGCGGGCCCACAGGGCGACCCAGCGCGACGAGTTGCCGCACAGCCGATAGGCGGCTGCGTCGGCACGAAAAGGGCCTATCGGAGTGTCTCCGATCAGCGTGTAGACACCGTATCCGGTGAACCCCATGTAGTTGAACCAGCCCCCGACCAGATAGTACTTGCCAGCGATCGGTTGGCATCCCCCGACCTCAAACCCGCCCTCGTCTTTCGGCGTGGGCGGGGGTGGAACGGTGTCCCAGATGACTTGGGGTTGAGGCTTTCCGGACCAGTGGAGTCCGTCCTCAGATTCGAGAAAACCGCCGGGCCCGGTGGCGTAACCGTAGTACTTCGTCTTGCCGTTGGCCACGACCGGCACGACGCTCATGCAGTCGAGCCGGCTGTCAGGGTGATACCAGCGAGGATCGGGATTCAGATCGGCCTCATATCCCATGAACGTCCACCGCACCAGGTCCTTCGATTCCCAGAAACGCAAGACGTTCTGCACGCCGGGACGACTGAAGCTGCCGTGATTCATGATGAACCGGTCGCCCACTTTGTGGACGGACATGGCCCAGATCGGGAACGGGGCGTCCTTGATCACGGGACCGACGTGCGTCCAGTGCACGCCGTCACGGGATGTCGCCAGCCACACGTTGCGGAAATTCGAGTCGTCCCCGGGCGCATACCTATACATGCTGAACAGGTAGAACTGGCCCTCGTGCCGGAGAATGAAGCCGTCCTTGAACCGCCCGGCCGACGGCTTGTACAGCATGGCGGCACAGTTCGCGCCGAACAGAACGACCAGCGCCAAGGCGGTTGCCCAGATGAAGAAAGTGAAGCCGGAGCGTTTGCGGAACACGGACATACAGATATTCCTTTCTCGCTACTCATTGTGCGGGCTCCCGGCGGCTATCCCGCTTCCGGTCCTGGTAGATCTGTTCCAAGATTCTGTCGTCTTCTTGCGACCAGTGATCAGCCATCATCCCGGCGGCGGTTTCCCTGGTATCGGGACGCCAGCGAGGCGGTGGCCCCGGCAGTTGCTTGACCCGCAGCACCACCTCCACCTTGCGACCTTCCTCAATCCCCGGTCGTCATCCAACTTGATGGTCCGACCGTGAACGATTCCCTGCATGGTCTTGTTCATGATGGCTCCTCCAATTTGTCTTCCGCCAGGGCAAGGTCTGGGGTCAGGCTTACAAATTTCAGTTTTCGCGGGCAATCATCTTCCATGTGGGAAGCCCGGTGACCGCGAAAATTGAAATCTGTAAGCCTGCCCCCTTTCAAACGTCGTCACTCGCCCGACGCGGCGTCCTGCCGCGCCAGCAACTCGGTCGCCTGGCGGACGAGCGGATCGGCGTCGGGATCCTGGCCCGACTCCGCGCATCGCCGACGCAGGTTCTGCAATCGACTACGCAGATTGTCCAGGAATGCCCGCGGATACCGCTCGACCAGTGGCAACGTGAGTCTCACCGCCTCCGCCATCGCATGCAGGGCCTCCTCCCGACCGCCCAGGTTGCTCTGCAGGACGCCCAGGTTGCTCAGGCTCTGAGCCAAATCGGGCAGGAAGGCGTCGGGACGCTGCGCGGCCAGCCGACGGAGGATCTCCACCGCCTCCACCATCGCCTGCAGGGCCTCCTCCCGGCGGCCCAGGTTGCTCTGCCGAATGCCCAGGTTGTTCAGGCTCGTGGCCAAATCGGGCAGGAAGGCGTTGGGACGCTGCGCGGCCAGCCGACGGAGGATCTCCACCGCCTCCGCCGTCGCCTGCAGATCCTCCTCCCCACGGCCTGCGTTGCTGAGATCAATGCCCAGGTTGTTCAGGCTCTGAGCCAAGTCGGGCAGGAAGGCGTCGGGACGCTGCGCGGCCAGCCGACGGCGGATCTCCACCGCCTCCGCGGTCGCCTGCAGGGCTTCCTCCCGACGGCTCAGGTTGCTCTGCATTACGCCCAAATCGTGCAGGCTCGTGGCCAAATCCGGCAGAAACGCGTCGGGACGCTGCGCGGCCAGCCGACGGCGAATCTCCACC
>CAYPGE010000287.1:4922-12294 GCA_964409865.1 uncultured Pirellulaceae bacterium
CAGAAACGCGTCGGGACGCTGCGCGGCCAGCCGACGGCGAATCTCCACCGCCTCCGCGGTCGCCTGCAGGGCCTCCTCCCGACGGCCCAGGCCGCTGAGATGAGCGCCCAGACTCGTGAGGCTCTGAGATAGATCCGGCAGAAACGCGTCGGGACGCTGCGCGGCCAGCCGACGGCGAATCTCCACCGCCTCCACGGTCGCCTGGAGCGCCTCCTCCCGACGGCCCAGGCTACTAAGATGAGCGCCTAAACCGGTGAGGCATCGAGAAAGATCGGGTAGAAATGCGTCCGGACGCTGGGCGGCGAGCCGACGGCCGATCTCGACTGCCTCCGCGACCGCCTGGAGGGCCTCCTCATGACGACCCAAGTGGCTAAGCGTTGAACTCAGGCCATTCAGGCTCCAGGCCAAGTCCGGCAGAAACGCGTCGGGACGCTTCACGGCCAGCCGACGGCGAATCTCCACCGCCTCCGCGGTCGCCTGCAGCGCCTCCTCATGACGACCCAAGTGGCTGAGCGTTGAACTCAGGCTATTCAGGCTCCAGGCCAAGTCCGGCAGGAACGCGTCGGGACTCTGCGCAGCCAGCCGACGGCGAAGGTCCAGCGCCTCCGCGGCCGACCGCAGGGCCTCCTCATGACGGCCCAGGGGGCTTAGCGTAGAACTCAGGTTGTTCAGGCTCCGAGCCAGGTCGGGCAGGAACGCGTCGGGACTCTGCGCAGCCAGCCGACGGTGAAGGTCCAGCGCCTCCGCGGCCGCCTGCAGGGCCTCCTCCCGACGACCCAGGTGGCTCAGCGCAGAAGTCAGGTTGTTCAGGCTCCGAGCCAGGTCTGGCAGGAACGCGTCGGGACTCTGCGCAGCCAGCCGACGGACAATCTCGACCGCTTCCCCGGCCGCCTGCAGGGCCTCCTCATGACGTCCCAGGCCACTAAGATAAGCGCTCAGGCCCGTGAGGCTCTGAGATAGATCGGGCAGAAACGCGTCGGGACGCTTCGCGGCCAGCCGACGTCGGATTGCAACCGCCTCCCACGTTGCCCGCAGGGCCTCTTCTCGACGGCCCAAGTCGCTGAACCGTTTTCCCGCGTTGAGCAGAAGGCTGGCCCGTTGACGGATGACAGCCTCAGGCAAGGAACTCGGCAGCGGTCGGTCGACCAAGGTCCGCACGGCCCAAAGGCCGACTTCACGTAGCGACACGGTCTGCAAAGGAACCAACGGCGCGATTTCAGCGGCCAACTCCGGACTGCCGGAGCGGACCAGGGCTGCGGCGAGGACCTGCCCCAGAGGCGCCAGCGCGGTGCAGCCCCCCAGGGACAACGCGGCGTCGAAAGCGGCCCGCACGCGGCCCGGCACGTCGGCCTCCAACAATCGGGCCAGCCAAGCTGTGGCCTGCCGCTCGTCCCACAACGCAATTCGCCCTAACACGACGAACCCGTTGCGAAGGGCCGCCTGGCCGCCGTCGCCGAAGATCTGTTCGAGGTAGTCCTGCGGCGTGTCCCGATCGGCCAGCACGCGCGCGACCAGCGCTTCGCCCAACAGATCCGGCTCCAGGCCGCTGACCCAGGCAGCCTGCCGGCCCGTATCTGCATGGCCGGGATACAACCAGTGCAGGAAGAGGGACACGGCCGGTAGGTCGGGGCCACGTATACGACCAAGCAAGGATTCGACCGCACCCCGCGACGCCAGGCCGCCCAAGAGCGTGGTGCCGGCCACTGTCCGCCGCATCCCGGCGGCGAATTCGGCGGCGTGCAGCAAGCCAGTCCCCTTCGCCCTCTCAGCGTGACGCTCGGGATACACCCGCAGCCAGAAGTGCTCTTCGTGCGTCAGCACCTCCGCGAGGATGCGGTCGGCCGGCGCGGACAAGCCGTCGACCGCAGTCAGGGCCGCCATGTGCAGATACAGCACGCGGCCGTAGCGCTCGTCGGACAAGTCGGGGACGGCGGGCGCAATTGCCCTTACCCCGCCCCTCTCCCATGTGGAGAGGGGGCTCTTGCCGGCCTCCGTCTCCGACTTTCGATGCTGATACGCATCGAAACACTCCCGTGCCTGCTCGAAAACCTGCCGGCGCAAGTCGCCCTCCAGCGGCACCGGCGCCAGCCGCAACGGCTCGTCACGATCCAACAAATCGGCGATCTCGGCGTCCTGCTGCCGAAGCGCCAGCCACCAATCGCCGATATCGCGGGCCAGCAGCACGACCCGGCACGGCGGGCGACCCGAAACTGGCCGTGCCGCCAGTCGCCGCAGCAGCTCGATCAGCCCTGAACGGGTCTCGGAGTAGTCGACCACGATCAGGGTCGGCTGGTCGCCGGCCAGCAGCGTGTCCAAGTCCTCGGCGGTCACCCGCTCCGGCAGGAAGCCGGCGTGCCAGGCCGGCTCTGCCGCGCGCAGCTGGCTCGACCAATGGATCATCAGCCGCGTCTTGCCGCTGCCGCCCGGCCCGACCAGCAACCGCACGCTGGCGGCGCCATCCTCGCGGCACCAAGCGTCGAGCACGTCCAGCTCGCGCTGCCGCAGGGCCTCGAAAAACGGAACGACCTGGTAACGCGTGTTGAGCAGCGTGGCGGGACTGGCCGCTTCCGGACGCTGCGCCGTGTTGGGCTTCAAGATCTCCGCGGGCGTGCGCCGCGGCAGGGGCGCCAAGTGGCGGCGGAGAAAGCCCAGCAAGACCTCGGCCGCGGCCCGGGCGGCGAACTCGCGAAAGCCCTGACCGCGGTCCGGCTCGGCGTAGTCCATCACACCCTTGGCGACGATGAACGACGGCACGTTCTGCACGTGGGCCGTAAAGCCGATGACCGAGCCCTCCATGTCCAGGCCGAGAATGTGCCGCTGGGTCTGGCCCAGCTGATCCCAGATCCCCGCCTCCCGGACCAGGTTGCTGCCGGTGCCCAGCGGCCCCACGCGGATCCGCCACGTGGCTTGCGCCGGCAACTGGCCGCCGTGGTTGAACAACGCCTGCTGAATCCGCTGCCTGCCCCGCGCGGTCAGTTGCGGCTGGCTGCCTTTCAGACGAATCAGCTTGCCGCTCTGCAGTTGCCCGACCACTTCGGTCCAATCGGCGCAGCACTGCCCGCGATCGGGCGACGCCAGCGGGTTGCGCCCGTCGAACAGTTCTTTCAGGACCCAATCGGCCTGCATCGCTCGCGGCCGTGGCCGCCTGGCCAGCCACGGTGCCGACGCGGGGAATGCAGATGTAAGACTCTCGGCCGCCTGTTTCCATGTCGCGCGGAAGGGGAAAGTCATCGTATCGGCGCGGAACGTCGGCGGCGCGCCGCGGGCCGGCGGCACGATTTCGCCCACGTCGTAGCGATAAACCCGGTCGGCGACGATCACGTCGCCCAGTTGCGTTTTCTGCGGATCGCCGGCGCACACGCCGCACATGGCCAGGCAGCGCGGCTGGTAGGCGTCCACCAGCCGCGCCGCCGCGTTGCCCGTGGACTCCCCGCCCATCTCGTAGGCCCGGCACAAGGCCACGCTCAATCGCCCGCTGCCATCGGCGGCCTGATACCAGCGCCGCCAGACCGCGAACCCGAATCCCGATGGCCCCGGCGTCTCTTCCCATTCCTCCAGCCCGCCCTCGTCCACCGCGCGCACCGCGTCATCCTCGCCCGCCGCAGCGGTGACGATCAGCACGTCGACCGGCTCGACCGCCGGCCGTACGACAGGTTTCGGCTGCAAAAGGTCCATCTCACTGGAACTCCCGAGCGAGATTATACCAGCAACCAAGGCGAACATGTCGGAGGTACGTGTTCAAATCCTTGGACAAGGAGGGAAGAAGCACTCCGACCTATCCGCTGCCCTGTCGGCGGGAACCACGCTCTCGCGCGAGTCTGATGCGAATCGAGCGCAGTGCTTTGTCGCGCCGCGACGTCGCGTCCGTCCCGAGCGGGAAAAGGGCGAGCGATAATCGCTCTGTCCGTTGTTGCCGCCTCGGTCCGGCGGGACTAGAATGACCGTGGTGGCCGATGCTTTGAATACTGAATCGCCAATTCTGAACGGAGAACGGGAGCCGTGTTGGACTTGATGCAGCAGTCGAGACGGCGCAGGCCTGCGGCTGATGACCGGGAGCCGGTCGCGTTGCTGGAACCCGGGGACCATCTGGATCAGCCGACGTTTCACGCCCGCTACGAGCTGATGTCCGAAGACGTCAAAGCCGAACTGATCGGGGGAGTTGTGTATATGCCCGCTGCACTGAGACGCCCGCACGGGCGTTCGAGCGGCTTGTTGGTTCGCTGGCTAGGTGCCTACGAGGACGATACAACGGGCGTCGAACTGTACGACAACACCACGACGATCATGGGCGAGGACAGCGAACCGCAGCCGGACGCGTGTCTGATCATCCAGCCGGAGTGCGGCGGCCAGATGCAAGTCACCGAAGATGACTATCTGCAAGGCGGACCAGAGTTCGTCGGCGAAGTGGCTTCCAGCACGGAGGCCTACGACTTGCACAGCAAGAAACGGGACTACGAACGAGCCGCTGTCAGAGAGTACTTGGTCGTCGCGCTTCGGCAACAGATCGTCTTCCGGTTCGTCAACCGTGATGGGCGATTCGAACAGCAGCCTCCCGACGCCGATGGGATCATCCGCTCGGAGGTGTTTCCCGGCCTCTGGCTCGATCCGGCGGCGATGATCGCACTCAACGGGCGCCGTGTCCTGGAGGTGTTGCGGCAAGGTCTGGCTACGCCGGAACACGCCGCTTTTGCTGCGCAGTTGGCAGCCCGACGCCCTGCTGATTCCCCGCCCTGCGGTTAAGGTTCAACGATCGCAATACAAGAGTTGAACTCTGACGTCCGGCCGCCGGCGGATCTGCCGCAGCTGTAGCAGGGCCATCATGAGCGTGTCGCCGTTGGTGACGGCCTCGTAATGGTCGTGCTGGTGGGACGCTTTCGGCAACGGACTGCTTTCGGTGAAGAACAGCTTCGTTGCCTGCTCGGCGAACCGCTCGGCGGCTTGCAGGTACTGTTCGTCCTTCGTCACCGCATGGGCGTTGATCATCAGCAGGATCACGCCGCCCAAGGTGCCGGGCCAGACGGGTTCGCTTAGGTTGATCTCCTGACTGCGATACGCGTCGGCCGTTTTCAGCGCCGCGGCGCGATAGGCCGCCACGGGAACCTGTCGATAGCGGAGCAGCCAGACATTGGCAGCGCCGGCCGGCGGACCGCCACCGTAGGCATTGGACCAGAGGGCGGCGGAGCTGGCGGCTTTCTTCGAACCGCTCCCAGACGGCGTCTGGCTCACGCCGGCCGACTGCTCCCCGTGAGCGTCGGCGAACGCCTTGTCCGTGGCCGCAGCGGCCGCGCGCAGCTTCGCGGCCAATTCCGCCGGCACTTGCTCGGCCGCCAGGGCCAACGAGACAGCCAGCGACACATCGTAGGGAGTGCGTGCGCCGGTTTTCTTATTACGGGAAATGAGCATCCCGCCTTCGTGCAAACGGGCGCGTTCCAGGCCGTCGACTACCGAGCCGATCGCCCCGAGGAACACCTTGTCGCCCGTCTTTGCGTAGGCCGTCGCCCAGGTTTCGATGTAGAACCCGCCGTGCCGGGCGTACGGCGCGTCGCTGCCGGGCCCGTGCTTGTCGATCGCCGCATGGCGGGAGTAGTCACCCGTCTCGTGATTGCCGATCTGGTGCTCCCACAGGCCGAGCGCGAACCGGCGGCAGGGTTTGGGCGCCAGCTGCCAACTGCGGTCCCACAACACCCACGGCCGATAGAACTCGTGCGTCGTGCCCGAGGGCTTTTGGATGGGCAGTTCGGTGTGGAAATCCCAGCCCGCATGCTCGCCCCACCACAGCAGGCCGGTGGTTGGGCTCTGGCAGTGCGTGAAGAAGAACTGCAGCGACTCGTCCGCTGCCTCCGCATACCGCGATTGGCCCGTCAGCGTGCTCAGGGCGTACAGAATCTGATACAGGTTCTGGCAATGCTGGGGATTGGCCCCGCCGATCATACGGTCGTGCGGGCGGATGCCCCACTTGTCGAACGGCAGGCCGGCCACCTGCTGCAGCGGATCGCCTTCGAGCAACCGCCCGGTCTTGCGGTCCAGCACCTCGGCAAACAGCGGCGAATGCTGCGCACCATACACGTCCCGCCCCTTTTCCATCATCGCGTCCGCGTAGTCACGAACCATCTTCAAGTAGTCCGCCGCGTCGGCGTCCGACCCACCGAACACCGCGCAAAAAGCCGCCAGCGTAAGCACCTGCCACAACAGTCGCTTCATGATCGCAGGCTCCAAAATGGGACGGGGGAACGATGCCTGCTGGCTGCCAGCAATTAGCTCCTGCTTCGTTGCCGTCTGATTTCCTCGCGTATCGCATTATACGTTGGACACGCAGCGCTGAGCGAGGCGTGGTTTCCCGCAGCGTCAAGGTTGCCGACGAACAACGGGCCGACGGCGAGCCACGCGAAGCGAGATGACTTTTGGGGATTGTCCATGTAACGACTCCCTCGTCGTATACACACGGATGGTCTCTATGCCCAAAGCTTCCCCAAGGACCGCGGCTCGAAAAACCATCCTACCGCTCATACGTTGCACCGGACTCGGCAGTCAGCAGCCCCAGGGTCCGCGTGGGGCCGTCGGGGGACAGGACTTCGCGAACCGACGAGAAACCGAAAAAGACGCGCATCAAATTGTCCAACGCCCGGGTCTGGATACTCAAGCCGTTGAGCCAGCGAGACACGGTTTCCGGGGCTACGCCCAGCCGGGCGGCGAAACTCCGTTGCGTCAGCCCCAATTCGTCCAGACGCCGCCGGATGTCGTGCGGTTGCAGCAGGCCGAGAAACTCACGAAGCCCCGCCGCGATCTGCTCGTCGGTGCGGCTCGTAAAGAACTCTTCGCCGCACCGTTGGCATTTGTCGATCGTCAACCGGGAAATGGGAAATCGGTGCAGACGACCGTCGTGCTTCACCGCCGCGACGTACGAGATGTCCGCCGACATCACGGCCGTCTCGCCGCACTGCGTGCAGATGCGAGGATAGGGCTTCTTCTTGGCGTTAGACGAACCTATCACGTCGTCACACATTGTGGACACTCACTATCGTGATGACAGGGCCGGTCGAAGTCAGATCGAGTGTAGTTTCGAGGTACACCAACTGCCCGTCGATGTTGAGCCGAAAGTCAAAATGATACTCGTGGCTACCCGCGTACTCCGGCCGCCGTTCGCGGACCTGATCAATTACGCAGCCAGCTTTCATGTGCTCGTACATGAGTTTGGCAATAGACTTCTGCGTATGCGAGTCCAGTAGATCACGCAGCTGCTCCGCGGCCTGGCGTTTCCAAATCACGAATCCATCGCAACGCCACTCTCCTAGCGCCTCGCGGAAATGGGCCAGCAATGTCAGGACTCCTGACCTCGAATAGTGGTCGCTGGGGCGTTTGGGTTTCGTTTGTC
>CAYPGE010000288.1:0-12263 GCA_964409865.1 uncultured Pirellulaceae bacterium
TCCTACGGCGGGAAGTGGGCCATGTTCGCTTCGTGCCTGTACGACAAGTTCGCCTGCGCTGTGTGGTCGGATCCGGGCATCGTGTTCAACGAGAAGAACGGCAACGTCAATTATTGGGAGCCCTGGTACCTGGGCTATGATCCCAACGTGCAGCGCAAGCCCGGCATCCCGTCGGCCGAAAAACCGCGCACCGGCTTGTACAAGGAACTGTTCGAAGCGGGCGAGGACCTCGTGGACCTGCACGCCCTGATGGCTCCGCGCCCCGTGTTGGTCTCCGGCGGCACCGAGGACCCGCCGCGGAACTGGGTCGCGTTGAATCACCTGATCGCCGTCAACCAGTTGCTGGGCCAGCGCCACCGCGTCGCCATGACCGCGCGCCCCACCCACGTGCCCACGGCCGAAGCGTTGGAGTTGGAACTGGCGTTCCTGGAGTACTGGCTGAAACAGGCGTCTAGCGAGCCCAAATGAGCCCGATGTTGGGGCCGTGATAGACGACCTCGCCGTCGTGATCGAAGCACTCGGCATCGCGGTTCTCGCAGGCGAGCGCCACGCCGGTCAGCCACATGGCGTTGTAGCCGGCGCGAATCGTCCAGGACGGGGCAAACTGGTAATTGAACTGCAGCGACAGGTCGCCCAGGAAGGACGTGCAATCGGCACTGGCCGCGGTCACGTTCGCGTTCGGACCCAGGCCGGCCCCCTCCGCCTCGTTCATGAACATCGCGCCTTTGACTTCGAAGTCGATCCAGGCGCGATTATGGACCAGAAACTGAGCTAACGCGCCAATCTGCACGCCGAAGAGGTCGTTGTCGGTCACGATTGAAATCGCGCCAGGGTCGACAACCTCCTCATCGACTCTCATATATCGCAGGCCGACCAGGCAGGACATTTGGGCGCACACATGCCGATCGGCCGGCATCACGACTCGCCGCCGCAGATTCAACTCAGCGTTGTCGAATTCCGAGGAGAAACTAATCTTGGTGACGGGATCGTCGTCCATCGCGCAACAGGACTCGGTCCACGAGTGCATGCCGAGGTACGAGAACTCGATCCGATACCAATCACTGAGCGACACGCCGGCCAACGCCCGGATGCCGGGCTGAAATTCGGCTTCGTCGACCTGGCCCCACGCTGCGCCGGAAAATGACTCCTCGGCATCCCTGGTCAGCGGCAGGAAATCCACCACGGTGTACACCCGCGGCGCTTCGGCCAGATGAGTATAGTGCTCCCCCGCCCAGCAGTACGTCGGCGTGGTGCACGGATCGTGCCAGAACAAGCTCCAGCCGCCGAATTCTTCCAATCGGGGCGTCTGCGAACAGTAGGCCCCTGCACAATCGCCGCCGCACTCGCAGTCGCTCGCGACGCCGGGATGGCCAACGAACAGAAGACCGCAGGCGAGAATGGCCGTGGTGACAAAGCTAGCAGTTCGGTGAAAACCGCCATGTCTGGTCCGCATGTTACTGTCTCCCGTACCGCGTACCGGTATTTCGAGCCGTCAAAAGCCGTAAGCTTGTTTCGACGATCTCAATCGCCAAGAACAGAGTATTTGGAACGTCCGACACACCTTCGCTAATCGTTAAACTCGATCAACGGAAGAGACGAGGACGGCGGGGATTCCTGCGCAAAAGAAAACGCCTCCCGAAACGGGAGGCGTCTGATAGGATTCGCAGGTTTTTCCTCCGCCTTGACGGCCGGTCAGCTCTTTTTGTCCTCCACTTTCTTTTTTTCAACCTTCTTTTCGACCGGCTTCTTTTCGACGGGCTTTTTCTCGTCGCCCTTTTTCTCCTCGACCTTCTTGTCGATGTGCTTCTTGGCCGCGGCGTGCTTCTTCTCCACGCTTTGCTTCACCGCGCGGAGCTTTTCGGCCGCTTTTTCACGAGCTTCGCGCACCTTCTTGGCAACTTCGTCACGATGCTTGGCCACCGCCTCGCGCGCCTGCTGGCCCAAGGCGCGCATGGCCTTGCCCAGTTCGGCCTTGTCGAGTTGTCCATCCTTGTTGGCATCCAGCTTGTCGAAGTGCGGCCGCAGCCGTTCCGGGGCTTCGCTCTTGCTCAACTTGCCGTCCTTGTCCTTGTCGGCCGCTTGCAACCGGCCGAGGATTGCGGGTGCGTGATGCGGCAGCGGTCCGCGTGCTTTGGCCCCAGCCCCACCGGGTGCGCCCATCGGCAGCCGGTGACGCGCTGCGCGGGCCCAAGCTTGCCGAGCCCACGGCGATTTGCTCCAAGCGGGCGGCGCCCACGCGCCGCGGGGGCCCACCCATGCACCACGGGGGCCCATCATCGGCGGACGCCACATGCCGGGGGGCGGGCCCAGCGGTCGGCGGCCTGCCATCGGGCCTCGGCCTGCCATTGGCGGACGCCGCATGCCCGGGGCCGGTCCTCGCGGCCCGCGACCCATCATCGGCCGCCGCCCCCCCATCGCCGGTGCATGGAACATCTTCATTCCCGCGGTGAATTCGTCGAGGCTCAGTTTCTGATCGCCGTCCTTGTCCAATCGCGCGAAAATCGCCTTGGGATCGGGACGAGACCCCGGCAATGCAACAGGGGCGGCTGGACCGGGACCGGCTGGCGGGGCCGCCTTAGCTTGCGGTCCGGCTGCGTGTAGCGGCCCCCGAGGGGGTTTCGGTCCGGCCGGACCCGCACCCAACGGACCGGCTGGTCCGCCGGGGCGAGGGCCTGGACGGCCAGCCGCCGGTCCCGGAGGGCCGCCTCGAAACGGCTGCAGCGAGCCGCGGAATTCCTCTGCCGTAATCGTCTTGTCGCCGTCCTTGTCGGCTCGCTTCAGCATCTCTTTGACGAAATCCGGAGCCCCGTCCGGAACCTCGTCTGCCGTGATTTTACCGTCGCGGTTCTGGTCCAGCCGCGTGAACATCGGCGAGCCGGGGGGGCCGCCTCGGTGTTCGGGGGTGTCCGCTGCGGACACCTGAAAAGTGAATGTCGCGGCAGCCACCGCCGCTAGCAACCCCATCGTCGTTCTGCGCATGGTCAGCAACTCCTAAAAACAGAAAGCGTGAAAGAGTGTCTTCCGTCTTACCCGTCGATGTCCGATCGCCCCCGCAGGCGGCCGGGCAATCTGAGAGACCGAGAGATTGAACCCGGCGAGTGCGGGAGAGTTTCGGCGGCCGGAGGATTTTCTTGCCGGGTCCAAGCGGCCAGCAGCGCTGACGAGACTGGGGGCGGTGCGGCCCGCGTCGGCTTGTAGTGGGAAACCGAACGATCCGCCGGGCAAGCCGGCGGGATTCAGACGGCGTCCGTCATTTGCCCCCCGCGAAGTGCCGTTCATACTGTTGGACGCAATAGCGATCCGTCATTCCGGCCAGGTAGTCGCCCACGGTCCGTGCGATGCCGGCCATTTCCGCCCGAGCGCGGAATTCGGGAGGCAGCAGGGCGGGGCGGCGGCAGTAGCCGGCAAACATGGCACGTAACCGCTGCTGATCGCGGCGGCGGAGTTCGGTCAATCGCGGATGCCGATAGACGCGCTGGTACAGGAAGGCCTCCAGTTCCGCCTTCTGTTCCACCAACTCCGGGCTGGCTGCCATCCGATAGCCGGAGCGGCGGGCCTCCTCCTCGCTCTCGAACCGCCGCTGGGCCAGGACGCGTCCCACCGTCTGCAGCAGATCCGTGACTTGGCAGTCGATCAATTCGTGGACGACGGCTTTCCGCAGCAACTCGCCGCGCAACACGCCGAACCGCTGGTGGACGCGGCCGACGACCTCGCGAATCAGCGGGATTTCCGCCAGCTCGTCCATCGTCACCAACCCCAGCTTCACCGAATCGTCCGTGTCGTGGGCGTCGTACGTGACGCTGTCGGCGACGTCGACCAGTTGTGCTTCCAGCAGCGGCGTGACGCCGGCCGCTTGCTTGTCGATGCGAGCCGCCTGGCTCTCCAGCACCTCGTAGGTCAAATTCAGGCCGGGAAAGCTCTGATACCGGGCTTCCAACTCCTCCGCGATCGTCAGCGCGTAACGATTGTGGGAAAACCCGCCGCAGTCCGAGAGGCATTCGTTCAACGCGTCTTCGCCGGCATGGCCAAACGGCGGATGGCCAATGTCGTGAAACAAGGCCAGGGCTTCGATCAGGTCTTCGTTCAACCGCAGCGCTCGTCCGATCGTCCGTGCGATCGAAGCGACCTCGTGGGTGTGGGTCAGCCGAGTGCGGTGATAGTCGCCCATGTCGCCCGTAAAGACTTGCATCTTGCCGCTCAGTCGCCGGTAGGCCGAGCTGTGTACAATGCGATCGCGGTCGCGCTGAAACGGACCCCGGTAGGGGTGCTCGGATTCGGGGTACTTCCGCCCCCGCGAATCGACACTGCGCATCGCACAGGGCGCCAGCAACACCGCTTCGCGCGCGGCGATCGTCTGCAGGCCGGGAAAAGTCGAGGTTAACGTCACATCCATGCCTATGCGTCTCGTTCGTGAGATGCTCGCATCTGAACCCAAGCATCCGCAACACTCCGGACCGCTGCCCAAAGCGGTGACAAGGCACCGCACTCCAAAATTCGCTCGCGGCGACGGGTCGCGTCGTACCCCGTCGTCGAGCGGCAGAGCTGCCTTGGAACGCTACCGCGAAAATACAAACTTCATCAGGTCCTGTGTCCCCAGCGGCCGGGTCGAAACGAACGTCTCGCCGGCTGCAAAGCCGGCCGCGGCGCCGGCGATCAGGGCCGCCCCGCGAATCCGGTCGAACACGTATTCCCTGGCCGGCGGGAATTGGGTTTCGTAACAGCGGATCGCCGCCAGTTTCGTCTCCAGCGTCTCGCTGATGTCGACCGTAAAGTGGCTGCTGTAGTTGTGCAACGTGGCGGGCTCGAAGGCCAGACGGAAGTACAGTTGGACGGGGATCGCGTGCACCGGCAGCCCGTCGAAGAATTCGTCCCACTTCGTCAGCCGGGAGTAGAACACGGCGGCGTCGGTGATCTGCATCGCCTGCCAATGGTCGGGCGAAGCCAACGGCGTCTTGTCGCCGAAGCCAATCACGACCTTGGGGCGGTACTTGCGGAACTCCTTGGCCAGGGCCACCCTCGCCTCGAAGGAATCGAACAGCCGGCGGTTGGGCAGATTCAGCGTCACACGCTGCTGGACGCCGAGCAACTCGGCCGCACGCCGCGCCTCTTCCAGCCGCACGTGCGGGCCCGGCGAATGCGGCGTGGGTTCGCCGTCCGTCAAGTCGATGATGCCGACCTGGTAGCCCTGCCCCGCCAGCCGCGCCAGCGTGCCGCCGCACGCGATTTCGGCATCGTCAGGGTGCGCCCCCACGGCGATCACGTCCAGGGCGGGAAAATCCTCCACGTTCTCGTTCACCGATCGACGCCTCCCTCCAAGTCCGTCAATGCCACCGGCTTGCCCGGTGGATCGTTACGCTCGACGCTACAGGCACGAGATTTTAGGGCAAAGTTCCCCGCGGCAAAAGCCACGGTCCGTTGAATTTCCGCGGCCGGGACGGTACAAAAGGAGCCGGTCATCAGTAACCCTTGAGATGCGCCCATGCCACGTGTGCTTGTCACCCCGCCGATGTGGAACGAACGCCCCGGCAGATACCGCGAAATCCTGGAGCAAGCGGGATTCGAGGTCGTTTATCCGCCGGCCGGCGCCGACCTGAGCCAGCCTGACCTCCTGCGCCGCCTGTTGCGGGGCGTGGAGGCCCTGCTGGCCAGCACCGAGCCGCTGACGCGCGGCATCCTGGCCGATTCCCAACTCCGCGTGGTCGCCCGCGCCGGCGTGGGCTACGACTCGGTCGACGTCGCGGCGGCGACCGACTTGGGCATCGCCGTGACCATCACGCCGGGTGCGGTGGATGCCTCCGCGGCGGAACACACGATCGCGCTGCTGCTGTGCTTGACGCGCGGGCTGATCGAGCGGGATCGCCAAGTGAGAACGGGCATCTGGAAGCGCCGCGCCCTTCCACAACTGGCTGGGAAGACGTTCGGCATCGTGGGCTTGGGACGCATCGGCAAAGCGGTCGCGGTGCGAGCCCGCGGCCTGCAAATGAAGGTCATCGCCTGCGACCCGCAGCCCGACCGCGAGTTTGCCCGCCAACAGGACATCGGCTTGCGGTCCTTCGAGGATCTGTTGCGGGAAGCCGACGTGGTCAGCCTGCACCTGCCCAGCTTGCCGGAGACGGCCGACATCATCAATGCCGATTCCCTGGCCACGATGAAACCGGACGCTATCCTGATCAACATGTCGCGCGGAGCGACGGTGGACGAGGCGGCGCTGGCCGCGGCGCTGCGCAACGGGCGGTTGTTCGGAGCCGGCTTGGACGTGTTCAAGCAAGAGCCGTTGCCGTTGGACAGCCCGCTGCTAAACCTCGACAACGTCGTCCTCTGCACGCATACCGGCGGGCTGGACGAGTTCTCCGAGGTCGCCATGACCAGCATGGCGGCGCAGTCGATTGTGGACCTGTATCAAGGCCATTGGCCGGAGCCATGCGTGGTCAACCGCACTCTGCGGGACGGCTGGAAGTGGTGACTGGCGGGGCCGAGGCATTCTTAGGACCCGTCCACGAACAACGTCGCCTTTCGCTCCGCGAAAGGGCGCCCTTTCGCGGAGCGAAAGGCGACAATCTCCTCAGCCTGTCGTCCACCCGCCAACCTCAGTACCTCGGCTGCGGTCCGTTCGCCGCGCCGGTTTGCGGCACCGTGGGCGGAGGCGGCAACAAGGGCGCCGGGTTCGAGACGACCGTGGTGAACTCGCGATACCGCCGCAGCAGATCCAGCGTGGCGCGGAACTCGGACCTCTGGGTGAGTGCTTGGTACTGCGGATCTCGCGCCACCGCTTCGTAGCGGTTGATGGCGTCCGTCACGGATGCGGCCTGCGCCTGGTCCGTCCCCGTGACGATCTCCTGGGGCAAAGCGAGGAACCGTTTCCAATTGTCGTCCAGCAAGGCCAGCAGCTGTTGCGATTGTTTGGCCAGTTCCGTGCGGACGGCCTGCAGTTCCGCCGCAACGGGGGCGGCGGGAGCCGGACCCGCCGGCATGCTGGCGGCCGGGACAGCACCGGCTGCCTGAGCCACTGACCCCGGCGCGGCGCCGCCCGTGTGTTGGGCGATCGCGTTCATCAGGCGGACTGCCGACTGTGGCAATGGGGCGTTGGGAACGAGGGCCGGGCCCGCCGGGACGAACCCCGAATTGCCGTAGAACGCCCGGTTCGCGCCGCCGTCCACTTGGATCGCCGTTCCATCCAGCGCGACGCCCGCAAACAAGCCGCGGCTGCGCGAGTAGGACAGGATTTCAGCGCCCAGCTGCGCGTCGGTGGCCGCCGCCGCCTGCCGTCCTACCGGTCCTGCCGCCGCCGCCGCGTCCGCCCCGATCGTGAACTTGCCGTTCATCAAGCCGCGCACGCTTTTCTGGGTCTTGAACACCAGGATCAGGTCGGAAGCCTGAATTCCCGCTTGCCATCCCAGGCTGCCGCCGGTCAGCGTGACGAACGTCGGGGGCTGCCAGACGCCGGTGCTGTCGCGCACCACCACAACGCCTTTTCCGTAGCGGACGCCCACCACAAATCCGCCCTTGACAATGTTCGGCACGATGGCCAGCCCCTGCGCGTTCGCTAGCAAAGCCTGGGGAATCTGCTTGGCGGGAATGGCCATGATCTCGTTCAGCACGAGCACTGCTTGTTCGACCGTGGCCTCCTCCTGGGATTGGGCTGGCAGGGAAACGGCGGGCACCAGCACCGCTAGCGGCACAAACAGGGCGCTGAATGATGGGAGCAGCTTGGGCACGGATGGACTCCTTTCCTGGCAGATTCTTCCCCGCCGGGCCAGACAAAATGGCTTGCGAGCGGCTCTGGCTCCGGAGCGGGGATTGTATTGCCGCGCCTTCCAGTGGCACAACATCAATTCCGGCAGTGGTCCGCGATCCCGCGATCGCTTCCCGCGGACTCCCCCCGTCCCACGCGGCTTCATTTGCCGGCCGCCGCCCAGCGTTCGCGGTAGGGCGGCTGCGGGCCCGCTTGAGCGATGATCGCCGCGCCGGACTGGCGGACCTCGGCGGCGGGGCCGAAGTGGTTGCCCTTCCAGGTGTGCCAATCACGCTGGCACTGATTGAAACGGACCAGTTCCGCGGCCGTGTCGTAGATCACGTTCTGCTCGAACAGGAACCCCTTGCTGCCCTCGTCGATGAACATGCCGTTGTTCGGGGCGCCCTGCGCGTAGCGGCTGCGGCGTGCATCGTGCAGGTGGTTGCCGCGGATTACCGTGCCGGGCTGGAAACCCAACGTATAGATGCAGCCGCCGTCGCACAGCCGGTTCATCACGTCGTAGATGTGGTTGTATTCGATCGTGTTTTCTTTGCAGGGCGTCGGTTCGGGATTCCATTGCCAGCCGACCGAAACGCCGCTGTAAGGCAGATTGTGAACCAGGTTATGGGCGATCACCGCTTGTTGGGCAAAGCCGACCCAGATGCCGACCCCTCCATAGTATTCGACGCCGCAGGCGTGGACGTGGTTGTTGGCGATGCGATTGCGTTTGGGCACCTCGGCCTCGGCCTTCGGCCCGCCCAGCATGATCCCATTGCCGCTGACGTCGGTGATCTCGTTGCCCTGGATCAGATTGTCGTGGCAGCTGGTGACCAGTTCCAGGCCGCAGCCGCCCAAACGGGTCAAGACGCAATCCTGGAGACTGGATTTCTGGACATAGTCCCAGCGGATCGCCGCCGGCACGCGGCCCCACGTGCCCTGCCAGTCCTTGCCGGTGGTACAGTGACAGGCCTGGATGCCGAGGTATCCGCCGCTGGGCAGGTCCAGATTCATGTGCTCGAAGCGGAGCGAGCGGAAATGCAGATTGCAGACGGGCCGCTCTGCGGCGCCTTTGACTTCGACCAGGCGGTCGGCGACCGGGGCGATCACCTCGGCACACGGCATGTCCTCGCCCGGCAGCGGCCAGTAGCGGACCGTCCCGGCCGGGCGATCCAGGTACCATTCGCCGGGCTGGTCGAGCAGTTCGGGGGCGCTCTCAAAATGGCACCAGCGGCCCGGACCGGGGCGGATGGCATCATGGCCTTTGGCATGGGGCGGCGCGAGCACCACGACGCCCGCGCCGTGGTCGATGCTCTGGACCGGCAAGCGATTGATTTCCCAATTGCCGGCCACCATGACTTCGATATCGGATGGATTGGACCAAGCGCCCAGCAGTCCCGGAGGCAAGGTCAGGGTGTAGCGGGACAGGTCGGCGGCCAGATCGGCGCCCTGGAGTTGCCAGCTGGGATTTTCGGCGTCCACGTTGGGTGTCCGCGCCCGCACGGCCCGGCGGCCATTGACGAACAGGTGCCGGAACTTCCACTGGCCCTCCCGGACACCGGGCGCCGGGGCAGTCCAAATCTGGCCCTCGCCGCGCTTCCATCCGGTGATCGGCCGCCCGCCGCTGACGACCACCGTCTCGCCGGGTTGGGCCGCATAGGTCACCGCAAAATCCTCAGCGCCCGAATCCTGGGGTCCGAATGCCAAGGGTTCGTCCAGCCGGTAGGTGCCTCCGCGCAGGTAAACATTTACGGGGGCCTTCAGTCCCGCGGCAATCATCGGCCGCACGGCATCGCGGGCCTTGGTGATCGTGGCCAACGGCTTTTCCTTGCTGCCCGTATTCGCGTCGTTGCCGTCCGGGCTGACATACAGGTCGATCGCAGCCGGAGCGCCGGCGAAGCACGGCGAGAGGGCCATCAAGAACAGCATGAAAACGACGAACGTACGCATGGCGGATCTCCTTTGCTGAGAACCTCCAGGGGTGCATTCCAGGCAAGTGCCTCGAACACCTTACCACGCGACAAGCGGCCTGCCAATCATCGCTCAGGAGAAACTCTGCTACGGGCGGTGCCCTACCGGAGCAACCGGTTGCCGGACGTGTAGGAGGCCACGATGGAGGAGCGGGGGATCTGGACCGGCATGGGTTGGACGTCGAAATTGATGCCGCCCAGCGAGCGGGGCACCAGTCCCAAGGTTTCCTGTCCGGGCAGCGGCTGGTGCTTGGCGCCGTACTCCTGCATCAGCCGGTGGACGGCCGGGTTCAGTTCCATTTTTCCGTTGGGCTGTTGGGTGCCCACGGAATCGAAGCTGCCGACGGTCACGATGCTCTCGTGGAAATCGTGGAACTCGTAGGCCTCGACGCCTTTCTTTCGCAGTTCCAGCGTGAGTTCGTGAGCCTTGATCGCCGCCTCCTCGAGCTTCTTGCTCGGCAACTTGTCGGCTTCGCTGGCTTTCAACGTTGTGGCGCCGCGGAACGTGGCCACGCGCACGCTGTAGGCCCCGCGACTCTTCAACAAACTGTATTCGACATCGCGGTTCATCTGCTCGACCAACGGGTCCAAGCCCTTGTGGACGAAGTACTCCTGGGGCAGCAGCGGATTGCGCGTGACGAAGGCGTTGCCCATGGGGCCCCGCTGCTTCTTTTCCTTGTCCGGGGTCAGCCGCCGCTGCAGTTCCCGCAATCCCACAAACCGCTGCGTGCTGGTCTTGTTCTTGGACAGGTCCAGGCAGTCGGGACGCGCATACTTGATTTCGTCCAGCAGCTTCTCCAACTTGGGGTCGTTGACCGTTTCAAAGTTGCCCACCAGCACCGCAATCTCGTCGAACTTGGCGGCGTTGGCGTATTTCATCATCTTGGGACCGCCCAGCGGGTTGAAGCCCAGGCCGACCACGGGCTCCGTGAAATCGTAGCTTTGGCGGTGGGTGTAGGCCTCGGCGTTGAATTTCTTCCTCAGTTCCAACACCAGAGTTTGAGCTTGCTTGTCCGCTCCCGGACCGGCGAACGACGTGGCCAGGACCATCCACGGCCCTTGGTCTTCCGTCAGGCGATAGACCTTGTCCGCGTCGGCATCCACGCGTTTGAACGGAATCAGCAGTTCCCAAGGCTTGGCCGCCCATACCGCACTGGGATGCGAGAGGAAGGACAAGACTGCTAGCAGACCCACCAGGAAAGCGCGCTGGAGCATCGATCGATCCCTCGACGTGCAACAATGGACAAACCGCAGGACTCGGCCACAAGGTCGCCTGCGTCAGGACAGGCGGCGGGAGGTTACCAAATACGCGGCCATGATGCCAGAGCGAATGATCCTGCATTCCTTCATCCGCGTCACGGCTCGTACCCTTCCGCAAACGGGCTTTTGTTCCGCGGCATCCATTTGCACATCGCGATGCCCAGGAAGTACAGTCCGGTCATCGGCAGCGCCATCAGCAGCATGGTGATGGGGTCGGCCGTGGGCGTGATGATCATCGCCGCGACGAAAATGATCAGCACCGCCAGTCGCCATTTGGCCAGGTAAGCCTGCAGCGAAAAGATGCCGATTCGGTGCAGGAACAGCATCACCAGCGGCAACTGGAAGGAGATCCCAAAGGCCACCGGCAGCATCAGCACGAAACCCAACCATTCGCTGATACGCGGGTCCGGGTCGATCTGCATGGCGGCGTTGAAACCGAACAGGAAGTTGAGCACGTACTTGAATGCGAGGAAGAAGGCCGTCGCCATTCCGGCCAAGAACAGCACCAGGCTGAACGGCAAGTAAATGTGTACGTAACGTTTCTCGTGCGGATACAAGCCGGCGGCGACGAAATTCCAGATCTGCAGGAAGATGTACGGGCTGGCGATCACGAGCCCCACGACAAAACCCGCTTTCATCCAAATCATGAACGCCTCTTGAGCGTTCAGGGCCTTGACAACCGTATGAATCGGCCGCCAGACCCGAGTGGCGATCAAAGGCGCAGTCGGCATCGGAATGTCGGTGCCAAGAATCAGTTCCGGTTTGGACTCATCCCCGACGTCGGCCGCCGGTTCCACCTCAGCCGCAACCTTGGTCTTAGGCGAGGGCTTGGCCGGCGTCGTCTTCGTCACCGCCCGAGCGGCCAACCCCCCGACGCGTTCCAATTCGGCCGATTCGACGTACATTTTGTCGAAAACCAGGCGATTCTCCTCCACAAAGCGATGGACGTCCGGCGGCAGTTCCTGTCCATACTCGCTTTGCAGGTCGCCGATGGCTTTGCTGATAAAGTGATCCTCCAGAGCTTTCTTGAGCGGCGTCTGAATATACGCCACGACCCAATTGGCAAGCGCCAACCCAACCAGGAACCCCAGCACCAAACCGAGCACCGACTTGAACAAGCAGACGCGCAGTTCCTCCAGGTGCTCCCCGAAGGACATGGTGGTTTCAGCAAACAGGTCGTCGTCTGGTTTCTTAGGCATGGCATTGCACCGCTGGAAACATCATACTATCCACCATCACGGCACACAAGGACTAAGAACCGCTAACAAAACCGTTCGGCGCGGGTCTCTGACCCCGCCGAAACC
>CAYPGE010000289.1:0-12258 GCA_964409865.1 uncultured Pirellulaceae bacterium
GGGCTTCAAAGTCGTCATACCGCCCGCGCGTCAACTGCCGCACCCCGCTGCCATCCACGTTCATCTCGAAGACGTGGTAAAACGAATCCTCCGGCAGTTTTTCCTTGTCGGTCTTGTCCGCGACGTTGATCAGCTCCGGATAGTGCCGGCAGTAGGCGAACAGCATTTTGCGCCCGTCGTAGGAGAGATCGGGGCCGATGAAATTGCCCGGCGGCCAGTCCTGGGTCAGGCACTCCGTCGTGGGCTCGCCGCTGCGCAGGCCCTTCAGCAGATAGATCCCGCCGCCCGGCCGCGACCACCAGCCGTAGTGCTGGTCCGAGACGTGGGGAAACAACGTCGGCGCACGCTTGACAAACAGGATGGTGTCGAAATTCAGGAGCGGGTTCTTGAAGGACAGCGTCCGGATCTGTTCCTGCGCCTGGAGGTAAAGTTGCCGGGTTGCTTCCGGACCCGCGTCTGTTCCCAGCTGCTCTATCCGCGACAGGATTGCCTTCAGTTCAGCGGCCGTTGCTGCCGTGTCCACCCCGCGTTGCTGCAACGCATCGACCAGTTGCAGTCCCTGCTGCACGACCTCTGCCACGAGCGGCGCCAGAGCGGGAGCCCGGCCTGACGCGTGGCGGGCCGACCATTGACTGGTGCTGCTCTGCGTGGCCGGCTTGTGCAACGCGACGTTCTCGCTGCCGTCCGCGGCGTAGATCTCGACTTCGTCCAGATGAAAGTAGGTGTGGCCGGGCAATTGCAGGCGGAGGTAACGAGCCTGGGCTTTCCCCAGAGGCACCGACAGGGGCTTGCTGTCCGTCTGTCCCAGGAAGGCGGTGCCGTCGTGCTGATACACTTGCCGGAACTGCCGGCCATCATCCGACAGCAGGACCAGGATCCGCGCCGCGCGCTGGGCGAACCCTCCGTCGCAGCGGTTGTACAGCACGAGCCGGTCCAAGGCGGCGGCTTGACCAAGGTCGACTTGCCACCAGGGCCGATCTTCGTTTTCCGTGTGGAATCCCCACTTGCCGTCCTTGACGCCGTCGACCGCGCCCGCCGCATCCTCGGCGACGGTGACATTTCCGCTGGGCGACGCAGTCCGAGGATACCGCAACTCGAGTTGGCGAAGCCAGTCCGCCTCCAACTGGGCGCGCGTCACGGCCGGTTCCGCCCTTGCCGCCGTCGAGCACCAGGCCGCCAAGCTCAGCGCCAATACACTTGGGAGAACTACCGTCAAGATCCTGCGCCCGCCGTTCATGTCCGCGCTCCCTGAGATTGAGGAAACCCGAGCCATTCACGGCGCCCATTGTACTCTGCGGCCGGAACCGAAAAAGCCCGGCTCTTTGGAAAAAGCCGGGCTTCTGAGTGCGTGATAAAAGGGCCGCACGCTGTCAGGAAACCATCTAGCCAAACAGCGAACCGAGCAGCGCGTCGGTGGCTGCCTCGCGATCCGTGACGCCGTCGCCCTCAGCGATCGAAGCCAGCGTCTGTTCCCATTCCGACTCGCCGCCGTCCCATGCGTCGAACACGGAGCCCTGCGGATCGGCTGAGACGGCTTGAAATACGGGCGTGCAAACGCCGGTCCCGGTAGACCGTGGCTTGATCGGCGAACGGCTGCCGGCCGGTGCTGCTGGTTCGATTGCCGTCGGAGGCGCGGCGTCGCTCAGCGTGTTGAACGACAAGACGCCCAGTTCCGCCGGCACGGACATCACTCTGAGCGAGGGAGTCGCATCGGCAGTCGCTTCGCCTTCGCCGCTGACGGCGGCGGCGTTCAACGTATTGACCACGATCAAGACGTCTCCGGCCGTGGCCGAGCCATCGCCGTCTGGGTCCAGGTACGGCGGCCTCGGCCGGCCTGCAGGAATCGGGCCTTGGCCGTTCGCATTGATGTAGTTGATCAGGATCAACGCATCCATCGGCGAGACGATCCCGTCGCCGTTGACGTCGGCGTTGTTCGCCGCATTCTGGTACGGCGGATCGGAGATGCCGGCGACCATCACCAGGACCGTTCCCACGGCCAGGGCGCCGCCGTCGTCGCGGACCTGGTACTCGAACGAATCCTGCAACGACTGGCCGGTCTCCAGCGCCCTGAGGGTCGGCGAAATCGTAGGATCGTAGGTGAAACTGCCATCCGCACGCATGTCGATCCTGGCCCCGTACCGGCTTACCACGACTTCCTGGACGGTCACCAAGCCGTCGTAGTCGCTGTCCGGGTCGGAATCGTTGACCAGCACGCCGGGAGCCGAGATCAGCAAGACCGCGTTTTCGGCCGTCGAGTACTGATCGGTCGCGGGCACGGGGTTGGAATTGGCGCCCGTGACCGTGACCGTGACCGTGGCCTTGGTCCACAGCCCCGAGGCGTCCGCCACGACGTATTGGAAGGTATCGGTCAGGGGCGGGTCACCGAACTTGAGCGCCGCCAAGCTGAGCGACGACCGCGGATCGTAACTGAATTCGCCGTTGGCCTGAATCGTGACGGCCGCGCCCACCCGGCTCACCGAATCGGACGAGGCCACCAAGACCGTCAAGGCCTCGCTTTCCGGATCGTGATCGTTGGCCAGCAGTCCGTCGACGCTTAAACTGGCGCTGTCCAGCACGGCGTTGTCGGCGACGGTGTACTTGTCCACGCCGGCCACCGGAGGATCGTTGACGCCGGTCACCGTAATCGTGACTGTCGCCAGATTCGACTGGACGTGTCCGTCCGACGCCCGGTAGCTGAACGTGTCCGTCAGCGTCTGCCCGGCGCGCAGCGCCTGGAAGACAGCCACGCCCGTCGGATTGAAAATGAACGTCCCTTCCTCCACGTCGATCACCACCGGCGCACCGCGGTTGCTGGTGATCTGGTAGTTCCATTTTCCGGACACGGGGTCCAACTCCGGCGTCTTGCCGTCGATCACGACACTCAGGTCGTCGCCGTCGACGTCGATGTCGTTCGCCAACACCCCGCGTCCGACGAATTTCAGCACGGTATCCTCGTCGGTCGTGATCAGCGGTTCGCCCACGGCCGGATCGTTGACCGCCAGCGGCGCGTCGTTGACCGCCGTGACCGTGATCGTGAACGTGCTGACCGTCGTCTGCGGGCCGGGGTGGCCGGTGTTCCCCAAATCGTTGACCGTGACGTTCACCGTATCGCTGCCGAAGAAATTCGTGTTCGGCCGATAGAGCACGCCGGAAACGTTGCCCAGGGTTGCGTTCATCGCGGCCAGCGAGCCGGTCAGGACGACGCTGCGGCTGTTGTTGTTGGCCACGTTGCCGGTTACCAAGCCGCCCGGCACGGCGGTGTTGACCGACAACACGCCGTGGTCCACCGTCAAGGTGACACGCACCGTAGCTCCCGGCGTGTCGTCCGCGTCCACGTCGCTGACCTGGATCGCGCCGAAGTGGAATGTCTCGTCCTCCGGAACCGTCTGCCCGCTGGGCACCGTGACTTCCGGCGCGTCGTTGACGGCGTTAATTGTGAGGGTGATCGTCCGCGTGACGGTGGAGGGACTGGCCGGGTTCGCCAGGCCTGTCTGTCCGCCGTCATTGACGGTCACGATCAGATGGTCCGTGCCGTTGTAGTTCGAGCCGGACAGATACGTCAGACCGTTGTCCCAATCGAAGGTGGCATTGATCTGTTGCGGCGTGCCGGAGATCGAGACCACCGCCGTTCCGTTGTCTGCGACATCGCCGGCCCGTAATCCGCCGGTGATGTCGGGATCCACATTCACCGTCAGCGTGCCGTGGCTGACGCTCAGCGTCACCGCCAGACGGCCGCCCGGCGCCGGGGTCTCGCCCACGTCAATATCGCTGACCGAAACGTCGCCGATCTGTCCCGCCTGGTCCTCGTTCACTGAAGCGCTGGTGGGCGCGATCACTTGCGGACCATCGTTGACGGCAGCCACGGTCACCGTCACCGTGCCGATCGCATCCCGCCGGTCGATCTGACCGTTGGTCAGCCCGTCGTCGGTCACGCGATAGGTGAAGGTGTCCGGCCCGTTGAAGTTGGCGGGCGGCGTGTACCTTACGATCCCGCCGCTGAGCGTCACCGTGCCGCCGGCGGCGCTGAGCGGACTGACGCTGGACAGAGTCAGCACCTGCGAGCCTTCGTCGTCTACCGTGCCGGCCGGAGCCGCCGGGCCTTTGGCATCGTTGGCGAGCAGTTGGGACGCCGTGAACGTCGTGGCTGTATCCTCGTTCGTCGCGCCCGTGTCGGACTGCGGCACCGGCGGATCGTTGACCGCCCTGACCGTCACCGTCACGGTGCCGACGGCCGTCTCGGCCGGGACACCGTCGTCCGCGATGGTATAGGTGAACGTCGCTGTGCCGTTGAAGTGAGCGGGCGGCGTGTAGATGACGTTGCTTCCGTCGTAGCTGACCGTGCCCTGCGAGGCTCCGCCCACCGCGACGATCCGCACCGTCTGGCTGCTCGTTTCGTTGGCCGGCCCCGGAGTGTCGTTGCTGGTCAGCACGTCGCCTGCCACGGTCAGCGGCGGCCGCCCCGGATCGGTCGGATGGCGCTCCGCCATGGTCAGCGAATCGCCGGCGGCAATCGGCGGATCGTTCACTGGAACGACGGTAATCGCCGTCATGGCGATGGCTTCCAACGGCCCGCCGCTGCCGAAGTTGCCCTGATCGTTCACGCGGACCACCAACTGATCGGGGCCGAAGTAGTTGAGCTGGCCGCGATACGTCAAGCCATCGTAGCCGGAGGCGCCGGCCAACGTCGTATTGATCTGGTCCGGAGTGCCGGTCATGGTGATCGAGCTGCTGCCGTTGGCGAGAATGTTGGCCGCCGGGACGCCGTTGGGAACGGCGGGGCTGACCGTCAACGTCCCGTTGACGACCGTAGCCGTCACACGCACCTGCCCCGTGCCCTCCGCCGCATCGAAATCGGCGACGGACACGCCCGCGATGACTTGGCTCGTGTCTTCGTTAACCTCCCACTCCGGCGGCGGGACGGGCACCGTGACCTGCGGCGCGTCATTGACCGCGCTGATCGTGATCGTCACGGTCTTGGTGTCGGTCTCCGGCAAGTTGGTGCCGCCGAGGTTGCCCAGATCGTCGGCCACCACGACGAGGTACTCCACGCCGTTTGCGTTGGCATTGGGTGTGTATCGGAGGCCGTTCGGGTCACCGAGTGTGGCGTTGATGGCCGGCATCGTGCCTTCCAGCGTGACTTGCGGGCTGTCGTTGTCGATGACGGCCGGCACGCCGGCCGGACCGGGGACGGTCGTCACCAGCAGCTTGCCTTGGCTCGCGTTCAGCCGCACTTGGATGACCGCGTTGCCCGCGTCCTCGTCGCTGACCGAAATGCCCGGCAGCAACAACGTCGAGTCCTCTTGCATCGTCTTGGCGGAGGGGACGCTTAGCACCGGTGGATTGTTCACCGACACGACGGTGATCGCCAGACTGCCCTGAACGAATCCCCGACCGCCCAGGCCGGTCAAGCCCTGGTCGTCGGCGTCGACGTCGACTTGATCAGGTCCAAAGTACTGCGGATTCGGCTGGTAGATCAATCCGTAGACCACGCCGCTGACATACGTCAAGGTGTTATTGATCTCGTCCGGCGAGGCCGCCAAGAACACCGTGCCGGTGCCATTGCCGGAAATGTCGCCGGGCTTCAAGTACTGCGTTCCCAAATCGTCGCGGACAGTCAGCGTCCCGTGACTGACTCGCAAGGTGACCAGCAGTTCGCCGCCGGGCGTTTCCGAGACGTCGGGATCGATGATTTGGATCGCCTGGATCGGCAAGCTGCTGTTTTCGGCCGTCGTCAGTGAGTCTGGGTTGACCAGAATCACCGGGATGTCATTCTTGGCCGTAAAGCGAAGGTGGATGGTGCGGCTGACGTCTCTCCCGATCGCGGACCCACTGCTGCTCGTATTGCCGCGGTCATTGACCGTGATCTGCAGCGTGGTCGGGCCGTTGAAGTCCGCGGTGGGAGTAAAGACGGCGCCGGCCAGCGCGCCGTTGACGGCCGCCAGGCTGCCCCGCAGCGTGACATGGCCCGTGCCGTCGCCGCCATGGCTGATCAAGCCCGCCGTGGTGGACAGCTTGAAGGTCCCATCGTCGGCCGCGATCGTGACGTCCATGGAATTGTCCGCTGATTCGGCCAAATCCACGTCGGCCACGGTAATCTCCCTGTTCGTGGCCGCCGAGAACTCCACCGGCGTGTCCTCGTCGAACACCAAAGCGCTGGCTTGCGTCGGCGCCGGGGCCGAGATGGTCGGATCGTCGTTGATCGCGATGACCGTGATCGGCACCGCGCCCGTCACGTCCACGCCGCTGACGTCGCCGGTCCGGCCTTGATCGTTGGTCGTAATCGTGAGCACCACGGGACCGCCGTTGTTCAACTCATTGAAGTCGCCGTTGGGCACCGTGTAGGTGACGCCGGTCGCCGCCGCCAGGGTAGCGTTGATCTGGTTGATCCGGCCGACCAAAGTTACCGTTTCCGTTCCGTTGCCCGTGATGGTGGTGACGCCGCCCACGACGCCCGTTGCGACGTTCAGCGTGCCGCGTCCTGCCGGGATGGACACCGTGACCGTCAGGTCGCCTGCCCCCAGCTCCTCGAAGTCCACGTCGGTGATCTGAATGCCGGCAATCGGCCTCGAAGCGCCGGGGCCTTCGGTCAGGCTCTGGGGCGCCGGGACGGTAATCACCGGCAGGTCGTTGACGGGACGGACGGTGATCGCCACCGTTTCCAGATCGGTCTGGGCGCCGCCCTTACCCGTGCGGCCCTGGTCATTGGCCGTGACGGTCAAGATGACATCGCCGCCCGCGCGGTTCTTGTTGAAGTCGCCGTCAGGCACGGTGTACGTGACCCCGCGAGGCAGACTCAGCGTTAGGTTGATCTCCGCCGGCGTCCCTGTCAACGTGACCGTGGACGACCCGTTGGTGACGATGCGCGAAGCCGGCACACCTCCCACCACGTCCGGCGTCACGTTCAAGACCCCTTGCCCCGCTGGGACAGTCAGTGTCAGTGCGATGTGGCCCGGAGGCGTGACCCCGGCATCCACATCGGTCACGCCGACGCCGGAAATCAGGCGGCTCGCCCCGACCCCCTCGTCCACGGCGAACGGGCCGACGGGAACCGTCACGACGGGCGGATCGTTGACGGCGTCGACCGTGATGGGAATCGTCACGGTCTGGCTGAGGCTGGCACCTCCGCCGCTGTTGCCGTGATCCTGGACCGTGGCCACCATCTGCAGCGAACCGTTGAAGTCCGCCGCCGGGAGGAAGTGCAATCCCGTAGCATCCCGCAACGTCTCGGTAATCTTGGCCGGCGAACCGGTGATCGTCAGCTGCGCCGTGCCGTTGCCGGTCAGGGTGCCGTTGTACGTCGGGCTGGATGGGTCCGGATCGAGTCCGCCCGGAACGTTGGTCCGCACCGTCAGTGTTCCGGCGGTGGTCAGCAGGTTGCCGACCCCATCGGTCAGCTTCAGTACCAGCGTGACGGCCCGCAGCGGGTCCACGGGGCTTTCGTCGGCATCTACGTCCGTGACCGCCAGCGGGATGTAATAGTTCGGGGCGTCCTCGTCCAGCGTTCTGGGGCCGGGCGAGGTGATCGACGGAGCATCGTTGGCCTGCAGGACCGAGATGGTGACCGAATTCTGCGCCTGTTTCGCGCCTCCAGAGCCCACGTTGCCCAGATCGTCGACCGTGACGAGGAGAACCTCATCCGCATCAGGGTCCTGGTCCGTGCTGTAGTTGTTGTAGTTCAGCAGACCTTTGTACACAATGCCCGTGGCGTGGGCCAGGGTCGCGTTGATGGCCGCCGGCGTTCCGGTGAGCGACGCGGAACTGCTGCCGTTGTTTTGCACCCCGCCGACACCGACCCCGCCGCTGACGTTCGTGTTGACCGTGACCGTGCCGTGCAACGCCGTCAACGTCACCTTGAGGGTGACCGGAGCGTACGCGGAGTCCTTGGCGTCGCCGACGACGATGCCCGGCAGCGGCAGATTGGTGTCTTCATAGACCGTATACAGCGTGACGGGCGGCGTGCCCGGCAGGGTGACGGTCGGATCGTCGTTAACCGGCCGCACCGTGAGGTTGACCGTGCGTGTGACGTTGGGGGCGGGCCCGGAGCCGAAATTCCCTAAATCGTTGACGGTTACGGTCAGCGTGTCGGTGCCGTTGAAGTCGACGCGGGGCAGGTATTGGAGGCCGCTGAGCGCGGCGTTGATCGCCGCCTGGCTGCCCCGGAACGTCATGGCCGTGTCGGCCGTGCCGTCGCCGGCGGTGAAAGTCAGGCCCGCCGTGGTGCTGAGCGTCAGGGTGCCCTGGAGAACCGACAAGGTCACGCGGAGTTCTTCGACGGCGGCCTCGGCGGCATCCAGATCGGACACCGAAATCGCGTTTCCGTTGCCGGCGTTGAAGACCAGCACCTGGTCTTCGTCCGTCGCCTGGAACGTCGATTGGAGCGTCAGCACCGGCGGATCGTTGATGGGATTGACCGTGATGGTCAGCGTGCTCTCCGGGGAAGTATCATCGCCCCCCAGCGCCGTGCCTCCGTCGTCCTGCAGCGTCACCACGACGTAGGCGATGCCATTGGCGTTGGGCGCCACTTGGAACGTCAACTGGCCGGTCGCCGCATCGATCGCCGGCAAAACCGTGAAGTCCGCCGCTTGGAGGGTCCCGCTACTCAAGACGGTCAGATGGAATTGCAGTGCTTGAATGGACTCGTCGACCGCCGCGGCCGGACCGGGCTGCAAATTGGTCGCCCAACTGTCGACCTTGTAAAGGCCGGCATCTTCGGCGATTTCCACAGGGTTCGTGCCGGCGTCAAACGACGGCGCGTCGTTGACGGCGCTAATCGTGATCGTGACCGTATCGCTGACCGCGGTGAAGGTCTGGTCCGCAGCCGTCATCACCAGCACCACCTTGCCGTTCTGGTCCGGCAGATAGTCCAGCGTCAGTTGCGAACCGGCCAGTGGGTAAGCGACCGGCAGCGAGGTGGCCAAACGAATCGGCGAGTAAGCCCCGGTATCCGTGCCGCTGATGTCCTGGGTCCACACGCCGCGCACGATCGAGGCCGAGACCAGGGCGCTCGCGGCGGCATCAGCGTTGACCGCGTCGACCAGTTGCTGGGCCGTGGTGGGATTCAAGGCGTTGGTGTTGACATCGACCGCGATCGTGTTGCCGCTGACCGTGACCGCCGGTCCGCTGTTGTCGCCATGATTGCTTTGCGTGACCATGACTTGGATCGCGTTGCCCGCGTTGCCGAACTGACGTGCCTCGAATCGCACGTGAACGGCCCCCGCCGTCCCCAAATCGGTGACCGCCGACGCGAAGCCCTCCAAGGTCACGGAGTAAGTCAGGTTGTCGCCGTTGCCGTTGGTGACGTCGTCATCGGCGAACCGCAACGCCAGGTTGTAGATGTCGTCGGCGGCATCTTCGAGGACCGTGTAATCCGCCAGCGGAGCGAGCAGCACCGGCGGCGTGTTGGTCATGATCCGGATCCGGTAATCTTCGACTTCGCCACCCACGCCCAATCCGTAGGCCGGCAAGCCACCGCCCTGACTGAGCCGGAACCGTGCCAGCGTGTAGAACGGAATCAACGTGTCATCGACATCCAGCGGCGTGGTAATCGTCAGCCGGTTCTCGCCGGCAAACACCGGTTGGTTGGCAAACACCTGTTCCGCCCCGCCGTCGAAACGTCCGTTGTTGTTCCAATCCATCCAAGCGTCCAGCAGGCCGTTGCCGGAGGCGGTCACCGTGATCGGAGTCGCGAACCCCTTCGTAAAGATACTCTCGAAACGCACGCCGTCTTCGTCATCCAGCGGTCCGCCCGCGACGGCGGTTTGCGGGACCAGGGACACCAACGTCCCGGCGACGGAAACCGCCAGACCCTGCAAAAGCCCTGCGTCGATGGCACTTTGGATGGCCGCGGCCATGTTGGCCGCCGTGGTCGCCGCATCGGGACCGAGCGTCACCAGCCGATGCGCCTCGTTCAGCAACGCTGGTGGCGTCTCGTTGTCGAATTCGAAAGTCACTGCGGCCTGCGAACCGTCCGACATCTGGAACTGGTCGCCGTCGGCAAGCAACATGGCGGCTGCGGCGTCGATGCGGATCGGCAGCCGTTGGTAAGGTTGCAGGCCGCCGCCCAGCATGAGTTCGTCGGCGCCCACGATCTCGATCGCGCCGCTGCCCAAATGGGCCGCCGAGACGCCGGGGAGCGTTCCCGCCAGCGCTTCGCCCTGGATCGCCTGCACGATTCGCCGCGCGAGGATTTCGGGGGTCTCCCCCGGATAGTAAACGACGGCGTGGGACGCCCCTGTGCCGCCGGCCAGGTCGAAGGTGAAGGTCACCGTCGTGGCGCCCTGCCGGACCTGGAACGTCCCGCCGTCGGTGATCTCGGCTTCATCACCGGCCGCGGGGTTGCCGGGAACCTGGAAGACCAGCGGCGCCGTGCTGGCCAGTGTCAGCCCGGCTCCCATCGAAATCCGGGCGGCGCCCGCCACATTCAGCAGGCCGTTGTCCAGTTCGACGACCGTGACGCCGGCCAGGTCGCCGGCCGTCACTGCGGCCTGGATGGCCAGGACCACGCTATGCGCGATTTCCTCCGGTCCGTCGCTGGAAAAGTACGGAACCGGGACCATGTAGAGCGCGGGAGGCATGCCACCGCCCAGGTTCATCGTAAACGTCACCTCGTGCGCGCCGTTATCGATCAGGAAGGTGCCATTGTCGGTGATGTGCCAGGCATCCGGGGCCTGCACCGTGGAGAGCGGCAACAGGGACAGCGACAAGGGCGGAGCGCCGGACAGATCGACAAACGCCCCCGCGTCGTCGCCGTCCGCTGCAGCGGTCGGCTGCCCGTCGCTTTCCGTGTCCAGCCGGCTGCCCAGACGCAGCGAGCTGTCCTTGAGTTGGACGTGCTGTGCGCCGTTGCTGACCAGGAGCGTGCGGAAATCGTCGCTAACCTCCGGGTCGTCCGCCAGGTCGCCGAAATCAAAGCTGGCTTGGCCCAGGATGATCGTAAACCGCGTCTCGCCGTCCGGTTGGTTGGGCTTGAGGAAGTTGCCCGCATGATCGCAAATCCCCGGCACGAACTCGGCCTGGATCGAACCTGCCGTAACCGCTTCGATCGCTTGTGCGGGATTCGGGTTGGCCGGATCGAGCTGAGCCCCGTCCAGGAAGATGGTTCTGCCGCCCCGTAGTTTGGCCATGGCGACAAAGGAGCTGAAGCCCGTCCGGTTGATAGCGCTGATGATCACGCCCGCCATGTTCTCGGCCGTGAAGGACTCACTGGGGATGTATTCGATGGCCACCGCGCCGCCGGGAACGCCGCTCACCGTCAAACCGCTGGTGCGGGGATCGAACGTGTGCTGCGGTGTCTCATTCAGATCGATGGTGCCGCGGCCCAGGTACACCGGCGTCAATCCGAGCGACGCGCCTTGGATCGCGGTCACCATGGCGCGGGCGACGGCGTCACCGTTGCTCGTCGGGGCCAGGCCAACCTGGATATTGCCCGCCGTGTGGCTCGAATTGGTGTCAAACTCGAAGGTCACGGCCGAACCGGCGCGAGAAATCTGGAAAGTCTGCCCGTCCGCAATGCCGCTGCGCACGGTGCCGCTCAGGTTGGCCGTCCCCGACGTGTCCATGCTCCCACCCGGCGGAACCGTGAAATCCAACCGTCCGGCGCCCTGGTAGCTCAGCAGCAGCGTCGGGAAGGCCCCGGCGATCGCATCCTGAATCAGGCGTGCGAGTTCATCCTGGCTTTCCGTCCCGGTGGGCAGGATCGTCACGTAGCGGCTGCGCGTCGGCCCGCTCCGGTTCAGGTCGAACTGGAACGTCACGGCCGTCGTGCCGTCGTCGATCAGGAATGTCTCGTCGTCAACAATGGCCGCTCCGCCGCCGGCCGGAACTTGAATCTGGTAAAGGTCGTTGGGCAATTGAATGCGCAGCTCGCCTTCCACTCCCGGCCGGCCGGTCTGCCAGACGCGACTGGCCGCCGTGTCCAGCACGTAGCTGTCCAAGCCGGAGTCATTTGCCTCGCGGAGCTGAATGAACCCGTCACCCAAGTGCATCGTCTTGTCGAAAGGATGCACCGTGCTATCCAAGGGATGCACGACAGCCCGGATCGCCGCGACCGTCGCTTCGGCAATCTGTTCGTGAGTTTGAGAATAGTCGAACGGGATGATCCAGTTGCCGCTCGCGGGGTCGGTAGGGGTGCGGTCCGCGTCGAACTCGAACGCCACGGTGTGCGTCACCCCGCCCGCCGTGTAGGCAATCGTGAACACGTCGCCTTCCGCCACGCCACCCGCATCGCCGGATTTCTTCAAGTTGCTGTTTCTGCCGACG
>CAYPGE010000290.1:0-12219 GCA_964409865.1 uncultured Pirellulaceae bacterium
CGATGGCGTCGTCGACCAGCAGCCCGATGGCCAACACCATGGCAAACATGGTCAGCATGTTGATCGAAAAGCCGAACGCGCCCAGCAGGGCGAAGGTGCCCAGCAAAACCACTGGGACGGCAATCGTGGGAATCAGGGTGGCGCGGATGTTGCCCATGAACAGCCACATGACCAGGAACACCAGGACGACCGCCTCGATCAGCGTCTGCACCACTTCTTCAATGGCCACTTCCACGAAGGGCGTCGTGTCGTAGGGATAGACGACCTTCATGCCCGTGGGGAAGAAGCGACTCATCTCTTCCAGCTTCGTCTTGATGCCGTTGGCGGTGTCCAGCGCGTTGGCGCCGGGCGCCTGCCGGATGGCGAGGGCGGCGACCGGTCGGCCATTGTGATAGGCATCGATGTCGTAGGCTTCGGTCCCCAATTCGGTCCGCCCCACGTCCTTGACCCGCACGATGGAGCCGTCCCGATTGGTGTGGACCGGCACGTTGGCAAACTCCTCCGGAGTCTGCAGCAGGTTTTGCACGACGATCGAAGCGTTCAGACGCTGCCCTTCCAGGGCGGGCGCTCCGCCAAACTGTCCGGCGGAAACCTCGACGTTATAGACCCGCAGCGCCTGGATCACGTCTTCGAACGTCAGGCGGTAGCTGGTGAGCTTGACGGGGTTCAGCCACACGCGCATCGCGTACTGCGAGCCGAACGTGGTCACCTCGCCCACGCCGGGAATCCGGGCCAGGACTTTTTCCAGGTTCGTTTGGGCGTAGTCGCGCAAATCATTCCCGTCCATGCTGCCGTCTTCGGAGACGAGCCCCACGATGATCAGGTAATTCCGCGTCGATTTGCTGACCTTCACGCCGGAGCGCTGGACCACCTCCGGCAGGCTGGCCATGGCCAACTGCAGCTTGTTCTGCACCTTGGCCCAGGCCAGATCCGGGTCGGTCCCCGCCTTGAAGGTCAACTCGATGCGGGACGAGCCCGAGGAATCGCTGGTCCCCGAGAGATACAGCATGTCGTCGAAGCCCGTCATCTTCTGCTCGATGATCTGCGTCACGCTGTTCTCGACCGTCTCGGCCGAGGCACCGGGGTAGAAACTCTCGATCGCAATCGACGGGGGCGCGATCGGGGGATACTGCGAGATGGGCAGGATGTAAATCGCGAGTCCGCCCAGCACCATCATGATGATGGCGATGACCCAGGCGAAGACCGGCCGGTCGAGAAAGAATCTGGATAGCATTGCGAGTCTCTGTCGGTTTACTGGGGCTTCGATGGTTTGGTTGTCTGAGAACCGCTGCCAAGACCGCTCACGTAGGCCGGTATCTTCGAGACCGGCTGCTGGTAGTGCCGGCTTTAGCCGGTTTCGACCGCCTGAAGGCGGCACTACGAGCGGGTTGTCAGCCGCCTTTCGCCGGAGCCTTGGGCTTGGCCGCCTTGGGCTTGGCCGCGTCAGGCTTGGCCGCGTCAGGCTTGGCCGCGTCAGGCTTGGCCGCGTCGGGCTTGGCCGCGTCGGGCTTGTTGCCTTCAAACGGCACCGCCTTCACGGACGCTCCGGGACGGGCCCGCTGGATGCCCTCGACAATCACGCGGTCGCCCGGTTCGAGACCGGAAGAGACGAGCCATTTGTCGCCCAACGCACGATCGGTCGAAATCGTCCGCTGTTCCACCTTGTCTTCGGCGCCTACGATCAGGACGAACGGATTCCCCTTGGGATCGCGGCACACGGCCTGCTGAGGAACGAGGATCGCCCCCTCCTGGACGCCTTCGTCGATCGTCGCCCGCACGAACATGTTGGGCAGGAGCGTCCGGTCGGGATTGGGAACGACGATCCGCAGAATGACGGAACCGGTCGTGGGGTCCACCGTCACGTCGCGGAACTTGAGCGAGCCCTCCTGCGGATACGCCGTGCCGTCTTCCAGGGTGATCTTGACGCTGTCGGTCCCATTCTCCTTCAAGCGGCCGTTGGCCAGACTGCGTCGCAGCCGGTTCAGTTCCACCGTGGATTGCGGGACATCCACGTAGATGGGATCGAATTGCTGGATGGTTGCCAAGGGCACCGGCTGATATGCCGTGACAATGGCGCCGTCGGTCACGCTGGACCGGCCGATGCGGCCGGAAATAGGGGCGGTAATCTTAGTGTAGGCCAGATTGATCTCCGCCGTCTTGAGCGCCGCCTCGGCCTGTTTGATGGCCGCTTCGGCTGCGTCCACGGCTTGCCGGTCGCTCTCCACCTGGGCCTGGGCGGCCCGCAACGCGGCGTCGGCCCATTCGACCTCGGTCGCGGCCTGGTCGCGTTCCATGCCGGAGGCAGCGTTGCTCTTGAGCATGTTCTCGTACCGCTGGCGATTCGTCGTGGCCAGCTTCAGGGTGGCTTCATGACGCTTGATGCCGGCGATCGTCGCATCCAACGTGGCCCGCGCCCGGTCCGCCGCCTCGCGCGAGGCGGCGACGGTCGCGGCGGCACTGTCCAACGCGGCTTGAAAGGGATCGGGGTCGATCTGATAAAGCACGTCACCCGGCTTTACCTCCGAACCTTCCTCGAACAGCCGCTTCTGGATCAGGCCGCTGACCTGGGGCCGGATTTCCGCGACGAGAAAGGCCGAGGTCCGGCCCGGCAGCTCCGTGGTGAGCAGCACCTGCTGAGGCTGGACCGTCACCACCGCGACTTCTGGGGGAGGCGGTGGTGGAGCCTGCTTCTGACGGTTGCAGCCCGCCCCCAACAGATTGCCCAACAGAGCCGCCGCAATCGGCGCCGCTTTCCACGAATTCCATGGTTTCATCAGAACGTCTCGCTTCTTATCGCTTGACCGACCCGAAGATAAAAACCTGTTTTAGTCTCACACCGCCCCTTCGGGAAGCGGCTTCCGCGGGCAATTCTGGGCGTTCTCAGAAGTCATACCAGATCCCGATTCCGGCCTTGTGTTCGTTGCGGCAAGAGAATTGGTGTTGGTCGCTCTTGCCCGTGAAATACTGTACCCCGATCCGGAACAGATGGTTGGTGCGTCCTCGCCACTGCCATCCCGCCTGGGCTACGAAACTTCCTCCGTAGTCGACCTCTTCACGGAGGATCCCGTTGAAGGCCAGAAACGGCGACCCATTCGGACTGCTGGCCGATCGAAGGGGGCTGTAATCAAGCCCGAGCTGAAACTGCCAGGGCTGGGTGTAGCCATCCGTATAGAAGGCCCACTCCGCTTCGCCGTACAGAAAGACGTCCTCCGTCAAGTAGTAACCACCGCCCAGCACAATTGCGTTGCGGCTGTAATTGTCGCGCGGGATGTCAGGAAAACGCAGCATGAATTCGTCGCCGAGATGAGAACTCAAATGGTACAACGCCAGTTTCATCCGCCACGGGCCGGAGGCGAACGTGAAGGGAACGCCCACGCGAAAATCCGTCGAAATCATGTCCCCATCGTGATCGACGTCCAGTCGGGGAAACGCGGCCCCCTCGATGTCCAGTTCCCATCCGTCGGGACGCGGCAAGTTCTCCGTCCCATATCGCAGCAGGGCCACCCGGCCTCCGGCTTCCAGATCCAACATCCAGCCCAGGTCAGGATCGTGGTTCCAGACGCTGGCAAAACGCGGTTCCTCCGGTCCAGCCAGATAGGAAGGATAGATGAGGCCATCGGGAAGGATCTGCCACCCCCACGGCTCCGTCGGAATTGAATTGGGTTCCGGTTGGCTCGATGGTTCGCGAATCCATGTCTCGGCAGGCCGGTTCTCGTGGCTTGACTCTTCCAATGGATCCCACTCCAACCGCTCGCCCGATAAGAACGAGGTCTGGGCTGTCGCAGAACCCGCGCAGAAAAAAGCGCAAAACAGCACCACATCCACCGCACGCAGCGTCGCCCGATGCACGGCGAAGAAGTCGTGGCCAAAGCGGCCCCCACCATTTCTATGGTTGCCCTCGCTGTTGGTGTGCAGACTGCTCATGACGAGTCTCCCAATCTCGCAGGCTGTGAGCTCAAATCCGACCCACACGGGTCTGCGTGGCTAACTCCGTCCGCCGAAGAACTTCTTCAGCATGAGTGCGGCCGCTTCGCTGGAATCCTCGGTCGACACCACGGGACGGGGCGGCAACTTGCCGACAGTTCTCGGTGGTTTGTGCAATTCCTCGTTTGGTGCGGCGGCCTTCGTCGGCAACGGTGTCCCTACCCCCGCCTTCGATTGGACGTTCTGCCGCTCTCCATTCCCTGGTTCGCTCACCTGCCGATGCTCAATTTCATCCGTCTCTTCCAGTTTCATGTGCCGAGTCACAGCGTCGTTCAGTCGCCGTACCCGCTCCAGGTCGTCCGCTTCATCGAGCCAGTCGACAATCGTGCTCTCCTCAGTGCGAGCCTCGGAAACGTGGCGAGCCGGGGAGGCATTTCTGGCACTTTCCGCAGCATCCCAGGCGGACGCGACGACGGGACTTGTCTCGCCAGAGCTTGCCTGATCCACACAGATCTCGAACATAAGCGGCCCGATCTGCAGCCTGTCTCCGCTCTGCACCTCGCAGTCCGCCAACACCCGTTGACCGTTGAGGAATGTCCCGTTGCGGCTCTTCAGGTCCCGTACGAAAACTCTCCCGCTCCGAACGAACACCGCGCAATGCTGCCGGCTGATCGCATCGCTCTTCGGCCGCAAGTCGCAAGCTTGATGGCGGCCGATAACGCACTTCGGGGTCGGAATCCCGAACTCTTTGCCCACACTAGCACCGCGCAAAACCCTTAGCTTAAGGTTCATGTCCAGCACCTATGATTGATGGTCGTGGATCGGCACGCTCTGGCTCGCCGTGCCCGGCCCAGGGCTGTTCGCGACGTGAATGGAAAAACCTCGAACCGCGCCAATCAAGATCCCGACGTATTCGGTCGCTGCTTCATCCGATGTGCTGCTCATCTGCAGCTCGAATAGCTCTGAGAGACATCCCATGAACATGCGGGCGGTGTGCGCCGGATGGTACGGCTGAAACGAGCCTTCTTCGATGCCTTGCTCGAAGATGGCCGTAATCGCTTCCAGGATTCGCGGCCGCACGCTTCGCTTGAGCTGCTGGTTCTGGTCCGCCTGCGCCAACAGTCGCATCACCACCTTGTACTTGCTACTGTCGTCCAATGCGTACCGCAGGATGTTCTCGAGTTTTTGCGGAGCCGGCAGAGCCGCCTGTACGAGTTCCTGGATCATCTTCAGGAAGGGACCGATGATGCGATCGGAAACGAACCTCAGCAGCTCCTCCTTGTTCTGAAAATAGTCGTACAGACTGCTCTTGGACAGGGATGCTGCCTCCGCCACCCGGTTCATGGTGGTTCCTTCGATGCCGTGCTCGCTCAACACCTCCGTGGTGGCCTCGAAGATGCTCTCCTTCATCATCGTGTTGAGCAGATCTTTGCGGGTCTTGCTGAGTCTCGGCATGGTTTCCGCCTCCCTGAACTCCCCCTGCCCGGATTATTCATCAAATGTGCGTCTATTTCAGTAAACGGTTTCCCAACAGGAGTTTGCGGCCATCTTACCCAAAGCGCCGCGCAAATCAGCCGAGACGCGCTAGCGTCCGGTTTGTCCTGTGAGTGGGCCAACCGGGGCTAGCGCCCTGCGGCTAATGGATAATCCGGGCTTGCGCTCTGGTAGAAGTATAGCGACCGGCGAGTCGCCAAGCAATACCGTCGCTTATCTTTTGTGAACCAGACGGTCATTTTCCATGTGGATGCGGGCTTCCCCGCCCGCAACCAGCCGGCCTGGCGGGCTGGCTGGCGGGCTGGCGATTTACCCGTGGCGTTAGCTTCCAGCTTGCGAGCTGGGTAAGAGAAGCAGAATAGTGAACTGAAGAAAAGCAGTATCGGCAAGCTGGACGCTTACCCCACGTGCCGTCACAGCGGCGATCGGAGGGTTGCGAAATGTTAGAGCCGATGAGCAGGCGGCATTAGCCAGGATTATTCATCAAATGTGCGTCTATTTCAGTAAACTGTTTCCCAACAGGAGTTTGCGGCTATCTTACCCAAAGCGCCGCGCAAATCAGCCGAGACGCGCTAGCGTCCGGTTTGTCCTGTGAGTGGGCCAACCGGGGCTAGCGCCCTGCGGCTAATGGATAATCCGGGTTAGATGCCCACGGCTTGTCCGGGGGAGCCTCACGCTCGCCACTACACCAAGGCGGCCCCCCCCACCTCTCTCTCCCGTTCGCCCGCGGCGGCGAAGCCGCCGCGGGCGATCGGGAAGGGGGGTGAATGGCCCAGTTGTGTAGCAGGAAGCGTAAACATCCCCCGGACAAGCCGGGGGCATTCGGCGGGCTAGCACCAACAGCATCTCACAACGTTACGATCGACGCCGCCGACACGGCCGCGATCGACAGCCCGCTGGTGTTGTCCCTCGTCGATCTGGTATCATCGCGGCCTTGCCACAATCAGAACAGGAGTAACATGAGCACCAGGACCGTCGTTTTCATCTGTACCGCCAACTACTACCGCAGCCGCTTCTGCGAACTCTGGTTCAACGCCCAGGCCGAAGCCAGGGGGCTGAACTGGCGGGCGACTTCGCGTGGCCTGCGAACCTGGATGGCAGATGGCTACGGCCCAATTGCCAGCTACACCGTGGAACGGCTGGCCGCCCGCGGCATCCACCTGAACGGGAATGTCCGCTTCCCGATTTCGCTTTCCGAGTCGGACCTGAAGAACGCCGATCTGGTCGTGGCCCTCAAGGAAGAGGAGCACCGAGCGATGATGGCGGAGCAGTTCCCCGCCTGGGCGGATCGGATTGAATACTGGCACGTCCACGACATCGACTGTGCCACCGCCGACGAATCCCTGCCCTTGTGTGAAACGCACGTCGACGCCCTGGTCCGGCGACTGGAGACCGCGAAAACAAAGAGCCCCCCGGCAGTCAGACTGCCGGAGGGCCGTGTGGATGCACAATCCCTGCGCCCTTGAGAACGACGGGAATCCTTTGCCCGCCGTGATTCATGCTACAAAGAGTTGGCCCTCTCGCATAGTGCGTCTTCAAGGCTGAAGACTGGGGTCGCGGAGGTGGCGTAAGCTTCCAGCTTGCGGGGGTTGTTGCTGGCAAGCTGGAAGCTTACCCCACTTTTCAGCCTTGACGCCGCACTAGCCCAGGAATTCCCACTGAATGCCGACGCGTTTGAGTGCGTAGCCGAGTTCTTTCGAGTAGTCGCCGTAGCCGGTCATCCAATGGAAGCCCGGCATGCGTTGAGCCAGCAGCAGGCTGTCGCACTGGAACCGAATGTCGATCTGGTCGCGGCAGATCGCCAGGAACGGGGCGTCGACGATCTCGCCCAGCACACCCACCCACCGCTCGGCCTTGAAATCGGGCAGGATGTTCGTCGTCATCTGTCCCTTCCGCATTTCGACCTTGGGGGCCGCTCCGTAGTCCGACTCGAAGTGCGTCAGAATCCGCGCCGGCTCCAGCGTCTTGCCGTCCATTTTCCGCGGGCCGGTGCAATGCGCCAAGGTGATCAAGCCGTCGTGCGGGTAGGTGGGATCGTTCAAGAACACTGGGTGGCCCGCAATGTTGGCCATCAGAATGCCGGCCGGGATGACGACGAAATCGGACTCGCAAAAGGCAAAATAGCCGTCGTCGTTCAGCGTGCTCAATGTCAGGCACGCGGTGGTCTCGGACATGGGCATGATTGTGCCCATACAGCCGTTGACGGTGATCGCGTGGCAGTCCGCCTTTTTCATGATCGCCCGGAAGACCTGATCCAGCAGCATGGCGTTTTCCACGAACTTGGGATCGGTTTCCAGCGTTGTGCCGGGCGTTTTCAGGTACGCCTCGGCGCGCTTCTTCGCCAGCGCCACGGCCGCCGCGTCGGCTCGCGCCGCCTTGATCAACTCGCCCAGCTCGGGATAGGGAAGATTCTGGATTTCGAGCTGGAATCGCTCCTTGGCCAACTCCGGCGCTTTGGGCTGCGCCCAGCCGCTGGCGCCGCCGATGGCAACGATGCGGCTGTGCATCGTGTTCTTCAAGCCGCAGAGGGCTCGCAGCCGCCAGAGGACTTCGTCCTGGCTGTCCACCACCACGTCCTGCTCGTCGAAGTTCTTCGTCACGCGCTGGTCCGTGTGGCCCCGCAACTGGATGGGGCTGACGATCTCGTACCACAGCGACACCGGGCCGGACTTGTGGCGGACGAAGTAGACCACGTCCTTACCCTGGTCGCGGAACTGCTGGAAAACCTGCGAGGGGCCGCCTGCGGCGTACAACAGGACCGTGTCGGCACCGGCAAGATCAGCGGCCCCTTCCAACTGCTTGGGATCGCGGATGGCGGTCACGGGCAGGAATTGAACGGGAAAGTCCGCGGCCGCTTGCAGCTTCTTCAGTTCGTCCTGGATGCGAGCTACTTCAGCCTGGGCATCCTCCTCGGTCTGGATGCCGCCCCAGGGCCGCCAACTGGTCTGCGGGGCTCGTTTCGGCGTTGCGTACGTCAGAACGGGCTTGACCACCAGCGGCTTGCGAGCCGGCGGCGTGGGCAACTGATCGTCGGCCCCGGCGATCTCGGCCCAGGAGGCCCAGGCCAGCGCCATGCCGCCGAGCGCCGCGCCGCTCATGCCACCCAGGAAACTGCGGCGAGAGATCCCATCTGCGTCGCTGGAGCAATCGCAATTCGGACAGCAGTGGGCACGGAATTTCGAGCGGTGATCGTGGTCGGGCATGGCAGATTCCTCCTCGACGAAAATGGAATTCGGTAATTTACGTCCGGAAGTCAAATGGCCCCAGAAGAGGCGTCGGTGGCTGATCCTGCCACTCTGGAATACGACCTGCCGACCTTCTGGCCCGCTGGTGATTTCGACTCGTTCGAAAGTCAGATATAATCGTCGGTATCTTTCTACCCGATCCGTGTTTCGTTTGCAACTGAAAAAGCCGCGATGTTTCATCAACCGCGGGGAGCAAAACCAGCGTGATGACCAACGAGCAGCCTGCGGCGACTCTTCATGCGGCCCCTGGGGCGCCCGTCGCCGCCAGAGTCCGGACACTTGCCTGCCTGGGCGGCATCAGCCTGGAGCGCGGCGTGGCGATGGACGAGGTGCGCGGGTATGTGAAAGACCCAACGAACATCGTGTGGGTCGACATCCAAGACGCCGGGCCGGAAGAGTTTTCGCTGCTGCTGGAGGAGTTCGGATTCCACCCCTTGGCCCTGGAGGACGCCGCCAAGGGGCAGCAGCGGCCCAAGGTGGACGAGTACAAAGGTTACCTGTTCACCGTCATCTACGGCGCGGCGCGGCGGCCCGACACCGGCGAGTTCGTCACCCGTGAGGTGGCGCTGTTCATTGGCCGGAACTACCTGGTTTCGCTGCACCACGGCCCGCTGCCCGCCATCGAGGACGCCGTAAATCGTTGGACGCGTGGCGGCCGGATGTTGGGCGAAGGCGTCGGGTTCCTCGTCTACACGGTGATGGACGCGATTATCGACACGTATTTCCCGATCATCGACGCGATCGAGCAGGAACTGGACGAGTCGGAACTCTCGTTGTTCGGCCAGCCGCAACAGTTCAGCATCGAGCGTCTGCTGAATTACAAGCACTCGCTGGTCTCGATACGTCGAGTGCTTTCGCCGCTGCGCGAGGTATTCAATGTCTTCCTGCGGCGCGACCAGTCCTTGTTTTCGGCCGCCACGCTAATGTACTTTCAAAATGTCTACGACCATGTTTTGCGGCTGCTCGACGCGTTGGACATGGAACGCGAGATGCTGGCAGCCGCCCTGGACGCGCATTTGGCCGTCACCTCCAATCGGCTCAATGCGACGATGAAGACCCTGACGATCATCACGGTCGTGGTGGCGTTCGTCGGCTCCGTGTTTGGGGCCTGGGGGATGAACTTCGCAAAGATCCCGCTGGCCGAAAACCCCTGGGGGTTCTGGCTCGTGTGGCTCGGCACCATGCTGTTGATGGGGATCGCCTTGCTGCTCAGTTGGAGACAGCGGTGGCTGTGAGCGGCAGAACCGCCCCCGCTGTCCGCAGAAAAAGAGGTGGCTCATGAAGGTGTTGATTGTCGATGATGATCCGGTGTCCCTGAGGCTGCTGCGGAATTACCTGGAGAAGTGGGGCTACCAGGTCACGCAAGCGCAGGACGGCGCAGCCGGCTGGACGCTGTTCCAGACCGATGACTTTCCCCTGGTGATCGCCGACTGGATGATGCCGGAGATGGACGGCGTCGAGTTGGTCCGCCGCATCCGGGCTCATGAGGGCGGCCGATTCGTGTATTGCATGCTCTTGACCGCCCGGTCGCACAAGGAGGACCTGGTCGAGGGCATGGACGCCGGGGCCGATGACTTCTTGAGCAAACCCTTCGATCGCGACGAACTGCGAGTGCGGCTGCGCGAAGGCGAACGGATCGTGAACTTGGAGCGAGCGGCAGCCGGGCAAGGGCAACCGGCCGCTCCCGCACCGCCGGGCGCTGCCAGCGGAGCAGTCGAAGCGGGAACCTCTGTCCCTTGGGCGGGCGTCGCCGACGAGATCGACCAGGCATTGTCTGCCGCCACGGACGAGTTAACGCAAGTGCGCAGTCAGGTCGCTCCGTCGGCCGCCGCCGCCATCGACCGCGTCCTGGTCCAACTGACTTGTGCTCGACGGGCGGCGGAACAACTTCGCGCCGCGCCAAACGCTTCGCCAAGAGGATCGCGGACAACCCGCGAAGAGGAAGAAGGGGATGACAGGGCAGACAGCTGAGAAGCGGACGCCAGGCACTTTCCACGGGGCTCAGCACGGGAGTCCCGGTTCGCCGATGCCTACGACCTGGGCACGCTGGTTGACACTCGCCAGCGCCGCCGAATTCGCGGGGACTACGTGCTGGCGCGGCCAAAGCAGAAGAGGTGCGATGCTATCTGCCGTACCGCTGCCTGTTGGCCCCGGAGCTGGGACGGGTTGCTGGTGACCGGCATCGGTCTCAGTCCAGACGATAACGTGTTGCCGATGATCCGCGTGCAGCCGATCGCACTACGCCCGATGGGCCGTGAGCGAATCGGCACGGCTCTCCCGATCCGTGCAGCAATGCCGCGACGACACCCCCGAAACCGTTGCGGGGACGATGTTGCCCCCTTTGTTCGTGCGCCAAGGTGAATTTGACCTGAGCGCGCAACGGCTTCACCTAAGCGCGCAGCAGCTGTCGGCAATGCGGTTGGGAACGGCGTCTGAGCGCGTTGGGGCCGGGCCTCGCCCCCCGTGTATCGGGCCACGCTCGACACAGCTGAATCGCGTGCTGCGGCCGAGATGAGGTCGGCTCGACGTGCGGCCCCTTCTCGAATCACCAGTGACGTTCTGCAATTCGTCTTGGCACGGCGCGGACAATTCCGGATAATCACACTGTCCAAATTCTCTGGCCTGGAGGCACATCATGTCGACGCCGAATCGGGACGAGCTGCGCAAACGTCTCGCAAAACGCCGCAAACAACTCGATTAACGCGGAGTGCGATCGCTCGTCAAGGTCAAACCTGCGTCGCCCCGCACCATGGAACGGGTGTCACGCGGCCACCTTGACTTGTTGCAGAACATCGAATTTTCGTTGGCCGACTGCTATCGTAATGACACGCACGGCGAGATAGACGATGCGACCGTAATGAACGCGCTCCGTCAGACCTTGCTGGGGAGCGAGCCGGACGACTCACCGCAAGGAATCCTCGTCGAAGCCTTAATGGCGGTTCGCCGGTTCCGGAACGACGTGTCGGACGAACTGTTCCGCGACGCGGTCCGCGTGGTTATGGCGTCCGTCGAGAACCACTCGAAGCTGGCACCGGGGGAGACTTCGTATCTCGATTTCATGCAACCCTACGTTCCCTGATCGCGCTCTCCAGGGACCGGTCTGCCGCTCACGATGAATGCGTCCGAGGAGTTCCCGGCCCAGGGGCGAAATTGCCTTTCTGCAGTGGTGGGACGAACTGGATCCCCCCCTTGCTCCTACGAGCGAATCGAACTCGACTACTCGACCGCCCGATGCGTTTGGCTGGCTGCCTACGATGATCCACGGCACCTCACCGAGGACCAAACCCCGCCGGGCCCGGCGGAATCACGGCCACTGTCGCCGGGCGGCGCGACGGTCGTCCTCGCGGATCGGCCCGCCGCTTGGTCGCAAACGGTTTTATCCTGACAAACATATCCGGAGTCTAAGTTTTGCGACCTCTGAGGTCTGGACGCGCGCGTGTGGCCGTGACCCGAGGATCCAAGAGCGCGACGAGTTTCTTGTGCGGCCTTCGAGCGGGTTCGAGGAGCGGGCACCGAGAATGGAACGATCCGGAGGCGCGACGGGCGGGGAACTGGA
>CAYPGE010000291.1:0-12208 GCA_964409865.1 uncultured Pirellulaceae bacterium
CTGGCAGCGATTGTTCCGCTCGGAGCCTGTCCCCTTGCCGGTCCTACTTGCTTGAGGAGACGGCATGATGGAGAAGCCGATCGACCGACGCCCGTTCGTGGGGGGCGCTGTGCTGCTCGTGGCGTGCGCGGCGGCGGCCTGGGGAGCCGACAGCCCCAGGGTGGACGGCGCGACCGCAGCTGCGAAACCGGCGGTCGTAGTGGTTCCACTCGCTGCCGATCACGACACGATCGGCTTGTCGGTCACGCCGGGCGTCAAACCGTTTACGCAGATGGTTCTGGATTTTGCCGACGGGGGTAAGAAGGTTCTGACGTTGAACGTCCGTCCCCAGACCGGGAAACGCCGTTTGCCTGTGCCCTCTGGCGCACCCCAGGGCGCGAAGCCGGCGTATGAAGAAGTCCAGGCCGAGGATTCGCTGGTCGCCGTATCGGGCCTGAACCTCCGGCTCTTTGCCAGGCCCAATCTGTTTCGTTACACCGACCCGCAGCAGGACGAATTGCTGAAGCGGTGGGACAGCCTGCCGGGCGCGTCGCAAACGTTCGTACACTACGAATTCCGCAGCCGGCCCGACCGAGTGGAGATGTGGATCAACGGCTGCTACGCGGGCATGTGTCCCAGCGCTGGCGGTTTGCGGCAAGTCCAGGTGACGTTGCCCGCTGGAGCGGCGATCAGGGACCAAGCGTCCTTCCAGCGGCCAGCGGTCGAGGACAAGTACTGTACACTGGACATCCGCCGGATCGCCAAGCCAGGCGCGATGCGCGAGGCACGCGTCCTGTGGCCCGCGGGCGCCGACCGCGAGCCGGCAGCATCGAAGCCCCTTCGCCAAGTCAACGGCATTCCGCTGATCGTCGCCGACGGCCCGGGCAACGGCGACGTGGGCGTGGTCCGCGAGATGAAGGGTTCCTGGGCGTTGGAGTGCGACGAGCACCTTGCGCGCACGCCCTTCGACGGGATGCGCGAGACGCTCCATTTCTCCGTGCCCCCGGCCTTCTATCACAAGGCGTACGTGCTCTGTGCGGCCGAACTCGATCCGCGCAAGGACCCCGTGTTGACGGTCCGGATGACGCGTTTCGCCCGCTCTGGCCGGGGCGAGGCGATGTCCCACTCGTCCGTGGTCCTGGCCCGCGGCGACGAGGCGCCCGCGAGGAACCTCCGGCGCGTCGGTACGGTCGCATACGCGGCCGGCGGCCGAAACGTGGAAACGCCGCTGTACTTGGCGGAGATCGACCTGGACGTCGGAGCCATCCTCGACCTGCTCGGGCCGCACGCGGACCGCGACTATCCCATGCTCGACGGCCGGTATCTCGACATCGACTTGCTCGGCAAGATCGAACGCGTCAAGCCGGTGCGCGATTCGACCAGCGCGGTACACGTCTTCGGCATCACCCTGGAACGATGTCCGGCCGAGTTCTCGCTGCAGGCGAGACAGCCGGGCAACATCTTCTACAACGACGAAGTTCCGGAGACGGTCGCCGTGGTCAAGGCCACCGAGCCGTGCCGGACGACGCTCTCGTGGCAGATCACCGACGTGAGCGGAGCAGTGCTGCGCGACGAAAGCGTCAACCTGGACTTTGCGGCCGCCGGCGAGGAACGCCAGCACGTGGTCAGCCTGAAGGCGCCCCGTCCCGGCTGGTACGGACTCCGGTTCTCCCTCGCGGTGCGTGGCTCCGAAAATGGGACAGGCTCCGATCAGGTCAAGCCGTTTCTCGTCCACGACGCCGCCTTCGCCGTTCTCGGCCCCGACCGCCGCAAGGCCGGCTACGATTCGCCCTATGGCGTGTGGTGGTTCGGCGGGGCGCATTATGGCTGTGGCGACGTGGCGATCATCGGCCCCCTGCTGCACAAGGCCGGCTTCCGCAAGACGACGTTCGGCTGGACGAAGTACACCGAGGCCGATTTCGCCCCGTGGCAGGTCACGCTCAACCAGATCGGCTGGATCTTCAAGGCCGACGACCCGGCCGGCAGCGAGCAGAAAGTTGCCGACTGGATGAGCAAATTCCCGCACTGCAGGTCGATCCTGATCTTCCACGAAAGCTATGGGAACTACCTGCCCGCGGAGTTGTTCGGCGTCCGGCAGGAGGATGACGAGCAGACGACGGAGAAGGCATGCCAGCGAGTGCAAATCGCCACGACGGCCGCCCGGCTGTACCGGGAGAAGTTCCCCGAATTGAAGATCATCGCCGGCAACACAAGCGCGTCGGCGGCAATCATCGCCTCGCTGCTGCGGCACGGGTTCGACACGTCCTTGATGGACTACATCGGCATCGAGACGGCGGCGGGCCAGACGGGGATGCCCGAGAAATTGTGGGAGGGCGGACCGCAAGGCGCGTACCTGGCCCGCGACGTCGCCCGGCGGTTCGGGCGCGATCTGCCGGTCACCGGCTGTTACGAATACACGGCTCGCTGCGAGCGCAATCTGGGGCGGCAGAAGCACGCGGAGTTTTACGTCCGGGACGTGCTGATGGCGCACGCTTACAACTACCAGCACATCTCGCCCGGCCTGCTGTACGACGCGGGCAACGCGTACGCTCACACGCTGTGGGGCGGCGGCGGGCTGTGCCGGCGTTATCCCTTGTTGTACCCCCGACCCGCCTACGTGGCGCTGGCCGCTTTGACCAACGCACTCGATCAGGTGAAGTTCCGCCGCAAGGTGCCGACGGGTTCGCTGACCGTCTATGCGCTGGAATTCGACCGCGCCGACGGGCGACGCGCCTATGCCGTGTGGACGCCGCGGGCGGCGGTTGAAGTGGCGCTGGAATTCCCGCCGGACGCAAACCTGGAACTGACGGATTTCTACGGCGCCGTCTCCACGCCCTCGGCTCGCTCCGGGCCGCTTGTGCTGACCGCCGGCCCCGCTCCGCAGTACTTGAGCGCCACCCAACCGCTGGCGGCGGCCCGCGTGCTGCGCCAGATCACGGAACCGACGCCCCAGGGATTTCACGTGGCCGACAAGCTGGACGACGCATCCTGCTGGAGCCTGGGCAGCGACGAGAGCCTGACCAAGCAGACCGGGGAACTGCCCCGTCACGTTCCGGGAAGATTCAGCCTGCGCCGGGTAGAAGACGAAGAGCGAGGCTCGTGCCTGGAATTGGAGCTGCACGGCGACAGCGGGCTGTCCGACTACATCGGCGAATACGGCGCCATCACCGCCGCCCAACCGGCGCCGCTTCCCGGCGAGCCGCACACGCTCGGCTTGTGGGTCAAGGGCAATTCCTCATGGGGCAAGGTGGTGTTCGAGTTCCAGGATGCGGCGGGCACTGTCTGGCGCACGCACGCCAACGAATGGCACGACTGGCCGGGCGAACTGTCGATCAATTTCGACGGCTGGCATGTCATCCAGTTCCCGATCGATGCGCGGTCGCCCATCATCTATTCGTCCCCCGGCGGCCGGTGCCAGCGCGTCAAGGGCAGCGGTCGCAATGTGAGCTACCCGATCAGTCTCACCAAGCTCTACGTGGTCATGAATCGCCGGGCCCTCGATCCGACCGAAATGCAACCCGTGCCTGCCGCGATTCGGATCAGCTCCGTCGGCGGCTTGGATCGCGCCAATTAGCTCGTCCTCCCCAACGTCAACTCAAGCGTGCAACGCGTCCGCATTGGTACCATCTTCATCAAGACGAACTGGGATGCCCCACCACTTCAGCGGAGCGTCTCCTCGCATCTGCGGCGGCGATGCGGCAGCGTGGCTCACAGGGACCGATAGTAGTCAATGGATCGCCGCAAGCCTTCCTCGAAATCGACTTGTACCTCGTAGCCCAGCAAGCGGCGGGCTTGGGTGATGTCCGCCGTGCTGTCGCGGACGTCGCCGATGCGGGGCGGCTCGTGACGCGGTTGGACGTGCATGCCCAGCAGGCGATTCAAGGCGGCCAGCAGCGTGAGCAAGTCGGTCGACCGGCCGTTGGCGAGGTTCAAGATCCGCCCGGCGACGCCCGCGGCTTCGGCGGCCAGAAGATTGCCGTGGACCATGTTGGCGACGAAGGAAAAGTCGCGAGTCTGGCGGCCGTCGCCGTAGATGATCGGCTGGCGGCCCTGCAGCATGGCGGTGATGAACAGCGGGATCACCGCCGAGTACGGACTGAGCGGGTCCTGCCGGGGTCCGAAGACGTTGAAGTATCGCAGGCCGACGGTTTCCAGGCCGAAGCTGTGAAAAAACGCCTGGCAGTAGTATTCGCCGGCCAACTTGGCGGCGGCATACGGCGACAGCGGGTGCGGCAGGTCGCTCTCCCGCAGCGAGATGAAGGGCTGGTCGCCATAGGCGCTGCTGGAAGCCGCGTACACCACGCGGCGAACCCCGGCGCGGCGGGCTGCGTCCAGCAGGTGCACGGTGGCCGTGACACAGTCCCGGTGCGTGTCGAGCGGCCGTTGCAGGCTGAGCGGCACGGAGGGCAAGGCGGCTTGGTGAAACACGTACTCCACGCCGCGCACCGCCCGTTCGACCACCGACAGGTCGTTCAAATCGCCCTCGATGAACTCGACGTCCCGCACGAAGGCCGAAAGGTTCTCGGGCTTCCCGGTGCTCAAATTGTCCAACACGCGCACGGCGTCGCCACGGCGGACCAGAGACTCGGCGAGATGCGAGCCAATGAACCCGGCGCCTCCCGTGACCAGACAAATACGTTTCGACATCCGCAGACCTCTCTGAACGCGGAATGCTGCCGCAATCCCAGCAGCCCGGCTTCCTCAGAAAAACCAGGCTGCGAACGACCCCAAGAAACCCGGCTGGGGCCCTCACCCGGAGAGTCTAGCGTTCGCGGAGCTTGGTGAACAGACGGCGGTACTCCTGACGATGCGCTTTGCCGGGCGTCTGGCTCAGCTGACCGACCCGCGCTTCGGCGTCCATGACGACGATCAAGTCGCTGTCGTCGGGCGGCAAATCCCGCAGCGCCGCCACGCGCAACGTGGCGGGCTCGTCGTGCGGGGCGATGTCCTCAAACGCTTTGTCGTCCTCGACCACCGCCGCGATTGCGGCCTCGTCGTCTGCCTCGGCCGGCTGGTTGATCTCTTGAGGTGCAGCGAACGTCGCCGCAGTGTCCGGGTCGTCGGACACAGGCGGGCGAGCCGAGCCGCGATCCTCCGTCAATGGCTGGAAGATCGTCTGGACCGCCGCCGTGAATTCATGTTCCAGAGGGCTCAGCGGCCCCTTCCCCAACAGCCTCGACTTGGCCTCCAGCAGTGCGTAATGATCCAGGATCGTCTCTTCCTCCTCAAAACAGTCACCGAAGGGGTTTTCCGCCCGAACCGCGTCCGTCTGGCCGGCGGACGGCACCAGGGTTGCCGGCTCGGCGTCCGGCGCAACGTCATCCGCGGTCGTGATCTCCGGGCTGTCCCACTCGGCGACGTGCAGCTCGATCTGTTCCAGTTGACTGGTCAGATCGATGATTTCCGGACGCGTTGCGGCGGTTGGCTCCGGCGGCTCGCGCTGCGGCAACTCGCGCTCCGGCAGATCTGTTTCCGGCGAACCGCTCTCCAGCAGCTCGCGTTCCGGCAGATCCGTTTCCGGCGAACCACTCTCCAGCAGCTCGCGTTCCGGCAGATCCGTTTCCGGCACACCACCTTCGCACCGCGCATCGTCGTCCTCGCCGGTTGCTAACGCACCGAACTCGACGACGGTTTCAGCAGCCTGTTTCGGGCTGGTTTTGGCAGGCCAAGGCAAGGGCAGTTGCTGCAAGTCGGCCCAGGCCTCCTCGATGACGGCGGCATCCAAGGCCGGACGGCGAGCGACGGCGGCCAACATCAGCGCATGGTCGCAAACCTGATTGATCAGGCGGGGAATGCCACCGGTCGCATGATACACGGCCGACCAGATGTCGCCGGTCATGATACGGTCCGGGTCGCCGCCGGCCGCGGACAATTGTGCGCGGGTGTAGGCCGCCGTTTCGTCGTAATTCAACGGCTGCAGGTAGCAGCGAGCCGCGATGCGCTGGCTGAGCGACTCCAGCTTGGGGCTGGAGAGCCGCTCTTCCAGAGACGAATTGCCTGACAACACGAGCCGCAATCGCGATTCGCCCCCCACCACCACGTTGGTGATCATCCGGACCTCTTCAATCAAACGCACCGGCAGCGTTTGCGCTTCGTCGATGATCAACAGCAAGCCGGCCCGCCCCGCATCGGGCGATTTTGCGAATTCGATCATCGCCAACCGCAGTTCGCCTTCGTCCAAGCCGCGATACGGCAAATTCAACTCGAACATCACCGCTTGCAGCAGCGCGCGCCGAGTGCAGAACCGGGCATGGTCCAGCTTGACCACATGGAACCGGTCGCGGAATTGCTCGGCGAGCAACGAGCACGCCAGTGATTTTCCGGTGCCCGGGCCGCCCACCAGCAGTCCTGGCCCCTCGGCGCGTTCGATGCACCGCGCCAGCGTCTGACGGGAATTCTCGATCGTCGAAGCGGGGAAGTACCGGTCGATGCGTGGTGTCGAAGGAAACGGTCGAGAGTTCAGTTGAAAGAACGCTTCGTACATACTCACCAGCTTTCCGAGATTGCACAGAATTATCAAAACAGTGCCAGACGTTTTTTTGCGTAGCCTGCCTAGATCTGCAAAATCAGCGCCTCCCGGCAGTCCGGCTGCTTTCATACAAATCGGCAGAGTCCGCTGGACTCTCCAGCCGCAACTTTGTTGAAGCGAAGGTGGAACAGTCGGGCAAGAAGTAAGGAAGAGCCCAGCTGCTGGAAACGAGCGGACTTCTGAGCGAGGCATCCCGCACGCGGTCCCTCGCCTAGACCGGAAAATCCGCAAGGTCCTGTCGATTTTCCCTGACCGTCAACATCGTTGCCAGCCGAATACTCTTGGGAACCGGCACATCCTGTGCTCTCGCCATCATCGTGCCGGTTCAAGGGGGGAATATGGCTTTCGACCTGCGTCCGGTCGCCCTGTGCGCTGCGGCGGCCGCGATTGTACGCTCCATTCCGCGGCAGCTTCGTGTTCCAGGTGTTCCCGCCGCCGGCCTCGGCCGCCGGGCCGTTGCGGCGTGCTTGGCGGTCATGCTAGCGGCCGCCGGCGTGTGCGCGCAACAGTCGCCCCAAATCATCTTCAACAGACAGCTCCGCGATGAGGCCGTGCGGGCGATTCCGTTGAACGAGATGAATGAGGCCGTCCAGGCCAAATTGCTGAACGTTGTCTCCAGGCCCACAATTTACCGCCGCTTACCCGCTCAGACCGTCGATTGCGACCCGGATCTGCACGTGTTCCTCGTGCGCTACCCGGAAGTGGTCGTCAACATCTGGCAGCTGATGGGCATCACCAAAGTCAAGGTGCAACGCACCGGACCGCTGACCTTTGACGCGCTCGACGGTGCGGGAACCGTCAGCCGCGCGGAACTCGTGTACGGGACGCCGGAGATCCATGTTTTCTACGCGGAGGGTTCGTACGACGGGCCGCTGCTGCAGAAACCCGTGACCGGCAACTGCGTGCTGCTGCTGCGGTCCAGCTACAGCCAGCAAGACGGCAAACCGAGCGTCTGCGACACGCTGGACGTCTTTGCCAAACTGGACAACCTGGGCGCGGAGATCATCGTCAAGACGCTCTACCCCGCAGTCGCCAAGGCGGTGGATTTCAATTTTACCGAGTCCGTCAGATTCGTCGGCCAGGTGTCCAAATCCGCCGAGTTGAACGGCCCCGGCATGCAGCGTCTGGCGTCCCACCTGCAAAACGTGGAGCCCGGCGTGCGGGAGTCCTTTGCCAGGCACGTTGAACTGGCCTACCAGCGGGCGGTGCTGCGCCGAGGCGATCCCGCCCTGCCCCTGGCGTCCTCCGTGACGGAACTCCGCGCCGCGCCGGTTGTCGACGCGGCCGCAGCGGTGGCCACACCCTCCAGGGAGACGCGCCTCGAAAGTGACGCACCGGACGCGGTGCCGAGTGCCCATGTGGACGACCTCGAGCCGCAGACCAGGCCCATGTTTCGGCGCTGAGAACGAAGCACGCGTGCCGCAGCCGGTTTGAAATGTCCGCTCATTGTCGTCTTTCGCTCCGCGAAAGAACGCTCTTTCGCGGAGCGAAAGGCGGCGATCCAAACCGCCTGCGGCATGACTCTTCGTCCTGTCAACTTCTCAACTTCTCGCCCTCTCGACTCACTTCCTCGCTCGGCGCCCCGCCGCGGGCTCCCGTCCAGACCAGCGACAAGCCGATGACCATGCCCGCGCCGGCGGCGACCAGCCAGGTGATCGGCATGTGAGCTTGCTCCTGCAGACCCCAGCCGCGCGCCGCCAGTTCCTCGCGGTAGTAGGCCAGCAGCAACAACAAGCCGTTGTGGCAGGCGTGCAGCAGCATGCCGGGCACGACGCTGGCCGTGCGCCACGCCACCCAGCCCAGGATCAACCCCAGGAACGTGCTGGGGAGAAGCCGTTCGGTGGCCAGCGCGTCGGTGGCCAGGACGTGAAACGCGCCGAACAGCACCGCCGAGATCACAATGGAATTGCGTTCCGAGGCGGCGGCCAGCAGGGCTCGCAGCAGATAGCCGCGAAACAACAGCTCCTCGCACACGGCCGGAGCCGCCGCCAGCGCGGCCAGGATCACCCACACCGGCACCTCGCTCCAGCTGGCCAACAGCTGATGCGCGAACTCGATGCGCTCGCGGCTGAGCGTCGCCAGTCCGATGACCTCGTTCAGCAGATAGATCTCGTGCGCCAGCGGCCACAGACTGAGACCCAGCAGCACGGCTCCCAGCAGCGTCAGCGGCCGCGCGGCGTGCAAGCGAAACGTCTGCCGCAACGGCAAACGCTGCACGATCGAAGCCGCCAGGGGAAAGCCGCCGAACAACACGGCGGTCGCGATCCCGTTCAGAACCAGCAGCGTCGAAGGCGAATCGTAAGGGACCTGGGCCAACGCGCCGGCCACGAGGAAATAACTGGGAAAGAGCAAAGCCAGGCACAGCACCGCGCCCGAGACGCTCGGCACCAGCGCCGCGCCGGGGGGCCGCCGAAACAGGTCCGACCAGGCGGCCTCGCTGCCGTACAGCAGGGCGTCCGTGCCGAACACGCGAGCCGCCACGCCGATGGCGGCCAGCGCGTACAACGCCGTGGTCAGCACGGCCACGGTGGCCAACGTGGGATCCACGGAGCCGTCGAACAGGTCGCGCGCCAAGAGCACGATGTTGACCAGCGGCGTCACCGCCAGCAGCCCGTTGAATTCCACGCCCGGCATCAGGCTGATCAGCCCCGGCGCAAGGGACAACAACATGACGGGGATCAAGTAGGCTTGCGCCTCCTTGAAACTGCGGGCGAAACTGGTCAGCGCCAGCAGGACCGCGGAGAAGAAACCGGCAAACAAGATCAACAGTGCCAGCACCTCGACCAACACCAACGGCGACAACCCGGACTCGCCGAACAGCGTTTTCCCCAGCCCCGTCGTGACCAGCGTGATGGTCATGGCCAGCAAATTGGCGGTGGCCGTCAGCAGCGCGACGGTGACGACCGCCACGTACTTGGCGGCCAGCAACTGCAACCGCGGGACCGGAGCCGCCATCAACGCCTCCAACGTGCCCCGCTCGCGCTCGCCGGCCGTCAAGTCGATCGCGGGATAGACGGCGCCGGTGATCGTCATGAGGATCAACACCAAGGGGATCAGGGTCGTCAGCGACAAGGCCGCGCCCGTGCCGCGCACGCTCCTGCTGGTGACCTGGGTGGGATAGCGCAGGCCATGCCCCAGGACTCGCAGTTGCTCCTGGACGTAGCGGTCGTTGACCGCGCGCAATCGCTCCTGGACGTAATCCAACGCCGCCCGGCTGACGGACGATCCCTCGCGGGAGATCAGTTCACAGCTCAGCGGCCGGGCTTGACTGCCTGGCACGTTCGGGAGAGCTGCCTGCTTGACCAGGATCGCCAGATCGACCGAGCCTGACGCGATCTGCTGTTCGAGGTTCGTACCGGCGGCCCACTGGATACGGGGTTCCGGTGATCGCGCCGGCAACTCCCCACTGCTTCCGGCGGCAGACGGCTTCTTGGCCGGGGGCGTCGGCGGCTGCCTCTGCCGGAGCAATTCGTGGCCGACCGCCAAGAATCGCTGGACGCGCGGGACTTCCGCTTCCGGACTTATCGCAACCACGCAGGTCACCTCTCCGCCGGCGCCCAGCGACGTCAGCAGCAGACGCTGGAAGCCGAGGCTGAGCAGCGGGTAAACCAGCAACGGCATCAGCACCAGCGTGACGATGGTCCGCCGGTCGCGGAGGATCTCGCGCAGCTCTTTCAGGCACAACCGCTTAGATGTCCAGAACCATTTCGGCCATCCAGCCGTTGCCGTCCGGTTCCACCTTGAGGCCATGATAAGTGATCGCCTTGATCTCGTGATCCATCTCGTGCCGCGCCCGGTCTATCGCTTCGCCGCGGCACGTCGCCCGCAGGCCCGTGGGGCCCAGTTCCACCGCGAACTGCGACAACAACAAATGCTCCGTCTCGAACGTGTACAGCAGCTCGCTGAGCCAGTCAAACAAGAGATAATCGTCCTGCTCGCCCGCGATCTCGTAACGCCGTTGTTCGATCGTCCGCACGGCGTCCAGGTTCAACACCAGCAGCGAAAACAGGGCCCGCGCCGCCTCGGCGAACAGCGCCGAGCGATCCTCCGCCCGAATCCTCAGGCCGATATCAGCCGTGTGATCGAAGACTTCAAACATGGTCGAGATCAGTTTACCCGATCGCCGGCCAGATGGTAGACCGTCCAGGTCATGCCGTCGGGGCCGTCGAACGGGCGGACCGTCAGCCGCCCCTCGACCGCGATGGGCCGCACCGTGAAGGAAGTGCTCAACCCTTGCTGCAGATCCACCAGGATGATGTGGTGTGCCAGGCCGCCGGGACCGAACTTGCACTGCGTGTTCTTGACCAGCGGAAACCGTGTGATGCCGGTTTGCTGGAAGATCGCAGGAAAAATAAAGCCGCGAATGCGGACCCGCCGGCCGTCCAGTTGCTTGACGCGCGCTGTCAACAAGGCCGGATCGAAGACGGAGTCCTCTTTCATCTCCAACTGTAAGTCGTCGAACGTAATGGGGATCGCTCGACCGTCGTCCGACGCTGCCGGAGCGGGCCGAAGGCTGTTTTCGGCCTTATTTCCCGCCATCTGCCTGCCGCCGTGGCCGGGCAGGACGCCCGATTTGGTTTGCTCGCCAGACTCGGCGGCTTCCCGCCGGAGGTTCTGCGGCGACGCGACGTTCGTCAGACTCGTCGCCGAGGCCGGCGCTTCGCTCTGGCAGCCGCACGCAGCCAGGCAGATGCCGACAATCAGTGGCAAAAAACAGCGATCATCGAACATCTGTTTCAAGATGATAAGGCCGAGGTGACGCGGCAAGACCGTTTACCGTCGAATTATAGCTGCAGTTTGCCGCGAACCGAGCCCGATTTCTCATTTCCGTACAAAACGAAGGAGACCCTGATGACACGAGTATCATCACGAGTATCCACGAGTATCGGACACCCACTGACTCCACCGCGCCGAATGGGAACTGTGCGGCCCGAGAATTAACCAAGCCCAGCCCGGAAGAGAAGCGGACGGGAACCGGGACGAAGCCAAGCAGCACCGGCGGAAGCTGTCAATCCGCTACCGCCATCGCTGCCACTTCCCGATCGAGTCGGTCCCCCAGCCGGTCCTTTTCCACTTCCAGATCGTGACGTGTCTGAAGATTCAGCCAGAATCTCTCCGTTGTTCTAAAGAAACGTGCTAGTCGAAGCGCGGTGTCCGCCGTAATCGCGCGTTGGCCTCGAACGATCTCGTTGATCCGACGCGGCGGAACGCTGATGTCCTTCGCCAGCCGATACTGGCTGATCCCCAACGGAACCAGGAATTCTTCGAGAAGGATTTCCCCTGGATGGATCGGGGCGAGTTTTCGCCGTGGCATGGGTGCCCCCTAATGGTAGTCCTTGACTTCAACTTCGTAGGCGTCGCCCCCGTCCCAACGGAAACAAACGCGCCACTGATCGTTGATCCGAATGCTGTATTGCCCCTCCCGGTCACCGTGCAACTTTTCGAGCCGGTTCCCCGGAGGATTCCGCAAGTCGTCCAGCGATTCCGCAGCATCGAGAATCAGCAACTTACGCAACGCCGAACGTTGCACCGGCGGCGGGAACCTGTTGACCGGCTCCCGGTTGAACAGTCGCTCGGTCTCTTTGTCCGCAAATGTCTGGATCATCCAGCTGCATAATAACGCCTTACGTTAATACGGTCAAGGGGCATGCCAGCAGTCGAGGCACCCCCGCCGAACGACCCGGATGACCCCGCGGCGAC
>CAYPGE010000292.1:0-12201 GCA_964409865.1 uncultured Pirellulaceae bacterium
ACCTCAGTTCGTACCTGGAGGCGAGTGCCGCGGGTCCGGTGGTCGTCACACGGAATGGCAACGCGGTGGCCGTGCTGCTCGGCGTCAGTGATGACGACGAACTGGAGCGGCTGCTCTTGGCTCATTCGCGGAAACTGGGCGCGATCCTTGACGCGGCAGACCGTCGCATTGACGAAGGCGCCGGACTTGGCCACGACGAGTTCTGGCAGCAAGTCGAATCGGCAAGTCATGGGCGTGAGAAGAACGGCGGTGCTAAGAAACGCCGAACTAAAGGATGAACGGGAGCGGCGATCAGGTTTGGTTGCCGGTGGTCGTCTCAGTCGTCGCCGCCCCGTGATCATGGTCGTTACGTCCTTGCCCCGTGTTCTTCGCGATGCTCCCCCGCGGCGTGTGGTTGACAGCCGTCCGTCGCGGCGCGAGAATATCACAAGACCACTGAATCGTGGGTGCAGCGATGGACTTCTAGTGGGGGGCGCGAAGGCGGAGGCCAACGAGCGGAAACATGGCGTGTCATTCGCCGAGGCGATGACCGTCTTGGCCGATCCGCTGTCGCTCACGGGGTTTGACCCGGATCACTCGGAAGACGACGTGAGCGGAGGGACTACGAAGATGGCAACTTCCCCTGACGACATCGAATCGGTGGACGACGAACTGCGTCCGGAATACGACTTCCGCTCCATGCGCGGGGTGGTGCGAGGCAAGTACGCCGCGCGGTATCGAGAGCGGCTACGGGTAGTACGGTTGGCTGACGACGTGGCAGACGCGTTTGCAGACGAAGCGGCTGTTAACGACGCCTTGCGCGTGTACTTGCGTGGCCACCCAGCCGAGTCTGGCCGGACGTAACCAACGATCGGGATAGACGACTCGGCGGCCCGGTCGATCTCCGCCTTGCTCGCCACGGATCGGCCCGACTTCTCCCGTCTACTCCGGGAGGCCGCCATGGGGGACGGCGGGTTTGGAGCCGGAGGAAAGGCCCCTTCAGTTTTTCGCTTTCCTTGGCTTTCGTGCTTGCTTTCCGTCTGGCGTTGTGCTGAAATCTTAGCCATCAAATCGCTGGTTCAGGCTGGTCTTCGCGGGTGCGTGCCCGTGTCGCTCGAACAGCGGTCCTCTGGCCGTTCCAATGTGACGCAACTACAGGAGGGTCTTCCGATGTGTGAACAGTGTACGCGACGAGAGTTCCTGGGAACCGGAGTGGCGGCCGGCGGTTTGATGCTCGCCGGCGCGGCCTGGGCGCATGCCTGGACTTCCGACACACCGCCCAAGCCCCCGAAGAAATCGCGGATCTGCGTCCTCTTCAGCGGCAACCCCGGTCCAGATGACCGCGGCTGGAATACCGATCCCCCACACTTCGAGGCGATGAAAGCCCGTTTGGCGGAGGCGGAGAAGACGCTGGGCAACATCGAACTGGTGTACGGCCAATCGAACAACGCCGAACAGACGGCGGCCGTGTTGAAGGAAGCCGGGCCGGGTACGCCGGTGCTGGCCATCAATCTGCACTGCTTCGCCTTGACCCGCCTGGTGCAGCCGGTCCTGGACGCGAATCATCCGATGATCGTCTTCTCGCTCCCGGCCAGCGGGCATGATTGGATGTATCCTCACCGTTGGCAGCGTCAGGGCCATCCGGTCACGCTCTTCCCCACCAGCGACTTGGACGAACTGGAACGGGCGCTGCGCCTGCTGCGGGTGATCCCCATGATGCAGCAGACCCGCATCCTGCTGTTCCCGCCGGCGCGCGGCACGGCGCCGGCCCAGTCGCCGGACGAGGTCAAGAAGCGGTTGGGAGCCGACGTCGTCGCGGTCGATGAGAAGACCTTCAGCGACCTGATTGCCGCCGCCGACGAGAAGGCGGTGGCTGCCGAGACCGAACGCTGGACGAAGGGGGCCAAGGCGATCATCGAGCCGAACCAGGAGGACATCGCCAAGGCGGCCCGCGTCAGTATCGCGCTGCAGGACCTGATGAAACAGCAGCATGCCCAGGGACTGGCCATCGGCACCTGCATGGGCTGGTTGCAGAAAGGATTTCCCTGCCTGGGCTTTGCGCGTCTGCGCGACACCGGCTTCCCGGCGGCCTGCGAGGGCGATATGGACTCGTTGTTGACCATGCTGCTGTTCCAATACGCGGCCGACCGGCCCGGCTTCCAAGGCAACGCGACCTTCGACACCTCGCGCAACGCGCTCTGGACCGCCCATTGCACCGCGCCGCTGCAATTGGACGGCCCGAACAGCCAGCCGGCGCCCTACCTGCTGCGCGGGCATTCGGAAGTGGGCGGCAGCGGCTGCGTGCCCGAGGTCCATTACCGCGTCGGCGAAACCATCACGCGCGGCAAGCTGGTCAACCTGGACACGATCCTCTGCTCGACGGGCAAGATCATCGAGGTGCCGGAGAAATCGGTCCATGCCTGCCGCACTCAGATCGTGACCGAGGTCCGCGACGCGGCGAAAATGGCCGCCAACTGGAGCAGCGTGCTGCAGACCGAGGACGCCATGACCCTGCTGCACCGCGTGGTGGTCTACGGCGACCACATGGACAGCATCCGCCACCTGGCCCGGCTGATGAACATGAACGTCGTCGAGGAAGGCTGAGTCGGCGGGCACGCATCTCCGTAGCATGGCTCTCCGAGCCGTGCTGCCGGCGATGCACGGCTCGGAGAGCCATGCTACTTTTCCTGGTTCCCAAGCGGAGCTTGGGAACCAGAAGAACCACGGCCTCTTGCTCGCGGTCTCATTCCGGCGTCACGCGGCGGCCCTGGCCGATGCGCGTGACGTGCCAGAGCAGGCCGGCGGAACTCACATCCTTCTCGCCGGGCGGCTCGCTGCGGATGCGAGACGGCGAACCGGGGTCATGCGCGTCGTAGGCCCACACGACGGCATCCTCGCCTTCGATCTTGTATCCGAACGGCCCGGCTTGCAGCGCGGTCCAGTCCTGCGGTTCCAGACCCACGGCCGCCAAGTCGCTCAGCCGCGCCGGCCATCGCCCTTCGGATTCGCGGTACCGCTTTACGCCCAAGGCCGTTCGCGTCAGCCGGCGGTCGAGTTCGTCACGCTCGTAAGCCCCGGCTAACGCGCTCATCGCAGGCAGAAGAAGACGGATAACAAGTTCGTCAAATCGTCTCGTGTCGGGCGGGACCGACTCGTGCTCCAGTGTCCGGGCGCGGTCCAGTATCCCCAGCACTCCCGGCTCGCCGATCTGCTGGAATGCAGCCAGTGTGTCCAGGTACTTCTTCATGCCGCTGGGAAACAGCAGCAACGCCGGAACATGAGGCGAGTTCTCTGAGGGCAGCATTCCATCCAGATCGTCGCGGCTACCCTGCAGCATGGCCAGCGCCATGGCGCGTTCGCTCGCACAAATCCGCCGCCAGCGGGCTGCGACGTCGCGCGGTTTCTGCACCTGCGCCAGCAACTGGTCCAATTGGGGCGCGTCCCAATGGATATCCGCCAAGGACTTGCGGATCGCGTCGCGATGGACGCCGCGCAGGGCCATCCCGACCAGATCGGCGACGATGCAGAAATCCCAATCGAAGGCCGCTGCCGTAGCCTGCATTCCGGCAAATCCTCGCAACGCCCGCTCGGTATCGCCATGGTACAGGGCGTGCAGAACCTCCAAGTGCAGCAGTCGGGTCACTCCCCGCGATGCCTGGATCTCGGGCAGCAGCGTGGAAAACCCGTCAAAGGCAATCGGTTGCCAGACCGGCGCGGGATAGCGGCCGGCCTGCTCGATCTGGGCGATCAGCGGCCCGACTTCCTGCAAGAACTCCGCAATCCGCGGCTCATCCGGCCACGCTGCGCCGGGAACCAGAGGCTCCGGCAGTTTGCCCTGGCCGACAATGGGAAACGAGTTGACCGTTTCGCCGGACGAAACCTGTTCGACCGCCGACAGCACGTCCCGCCAGGCTGCGGTCCCTTCCCGCGACGTGCCGGCCTGGAACCAGAGGGCCAGCGTTTCGTTGTCGACCGGTTCGCCCGCGGCCCGCAAGCGGGCGATCTCCGCCGTCACCTCGCGATGGCTGCGGTACTCGCCGTAACCGAGAACCGCGACGGCGATCAGGCCCACGACAATCGGCGACAATACCAGCACCAACAGCCACCGCCTGCGGCGGGATGGGCGATTTGTAGCAGGATCATTCATTGGCGTGCCCTCTCCGTTCTCTGTGCCCTCTGTGCCTCTGTGTTTCCAATTCCGGGAAGAGCATTGAAACACAGAGGCACAGAGGGCACAGAGAATCGAATTCGTGTCGAACGGTTGTTCCTTATCGAGGATTCGCAACTTCTCCTTGGCCGCCCAGTCTGTCCGCCAGTTCGCGGGCCGCTCGTTCCCAACCCGCGTGCCATTGGCTGCCGGGGGCATTGCGGAAAAAGCCTTCGACCGGCATCGCAAACTCCGCCGGCTTGTCGGCCCGCAGAAACTCGCCGCCAGGCCCCAGGCCATAGTACAATTCTGGCACGCCCCAGTGCCGGGCCAATTCCCGCGTCCGTTGGACGCCCGTCGCCGGTTCGCATTCCTCCAGCCGCTGCAACATCCGCCAGGTGAGATAGTCAGCGTCCCGGCGGCGAAGAAGAGTACTGACTCGGCACAGGATCGACGTCTCGTCGCCCCGCCACGCATACCCGCCGAGCGGCCCATTCAACGCGTCCGGGTGCGATCGGTAGGCCGCCCAACTCATGACCAGCGCCCGCCGCCGGGCGGCATTCCGCGCCGCGTCGTCGCTCACTGCCCGCACCAAGCGTCCGTACACCTCCGGCTCCAGCCACGATGCCGCTTCAGACCCGGCCAACTCCCGGACCATCCAGATCTCGATCAGGTCAGCGCCGTCCTGGTCGAAGAGCCTCCAACTGAGCCGCAACCGCTCGACCATCGTTCCGATCAGCGACAGTATCCGCCGATACCGTTCCCGGTTGGCCTGTGCATCGCCGTCCTGTTCGAGCGCCATCCGCGCCAAGCGGGCCTCGCCCAGCAGGTAGACCATCACGTGCGGCACGAACCGGATCGGTCCGGGAGCGATGGCCAAGTCGTGGGCGAGTTGCTCGCAGACGATCCGCCCCTCGGCACGGCGGTCCTGAGCGGGGGCCTTGGGCAACTCCGGATCGTGAAACCGCAGTACCAGTTCCCGCGGTTCGGTCGTGTACCCCGCGCCGTACGTCTCTGCCTCGGCCGTCAACTGTCGCCGCACCTCCGCAGGCATGGTCGGCCGGGAAACCACGGTCAGTCCGACAGGCACCAGCGGCAGAACCATGCCCGCGGCGAGAAAACCGGCGTGGGCGCCCCAGAAGCCCCAGCCCCAGCGGCCGTCCATCCAACGCCGCATCAGCAGGAAAGTCGCCAACCAGGGCAGCATCGCGCACAGAGCCAGCAGCCAGTAGGGCACGCCCAGCACGGCCACCAACGCCGCGTCGTAGGCCGCCAGCCCCCAGGCGGCCGCCGGCGCAGCGATTGCCGCAATCGTCGAACTGCGGAAGACCTGGCCGACGGCCTGCGAAACCGTGTAGGCAAACAGGACCGCACCGGCGAACAACAACACACCTGCCGCGGGCAGCTGCGCCGAGCGCACGTGAGCCGGCAGGCAAAGGACCATCAGCGCCAGGGCCATGGCCAGCAAACTGAGCGGCGGCGCGTGCCGGGTCCACCAGACCTTGGCGGGAGAAACACCCCGGTCGGCTAGAAAGCGGATACGGTCCTGCACGCCGTCGCCAGCAAATGCCAGCACGCCCAGCCAACACGCCGCCAACAGACCCAACAGAGCCGCCCAGGCGGGCTGGGCGCTGGAAAGGGACGGCGTCGTCGCCAGCAGTCCCAACGCGGCCAGCAGCATCAGGCCGATCCCCGCCAATACCACCCGATTCTGTCGCACGAATTGCCAGCTCAGCATCGCCGCAGGGGCGTGCAAAGGACGCGACCAAATATCCGGTGCTGTCGTAGGCCGGAACAAGCGCAGCGCCGTTCCGGCACCGCGTTGGTCGGCGGCCTCGCCCGGCACGGTTGCCATGCCGGAACTGCGCTGCGCTTGTTCCGGCCTACCGAACCGCTCGGGCGCCAGCGACCTGACGCCGCGCCGCCAGCCTACGAGCAACAGCGGCAAACTCGACACGAGCAGCGCGACGGCCGTCATCCACGGCGCGGGATCGTTCAGGATCGAACTGGTCCCGCTGGGCCAGCGGACCAAGTGATTCAGTCCGAAGGCGATCGCGCCCGGCAGCAGCGCCAGGGGCACCAACGCCAGCAGGGCCACCAGTGACGAACGGAAGAGCCAAGCTGTCGCAAACCCGGCCACCAGCAGGAACACGCTCTGCAAGGGCCAAAGGTATTCCCAGCCGGCACCGTTCACCCAGGAATCGGCCGGACTCGGCACGGGCCAACGGCCCGAGGGCAAGACCAGAATCGCCAGCAACAACGAGTTCAAGCACCAGACGGCGACGAGTGAGGCGAAGCCCGTCGCCAGTTTCACGGCGACCAGGTCTCTGGAAGCGACGGGCAACGAACGAAGCCAATCCAAGGTGCGGCGTTCCTTCTCCTGCCCCACCAGCAGCACGCCGACCCCCGCAGCGAACAGGCTCGGCATCCCGGCAAACACCAGGAAGCGAGGTACATACGTGCGGTCGGGGTGCAGCAGGAACAGCAGCTGAAAACAGAGTCCCAACGCCAGTTGCATCCACACCAGCGGGAGCACCTGGCGGACTTCCTTCCACCACAGATGGCCAAGGACTAGCTTGCGGTTCATGCCGTGGGCACCTCGCAGTAGGCCGGCTCGGACGCGGATTCGGATCCAGACTCGGAAGAACTTTGGTGCAGCGGTCGCATGCAAGCGACGAAGATCTCGTCCAGCGTCGCGCTGCGGGCGGCGACGCCGGCCACGCCGGGATGCTGTTCGAGCTGCTGCTGATGCTCGCTCGTAAACCCCATCACGATCCATTGCCGCTGCCGTCCCGAGGCCTGTTCGCTGAGCACTTCGGCGGGACCTTCGAGCGACGGCAAAGCGATCAGAGGATCGGCCAGGTTGACCGTGACCAGGCTGACGGATTCTTTGAGTTCGCTCAGCGGCCGGACCAGACAGAACTTCCCTTGCCGCAAGATGGCCACGTGATCGGCCACCCGTTCCACTTCGGCGATCTGGTGACTGGACAGCAGCACCGTCTTGCCCACCGCGGCCCGGTCGACCATGCTCTCCAAGAACTCGCGCCGCACCAGCGGGTCGAGGCCCGAAGTCGGCTCGTCCAGGATCAACAGCTCCGGATCGGGGGCCAAGGCCAGCGCCAGCGCCACCTTGGCTCGCTGGCCCTTGCTCAGGCGGCGGAGTTTCCAGTCTGGTGAAAGCTCGAAGCGGCGCACCGCGTCGCGGTACCGGTCCAGGAAGCCAGGCGGGTAAAACGCCGAGGCAAACCAGCCGATCTCGCCCACCTGCATCCAATCGTACAGCGCCGGGGCTTCGGCCACGTAGCCGATGCGGCGGCGAATCTCCAGGGCTTCCCGCGTGGGGTCCAGTCCCAGCACCTGGCACGTGCCAGCCGTCGGCTGGAGAAACCCGGTGAGGATCCGGATCAGCGTCGTCTTGCCGGCGGCGTTCTCGCCCAGCAAGGCAAACACGCTTCCGCGAGGCACCTCGAAGTCGATTCCGCTCAATGCCTGGCAACCGGGAAAACGCATCGTCAGGCCGCGGGCCGAAATGACGTGAGACATCGCCTTTTGCTCTCGAATCAAAATGGGAAGTATTCCGTCAACCAACCAAGGAACGCGAGCGTTTCACCGCCGATCAGGACGACACGGCCTCGCCCGGATCGGACGCAATCGTATTCACCGTCTCGGACAACGATTCCAATTCCGTCCGCACGATCTCGCGGATCTCCGTCGCTTTCAAGCCGCCGTGCAGGGCCTCCGCCAGCACGGAGCGCAGCCGCTGGGCGATCAGCGTCCGGCGCACGGCGCGGCACCGCTGAGGCGCTCCCGCACAGACGGCCAGCCCCCTGCCGCGCAGCGATTCGACCACTTCGTCGGCCTGCAATTGCAGGTAAGCCCGCGCGATCGTGTTCGGATTGATCGTCAACTGCTGACTGAGCACCCGCACGCTGGGCAGCAACTGGCCCGGGCCGAGCGTCCCTTCGGCGATCGCGAACTTCACCTGCCGCACGATCTGATCGTAAATCGCCACGCCGCTTTGAGGATCAATGGAAAAAAACATCCGCCACGCTCCGCTTTCGCGGCCTTGGGTCCAGCCAAATGGAAAAAGCCATCCCCGCGAAAATTGAATTCTGTACGTCTGACCCCTGATCGGAGACCTGCGCACCATCGTACTAGTTTGATAGTACACCAACATCCAAAGTCTGTCAATGCAACGAGCGGAGATTTTTTCGGCGACAGCGATCGGGTATACTCCGGCGGTTGTCGGCGATTCCGCAATGGCAACATGTAGCCGTCCAATCTTGGGAGACTGAAACGATGATGATGAACGTTGCGTGGAGGACTTGCCGCGGCCTTCGATTTGGGCCGCGATTTCTGATCCTGCTGGCGACGGCGGCATTCGTGCTGGCCGAGGCCCCGCTGGTGCGTGCGGCGGACCAGTCCGCCGACGGCCATCTCTGCATCAGCGGCATCTACCCGCACCTAGCCGCGTTCAACAGCGTGGTGAAGGACGACGGCGAGACGTACCGCAGCGGCGGCGAGTGCGGCATCGGGGCGGTGGTGCCTTGGGCCGGCAAGCTGTGGATGATCACCTATTCGCCGCACTGTCCGATGGGCAGCACGGACAAGCTGTACGCCATCGACGACCAGTTGAACGTCGAGATCCGCCCGGAGAGCATCGGCGGCACGCCGGCCGGGCGGATGATCCATCGCGAGAGCGAGCAGTTGTTCATCGGCCCGTACGCGATCGACAAGGCCGGTAAGGTCCGCGTGATTCCGTACACGGCCATGCCGGGCCGGCCCACGGCGGTGTCGCGGCACCTGAGCGAACCGGCCGACAAGGTGTACTACTTCGACATGGAGGGACGGATCTACGAAGTGGACGTCCACACGCTGGCCGTGAAGTTGCTGTTCGCCAAACCCGTGCCCGGCTGGCACGGCAAAGGCGGCTACACGGGCCAGGGCCGGTACATCATCGCGAACAACGGCGAAAATGAAGTCAAAGGGCATCCGCTGAGCGACCTGCTTGTCGGCGGTCCCGCACAAGGCCCGGAGGACAACGGCGTGCTGGCCGAGTGGGATGGGAAGGAGTGGCGGATCATCGAGCGGCGGCAGTTTACCGAAGTGACCGGGCCGGGAGGCATCCTCGGCTCGCCGGACGACACGACTCCGGTCTGGGCCGTCGGCTGGGACCGGCGTTCTGTCCTGCTGAAGCTGTTGGACGGCGGCCGCTGGTACACGTTCCGCCTGCCCAAGGCCAGTCACACCTACGACGGCTACGGCGGCTGGTACACCGAATGGCCGCGCATCCGCGAGATCTCGCCGGGTAAGCTGATGTTGGACATGCACGCCATGCTGTGGGATTTCCCGGCGACGTTCAGCGCCGCCAACACGGCCGGCCTGCGGCCCATCGCCACCCACCATCGCTACATCCCGGATTTCTGCAGCTGGAATGGCCGCGTCGTACTGGCCTCGGACGACACGTCGATCATGGCCAACCCGATGGCCGGCCAGTCGCAGTCGAATCTGTGGTTCGGCAAGGTCGAGGATCTGGCGACGTGGGGCCCCCCGACCGCCTGGGGCGGGCCGTGGAGCAACGATCCGGTGAAAGCCGGGGAGCCCTCGGTTCCGTTCGCAATCAGTGGCTTCGAGCGGCGTTGCGTTCACCTGACCGTCGGGCGGGGCCGCAGTTCGGACGGCATGACGGACGACGTCTCCGGAACAGCCATCTATCGCTGTACGGGCGTCTTCCCCGTGACGGACATGCCAGACGCGTTGCGCGAGCTGGCACGCGTGACGGTTAGCCGGGGCGACTTTCATCAGCCTGCGCCCGGCTATGCGTTCTCGGTCAATCAGGATGTGGTGGTGTATCTGGCCGTCGATAGCCGCCCCCAGGCGGAGTTGGGCGAAGGCTGGGAGAAAACCGAGGGGACGCTCAGCTGGCGGGATTTTACGGACGACATCTACCGCAAGCTGTTCAAGAAGGGCCGGGTGGAAATCCCCGGTCACCCTCTGGAGCATAAGCCCGGCGACTATGGCGTGCCGCACCTGGCCTTCGTCCAGCCGGCCGCGGCGGACGCCGGAAAGCTGGAGATCACGGACCTGCCCGCGAAGTTGAACGGACTGGCCGCGTATCCGGCGTCTGTGCCAGCCGCGCCGGCCGCGCCCAAGCCACCAAAACCCGCGCCGGCGGTCGCTGCCGGTCCCGTGACGTTTTCCCTCGAGATCGACGTCCAAGGCAATGGCAAGTGGACGGAGTACCAAAAGATTGCCGTGCCTGCGGGCGGATACGTTTGCCACACGTTCCCCGATGACTTCGCCGCCCAGTGGATCCGCGTGACCGCCGATCGGGGCTGCGTGGCGACCGCTTTCTTTCATTACAGCAGTCCGGGCCACGATCCGCAGGACAACGCCAAGCTCTTTTCGGCCATCGCGGGCGTCAACGACCGCCAGGCCGTCGCAGGCTTGATCCGTCCGGCGAAGCACAATCGCAACTTGCAGTACGTCGCGCAACGCATCGGCCAGGACGGCCAAGTCAACGAGACCTACTACGAGGTGGACGAGAAACTGGCCTTTGCGAAGCCCGCGAAGGACCGCGCGGACGAAGTGAAGGAGATCGCCAAAGTCGCCCAGGATTTTGCCGTCGACGAGGCGTCGGTGATCGTCACAGAAAAGGGTCGCCGGTTCCGTCTGCCCAAGGGCGATGCGTGCTACGACCAGCCCTTCGCCACCGGCTGGCCGCGCGGCATCCGCGAGTGCGTCTCCGAACGGTACTTGATGAACATCCACGGCACGTTCTACGAGAAGCCGCGCGAAGGCGGCATGTGGAAGATCAAGCCCGTGGCCAGTCACGGCCGGCAGATTATGGACTTCTGCACGTGGCGCGGGCTGCTGGTCTTCAGCGGCACCAGGCCGGACGCGCTGCCCGACGGCCAGTACTTCCGCAGCGCCGACGGCGCCGGCCTGTGGTACGGTGGGATCGACGACCTGTGGAAACTCGGCAAGCCCGTCGGCCGCGGCGGCCCCTGGTGCAACACGGCCGTCACGCCGAATCGCCCCTCCGAGCCCTACCTGATGAACGGCTACGACCGCAAGCGAGTCGAACTGAGCCACGATGCGGCCGAGGAGGTGACGATCACCATCGAGGTGAACTTCGATCACACCGACTGGCGCGCGTACCAGGCGTTGGCCGTCCCGGCGGGCCAGCGCGTGACGCACGAGTTCCCCGCCGGCTTCGCCGCCCACTGGGTCCGCGTCGCGGCCGACAAGCCCTGCCGCGCGACGGCGACGTTCACGTACCAGTAGCCACGGATTGCCGTCAATCCGTCGGGCGGGCGGCCTCTGGCGGGAACTGGCCTTGCGGGTCTTGGAACCACCGAGGATACTCCAGAGACCGAAAGTCGATTCGTCCACCAGGTCGGAGCACTCGGTATGCCCGCAGTCACTTTGAAGGACTTTTCGTGGGAAAGGATGATCGCTGCCGTGGATGCCGTGCGAAAACGGGCCTGTCGCGCTGCGGCGGCCTTGGATAAGGCGGGAATCCAGCATGTGGTGGTGGGCGGGAACGCGGTTGCGGCGTGGGTCGCCCGCGTGGACGTCGAGGCAGTTCGAAACACGAAGGACGTCGACCTGTTGGTCCGGCGCCAGGATTTCGGACGCGTGATCGCTGCCCTGGAGTCGGTGGGGTTCGTTCACCAGTACGTCGCGGGCGTCGATCTCTTCCTGGATGGACCGGACGGCTCGGTCCGGAGCGCGATTCACGTCGTCTTCGCGCGGGAAAAGGTACACCCTGACTATTTGCTTCCCACCCCGGATGTGACCGAGTCGGAAGCCGGACCCGAGTTCTCGGTGCCCACGCTCGACGCCTTGGTGCAAATGAAACTCACCTCGTTTCGGCTGAAGGATCGAGTCCACCTTCTCGATCTGCTCGACGTCGGGCTGATCGACGAGCAATGGTGCGACCGCGTTCCGCCGGAACTTGGCGCAAGGCTGCGAGAGTTGATCGCGTCACGAGATCGCGAAGCTTAAAACCCTGCACTAAGTTCGGCGCGGGTCTCCCGAGTAAGTTCGGCGCGGGTCTCCCGAGTAAGTTC
>CAYPGE010000293.1:0-12167 GCA_964409865.1 uncultured Pirellulaceae bacterium
AAGCGGGCCTGGATTTTGGACAGGTATTCCACCACGCGGCTCCGCGCCCAATAGTAATCGGTCCGGTCGTGGAAGATCACGAACACCATCGAGAAGCCGAAGCCGGAGGCGGAACGGATCACCTTGACGCCGGGCGTGCCCTGCAGCGCGACGGTCAGCGGATAGGTGACCTGGTCGTCGACGTCTTGCGGGCTGCGGCCAGGCCAGTCGGCCAGCACGATGACCTGTTTTTCGCCGATGTCCGGAATCGCATCGACCGGCGTGTGCCGCAGGGCGTACCACCCGCCGCCGATCACCGCCAGCATGGCAAGAATCACCAGGAACGTGTTGTTCAAGCACCAACGAATGACGGCGTTGACCATGGCGCGTACCTACTCCTTGACTTCGTCGAGTTTCCTCAGAACGCCGTCCGGGTCTTGGCGGGCGGCGTCTTCACATCCTCCACAGCACAGGAAGACGACTCGGTTGCCGAGGATCACCTTGTGTGGCGTCCCCATCGAACCCAGCCGTTCACCGCTGATCGGGCAAACCTTCTGTTTCATCGCGAGTTCCCGATCCACCGGGGGCAGCTTGTCGACAGCGGCTTGTTCCTCCGCTGAACGCTCCGGAGGCACGGCAGCCGCTGGTTTCTTGAGAGTGTCGGCGTGATCCTTCTTGACGGCGGTCGATTCTCGATCTTCCGGCGGGCTGAGAAGACTCGGTTTGCCCGAGATTTGGAACTGAGAATCGAGGAGGAAATTGCCCCGCACCACGACGCGGTCGCCTTCCGCCAGTCCTTCCAACACGGGGTAGAAGTCACCGGCACGAGGACCGAGTTTGGGCCGGATCAGGTGGTACTTGCCGGGCTCGCTTTCGACATAGACGAGTTGGCGTTGGCCGGTCGTGAGCACCGCTTCCGCCGGAACCGCCAGGATCTTCGGCCTCCCTGCCGCCGCGTGGGAAACCAAGCGGGAGCGATCGCCGTTTTCAATCGCCGCGCCGGCCGTGGCCGGCTGGGCGACCAACGTGTCCGTGTGCTGACGAATCGGGAAGAGTTCACGCGGCATTCCGCACACCCTGCAATCGCCCGGCCCGTCGGAGACGTCGTACGGGTGCATCGGGCACACGTACTTGCCTTCCAGAGGGCTGGGGGCCGGCTCGCCGTCCGGCATGATCGGAATGTGAAGGACGGCCTGTGCGTACATCCCCGGTTTGAACCTCCCTGCCGTGTTGTCCAGAACGACGCGCACCCGCACGGTGCGCGTTGCCCGGTTCAGGAGCGGCTCGATAAAAGCCACCTGGCCGGTCACCGCCCGCGACGGTTCGCTCTCCAGCGTGACCTGGACGGGCTGGCCCAAGCGGACCCAGGACAGTTCGGACTCGTAGAGTTCCAGCACGAGCCAGACCTGACTCAGATCGGCGATGGTGTACAGCGAGTCGCCCTCCTTGACGTATTGCCCTGCGCGGATGTTCTTCTCGATCACCGTGCCGCCCATCGGGGCGTAGACCACCAGGTGCGTCTCGGCCTTTCCACGCTGGGCCAGCTCATCGAGTTGTTGCTGCGAAAGACCCCACCGTTCCAGCCGCCTCAGGGCGGTGGCGGATGACGTCAGGCTGAATTCGCGCCCGCCCTGCTTCTGCCGCTCCTGTTCCGCGCGGACAGTGATCAGGTACTCCTCCTGCGTGATCACCAGTTGGGGGCTGTAGATGCTGACCAGATGCTCGCCTTGCTTGACGGTGGTTCCGGGGAAGTCGGCAAAGACCTGATCAACTCGCCCCTCCACGCGGCTGGCAATGTGGGCCATGCGGGTCTCATCCAGTTCCACCCGGCCCACGGTGCGGATGTCTTTGAACAACTCCTGCGGGCGGACCGGCGTCGTCGCCACGCGGGCCATCATTTGGGCATAGGGACTCAGAGACAGCGGCTCAACGGGCCCCTCCCCGGCCCCGCCGCCGTTCGATTGGACGGGCACCAGATCCATCCCGCACAGCGGGCAGCGGTCCTTGTGATCCACGCGGATCTGGGGATGCATCGAGCAAGTCCAGACTTGCGGCGTGCTGGCCGAGGCCCCGATGGTTTGGGGCCGGTCGCGGTGACCCGGTGCGAAGGTCGTCCCAACCATGACGAGACCGGCCCCGGCGGCCAGCAGGAGCACGGATCGAATCAGTTTTCTTGCGATCATCCTCGTAGTCCTCCACAGCGGAGCATGGTGGCCCGCGCACGAAGTTTGGCAAAACTCGGGCATGAACCGCGAGATTCCGCGCAACAACGCTTGGCGCGCAGTCAGAAACGGCACGACAGTGCGAGGAGAAAAAGCGTCAAGCCGGAACCATCGCAGGCGACGGTGCGTTGGGCGCGCACCGATACCTCAGACGAGATCAAATCGTGAGGTGGCAGAACTGGACGCACAGGCCGCACGAGGCGGCTCGCGGGAGAAGGGAAGCTGCATCTAACGAACAACGTGCCGAAGCTTGGCAGAGCGTCGTGGGCTGCGACACCGCGTCGTCGCTCACCGCTTTCTCCGTGGCACGCTGCGGGGAAGCGGCCGGGGCAGCCGGCGGTTTCCAGGGCTCGTGGGCGCCGCAAGCGCAGTGCTCGCCGCAGGGGCAACACCCGGCGTGTTTCGCGACGGAAGCAGCCGTCGCCAGACACCAGGCAGCCCGGAAAATCTCCCGATCTTGGCAGCAACGATCCATGCCGCCGGGCCGACTCCGCGTGCTGCAACAGGAATTCGCGGCCTCTGATCCATCACGTTTCCGATGGCCGCAACAACTTGGCTGGGCAGTCTCCTCCACAGTCTTGAATGTCCACCACGCCGTCGCGACAGTGTGGTCGCCACAGCGGCACGGCGCAGCCAGAGGCGGCAAAAAAAGCGACACCGCCGCCAGCCAGACGACAGTCTTCGAGACAACTCGCTGTCCCAGTCTTGCCACCATAACACCCCTCAGCACCGCCCATACGCGAGGACCACAGACGCCTCGCTGAGCGAAGGGGAACCCAAACAGGATGCTCTAGCAAATTCTTCTCGCATCCCCCCGTGGCGTCAAGGGTGTTTTTTGACGGTAGTAGGCATTCACGTTCCGGGAAGGCCGGCCGCCCTCAGATCTCGGCCAAGCACCGCTGCATGTATTCGATGCTGTCGCGGGCCAGCACTTCGGCGCCGGGCGCATAGTCGAACACTTCGACCGACACCCAGCCCGGATAGTTGATTTCCTGCAACGCCGCGAGGATCGGCCGGAAGTCGACCTCACCCATGCCGGGGCCGCGCATGTTCGGGTCGTTGGCGTGAAAATGCTCGATCCACGGCGCGCTGTCGCGGATGATGTCCGCGATCGGTTTCTGCTCGGTGGACATGGCCTTGACGTCCAAGTGCAGCCGGCAGTGGGGCGAGCCGACCATTTCGGCCAGGCGGATGCCCAACTCGGCGGTGCGGAGGAAGTCGCCTTCCAGCGGTCCCAGCGGCTCGACGGCCAACACCACGCCGCAATCCTCCAACGTCGGCACGACGCCGCGGAGCACGTCGGCCGCGTATTCCATCGCCTGGTCGTGCGTCACGCCGGGCAACAGATTCCGCTGCTTGGGCGAGCCCAGCACCAACACCTTGCCGCCCAGATCGCGGCACAACCGGGCCAGTTCGCCCAGGTACTCGCTGGTCCGCCGGCGCACCTCGGCCTCCGGACTGGTCAGGTAGTAGCCCTCGGTAAAGGCCAACAACCAGTGCAGTCCGACGGTCTCCAGGCCGGCGTCCTCGGCTTGCCGCCGAACCTCGCGGCGCCGGTCGGCGGAGATGTCGTAGGCGTTCTTGTTGATCGTGAACGGCGCGAATTCGATTCCCGTGTAGCCGCACTGACGGGCAAACGCAAAAGCCTTGTCAAACGGCCAGTCCTGAAACGTCTCGTTGCAGATGGCAAATCTCATCATCTTGTGATCACCTCATTCTGTTCGAGTAACAAGTGGCGTAAGCTTCCAGCTTGCGATGCCACTTTCCACCGCAAGCTGGAAGCTTACGCCACGGAGACATCGATTCCTTGAACGAAGCTTAAGTCCGCCACTTCAAATCGACGCGCTGGCCGTGCTGAGCGTGCTGCGGGTTTAGGCAGCGGAGTTGGAGCGCCAGGCCGTCGGCAGCCACGCGGGCGTCGACCCAACCGTTCGGCTGGCTGGCGGCAAACACATACGCGACGGCCGGCAGGTTCACCAGGTGCAGCCCATCCCGCTGGTTCACATGCCAGACGTGCGAGTGGCCGTAGAAGAAGGCCTTGACGTGCCGGCGAGGCAACAGCACCTCGAACAACGGCTCGGTGTCGACCAGGCCGCTCGGCACCGGTCGCGTATCCGGGTTATGGTGTGCCATCACCAGAGCCGGTTTGTCGGCCGCTTGATCCAGCGCCTCGGCCAGCCACTTCCGCTGCTCGTCGCCCAGGACGCCGGCCGTCTTGTCGGTCTGGTCCAGAGAATCCAGCACGAACCAGTTGGCCAGCGGGGCGGAGACCATCAGGACGTGCTTGTGCTGGAGCCGCGAGGATTTCCGCACCTCCTCGCCCAGCGCTTGCCAGAACCGCTCGCGGTGGTCGTGATTTCCCAAGGCCAGATGCACCGGCACACCGCGCTGGCGCAGCGGCTGGAGCCGTTCCACGAGAACGGCGTAATCCTCGGCGGTCCCGTTGTTGAAGGCCTGATCGCCGGAGACCAGAACGCCCGCCGGGGCTGGCTGCGCGGCCATGATTTCGTCGACCACGGACTTCAAGTTGTCGCACATGTTGACGCCCCGCGCCACCTTTGCCCGGTCGCCGGCAATGTGCGTGTCGGACAACAGGGCAAAGCGGTTGGCGTCGCAGAGCGGATCGGCGCCCCACGAGGCCCGCGTCAGGCAAGTTGCGGCGCCCGCCACGGCGGTGGTCAGGAAATGTCTCCGAGAAAGCGGCGGCAGAGTGATCGGCATGGGTTTGTCTCCAGGAAGATCATTTTGAAGCAAGTCACCGAATTCTACTGCAATCGTGCCGTTGCGCCCAGCAACCAACAGGTCAACAATCTCGGCGCATCATCTTCATTTTTCTGTCACCCCATTTTTCTGTCAGTCCTCCTCGATCTTTCTCCAGTATGTCGAATGGCCTGTCCGTGTCTTCGCCGCACGTGCAGAAAGACCAAGAAGGAAGACGCTGACAGAAAGACGGGGTGACAGAAAAATGAGCACGAAACGGATCTGTCGCGTTCGACCCCTTAACCGGCAAACCTGTTTGCTGCTAGGCTACGTGTTTGGCTAGGTATTTCGGAAGGACGAGACAATGACGAGGTTCGGATTTCGAAGCTGGTTTGCCTGCATGGCATTTCTGTCGGGTCTGTCTGCGGCGGTGGGGTCCGCCCCGGTTGCTGAAACGGTCGTCCGCAAGGTCGCCGAACGGTTTGACCAAATCGCGTGGCCCAACGAAGCCTGGGTCCGCGCGGCGGGCGGCAGCCGCTTGGTGAACGATTTACCTCCCGGCTCGCCGCCCGGCAAGAGTCTGGAAATCGAAGTCCGCTTCTCCGGCAAAGGTTTTGAATGGTTCGGCGTCGCACCGGCGGAAGGGCTGATCATCCCCGGCGATCTGAAAACGGTCAAGCTCGACTATCAACTGAGCGACAAACGCTTTCCGCTGATCGTCAAGTTCAAGGACGGCTGGGGACGCAGCGAGGTCGGTTCGACCAAGTTGGAGTGGAGCGTGCCGGCGAAAGAAACCGGGCGTTGGGCGTCGGCCACGTTTGCCGTGCCCGCCAACTGGGTGCGGCCGATCACCATTGCCGGCCTGGCGACCCACAACTGGTCGGCCAAAGACGAGGCGGCCAAAGTGCGGTTCCGCGCGGATCACCTGACGGTGGAAACCGACCTGCGCGACGTCGATCCCGGTACCGGACGGCTGACGACGTGGAAGCCTGATCCGCAACCGAAGGATCCGAAGGCCGCGCTGGCCGAACCGCCCGCAACGCCGCTGGTCCGCGTCGAGGTCGGTACGGAGCGTGCCAGCAACGTGTTTGCCGGCGAAACGCCCACCGCCTTGATTCGTCTCCGCAACTGGAAACCCGGTACGCTCACAGGCACGCTGAATGCCGATCTGCAGGACTTCGCCGGCCGGAACGTGGACCGCCGGCAGCAGCCGGTGTCCGTCGAGAGCACGGCGGCCGTGCAGCTGGAACTGAAGGCAGAACGTTTTGGCGTGTACACGTTGCACGTTGATGTCGAGCTATCGGACGGCACGCGCCAAGCGGCGAGCCTGACCTGCGCCAAGCTGCCGGCACAGCCGCAATTGTCGGCCGAACAGAAGCAGCGATCCCCCTACGGCGTGAACGTCAACGGCGGGCGATCGAACCTGGAATTGGAGCCGTTCCGCCAAGCGGGCGTCGTCTGGTTCCGCGATTACGCATTCTCGTTGGAGTGGCTTCGGCGGGCTCGCGGCGAGAACCGGCAATATGAAGGCTGGCCGTGGTTCCCGGCGATCTTGCAGCGTTATGCCGACGCCGACGCGTTGGTCCTGCCCTGCCTGATGCGCAGCATCCAACCGCCCACGATCAAGGACGGCCAGCCGGTCGGACGCATCGGCCCGGACCGGCAGTGGGTCCGCGACGTGACCGATGCGCTGCTCGCCTTTCCCCAGCTGACGCACTGGGAACTGGACAACGAATACGACCTCGACCGCGGGCACTCCGATGCAGAATCGGTCGGCGATTGGGCGAACTACCGCGCGTACCACCGCCGTTTCGCGGACTTGCTGGACCTGCTGGGCGGCGGGGCACTGACCGCCGTCGAGCAAGGGCCGGCCGGCATCTGGCCGCAGCGCGTCGCCGCGTTCGTCCGCAGCGGAGATTTCGAGAAAATCGGCGTGGTGAACAGCCACCATTACTGCGGCTCGGAACCGCCCGAGCGCAACATGGGCAACTGGAACACGGGTTTTGCCGGCGACTTTCGCGCCCAGCCGCCGATGTTGCTGGCCGACCGGCTGCGCGAAGTCAAACGCGCGGCGCAACTGGACGGCCGCCCGCGCCAGTCGTGGCTCACCGAGTTCGGCTGGGACAATCTGGCCGGCCCCAAGGTCTCGGCGTATCAACAAGCTGTCTATCTCGCACGCGGCTGGATGCTCGCCATGAGCGCCGGAACCGACAAGTGCTTTTGGTTCTACGATTACGACTCGCCGGAGCCGAAACAGTTCTTTGACGGCTGCGGGCTGTTCACCGCGGATGGCAGCCCCAAACTGGCCCTCGGTGCATTGGCCGCGATGACTTCGCTGCTGCCCAATCCGGAGTACGTCGGCAGCATCTCCGCCGGCACGGGCACGGCCGGCTGCGTGTTTCGACAAGGCGAGGAACTGGTTGCCGCGCTGTGGTCGATAGACAAGGACGACGGGCCGACGGTCGGGTTTCGGGCCCGCGAACTGCGCGACTGGCTCGGCAATCGCTTGCCCGATTCGAGCGTCCAACTGAGCCTGGCTCCCGTCTATGCCGTCGGCCTTGATCCTGAGGATGTCTGGTTCCGCCAGACGGCGTATGAGTTGGCCACGCCTGCACTGTTGCCCGTCACCGCCGGCGATCCTGTGACACCGGTCATCCAGATCCGCAATCAACGCCCGACGCCCCTGGACTGCAAGCTGCTGCTCAGCGTGCCGGCGAGCTGGAAGGCCCCGCAGACGGAGTTCACCGCGCGGGTGGCGCCCGGCGCGAGCCACGAAGTCCGTCTGCCGTTCGAAGTGCCGTTGAACCAGCCGATGGGCATTCACGACGCCCGGATTACCGCGGTCGAGTCGGGCCTGGAAAAGGAGATTCCGTTGCGGTTGCTCGTCCAGTCGGGCCTGGTGATGGAAGTCGGTCCGCTGCGCGGCGCCCCTGGTCCGACGAGTGTCCGCGTCAAACTGAGCAATCGATCGGCGCGGCCCGTCGACGCGACGTTGCGGCTGCGTCTGCCCGCTTCCTGGAGCACCTCGCAGCCGACGGTCCCTGTCGCCTCGCTGCAGCCGCAGGAGATCCGCGAGCTGAACTGCCCGCTGACTTGGACGACTCGATGGCAGCCGGACGAGTCCGCCACGGTCGAGTTCGATGCCGGCGGCGGCCAGCAGATCGCCCGCCCGATTATTCCGGGAAGGCTAGGTTTGGCGCGAGTCGAGCGTATCACGCTGGACGGACGGGCTGACGATTGGCCCGCTGCGTCGCGCGTGCCCGCCTGGGTCCTCGGCTGCACGCTGGGCGAGGCGGACGCGGACACAAAAGTCCACCTGGGTTGGACCGCAGACGCGTTGTACGGCCTGGTCGAAGTCCCGGAAGCCGAACTCCAGAATCCGGACCCGCGGAACTTCTGGGTGGGCAATTGCCTGGAATTGTTCCTGGACACCGGCGACCGCAAGGGCGAGCGGCCTTTTGCTCGCGGCGATCATCAGTTCTGGTTCGTGCCGCTGGTCGAGGAAAAACGCGTCTACTGCGGACAATGGAAGCGAGCGGACGAGATTCCGGAAACCCGCTACGATTTGCGGACGGTCGAGGGCGTGGCGATTCGCAAAGGCCAGGGCTATGCCATGGAGTTCCGCTTGCCGATCGCCGAGTTGCAAAACTTCCAACCGCGCCCCGGCGCCAGACTCGGCCTGAATCTGAACCTCACGATCAAAGGCGGTCCGTACAACCGCGAACGGTACTGGCCAGCCCCCAAGGAGACCAACATCGCTGCCAAGCCCGGTCTGTGGGGCTCGCTGGAACTGAGGACACCGGAATGACACCGCTCGGCGAACAAGGGGACGCACCCGATCGCAGATTGGCCGGTGCGTCCGCTTTTCGGCAACTGCTGCTGATCGCCGCCGTGCTGGCGGTGCCGATCGTTCCATTCCTGTTCTTTGGCGAGACGCTGGAGGCTCGCATCACGGATTGGCTCAACTCCCGGTTGTCTCCCGGCACGGTTGCGGTCGCGGTGATCGGCGTGTTGGCCAGCGACATTCTGCTGCCGGTGCCGTCCAGCGTGGTGAGCACGTTCGCCGGCCGAGTGTTGGGCTTCTGGGGCGGAGCCGGTGCTTCGTGGTGCGGCATGACGATCGGCGCAGCGATAGCGTTCTGGCTTGTCCGGGCCTTCGGCCGCCCCTTGGCGAGATGGCTGTCCAGCGATGAAGCGTTGGCGAGGACGGACGCCTTGGCGGCGCGCTGGGGCGTTTTTGTGTTGGTCGTGGCACGGCCCGTCCCCGTCCTGGCCGAGGCCAGCGTGTTGCTGATGGGCACGACGCGGCTGAGCTGGTGGCGGTTTCTGACTGCCGTGGGCTTGAGCAACTTCGGGATTGCGGCCGCCTATGCCGCCCTGGGAGACCGCGTCCAATTACCGATCGCCATCGCGGCCTCGATCGCCCTGCCGTTGCTGACCGCCGCCGTCGCGCGATGGCTGTGGCCGGGACACTGATCACTGCCGTCGCATCAGCGGCTGCTAGCAGGAATTGACCTTGCCGATATCGAAACAAATCAAGATACTCTGACCTGCGTCCGGCGATCCGAGCCTGACCGAGACGCTGCCCTGGTAAGGGACCTTGCGATGCCAATTGCCGTCGAAACGAACGTCCGCGAGCGATTCGAGCAGCTCAGAACAGACTGGAAGGAGCAGTCGCGGTACCTCTCCAACAGCGCCCAAATGGCAATGCTCTGGCCCTACCAACGGATCATCGGCATGGGCACGAATGTAGTGCCCCTGATCCTCGCAGAATTGCAGCGTGAGGCCGACCATTGGTTCTGGGCCCTGGAGGCCATCACAGGAGAGAATCCCGTCCCCGCGGCAAATGCCGGCCAAGTGGACGCTGCGGCCGACGCCTGGCTGCAATGGGGCCGGGAGAAGGGGATCATCCCGGCAAATGGTTGAACCATTCCCGCGCCTATCGCCAGACCGTTGCCGGCGCACCAGTCCGCCGGATGTGCGCTACAATTGTGTCGCCTGGGCCGCGGGTGATACGAAGCACTGGTGGCAGCCCGGGGTCCATTGGCCGGTGCTATCCTCCCGGGACGATTATGGCGTTGGCGCGCTGGAACAAGCGTTCCTTTCGCTGGGTTACGAACCGTGTTCCGACGAATCACTGGAGCCAGGCTTTGAGAAGGTGGCGATCTACGGCTACGGCTTCTTCTATACGCACGCAGCGCGCCAACTCCCCAACGGCAAGTGGACCAGCAAGCTCGGTAAGTCCGAAGACATCGAGCACGACTCACCTGAGGACGTTGCCGGCGGAGTCTATGGCGAAGTTGTTCAGTTTGTGAGACGTCGTCGGGCCGCCGCCGGATCTGGGTGATCTGGCGACTCGACCGGGAACCTTGGGACATTCCCGACATTTCTCAGGTGCCGTCAGGGATCTTTGTACCCGGCGGAAACGCAAGTTCGAACTCCGATTCGGGCAAAGTCGCATTGACTTCCGAACTGACAACGGTGGCCTGCAGGGATTTGGTGAGCGTCCCGTCCCCTGCATAGTACATGTCTTCATGCCAGCCAGTCGGCACCGGCCCTGCGTTGTCCAGCCGATATTGGACATCCAGTTGATAGAAGACCTTTCCCTGGTATTCCTGGGTGCGGCGGCGGACGCTGTACTGCTGCTCCGGATCTACCCACAGGGCTTCGGTCACCGTCGGCTGGGAGGGGACCAGGCGTCGAATGATCAGGCACGGCTTTCCGTCCGCCTCACCGCGCTCCTTGGAAACGGTGAACCCCGCCAACACGGGCGGCGACAGCAGGAATGGCCGAAAATGCAGTGTCACGGGACGAAGATCGCTCATCGTGAAGACAATGCTCTCTTCCAGCGGCTTGTGTTTCGAATCTGAGCCACTGAGCGGGAGATAGGACGTATCTCGCTTGGTGAAGTTTTTCGCCGTGACGCCATTGCTAACGTCGGTCGACTCCTTGCGCATCCAATCGCCTGTCTGTGCGTTTTTGGCGGGTTCGCTGCTGAAGAAACGATACTTCCCGTCCTGAACCGCAAGCAGTTGCTCATAATCATGCGCGACATATGCTGAAGTCGTACTATCGGCGCCAAAGGGATTGCTGGGGTCGTGTCCGGTTTTCAGGACCCGGCTCTGCTTCCATCTCAGCCGAAACGAAATCGTCTTGTCTTGGCGTTCGCGCCAAGCCCGTTCAATCAGCGACATCGTGCTCTCGTCTGCTGCAAGCAGCACACTGCACGTGGAAACGCTCGTTACGCCCACCAGGAATCGAATCAAGGAAAGGCACGGCTGGTGGTGCGAACTCGTCATCGTTCTCTCCTGCAAAAGCGATCCAGACTCCGCGAGTTCTGAGACGGCCGGTATGTGAATTCATGACGTAGCCGAACCGCAAACTATCGCCGTGTGCCTTTGTCTGTCAAGAACTCGCGCCGATACACTTGCGGCAAGCTCACGTCACCGAGCGTCTGCATGCCCTCGTTCCGGCCTGCGTGAACAGTCCCGCTATTGCCTGCGATGTCGGCGTCGCCAACGGCGGATGGCCGCGATGACCAGGATCAGCACCAGCGGCACGGGCAGCCACGGCGTGATGGCGACGGCCATCAGGAACAGAGCCTGGCCCGTGCTGACGAGCGCCGCGGTCGATGCGGTAAAGACGCGGTGGATTCGCGTCGCGTACGTGGGGGCCTGTTCGGGGACGTAGTCCTTGATCTCCGTCACGCTCACCGTCACGGTCGTCAATTCGGTCACGTCCTTCAGCATGCGCAGGCGGCCTTGAGCCTGTTCGATTTCGCCTCGCACGCGGGACAACTCCCGTTCGACCGCGAGGATTTCCTCGAGCTTGCCGGTGGCGTCCGCCAACAGTTTCAACAACCGTTCCTCTTCCTGTTGCTTGTTCCGGATGCGAGCTTCGATATCGTAGTACTCGGCCGTGACGTCGTCCGACGTCGAGTTGATGCTTCGCACTTCGCCCAAACCGCGGACAGCGGCAAGGAATTCGGAGAATCGGTCCACCGGCACGCGAACGGTCCAGCGTCCGCTCCGTGGCCGGCCTGGGGAGCCGGTGATGTTGGACGCGGAGACAAAGCCTCCGTGCTTCTTCACCGCCGCCTCGATTTGTTCCGGCAGCGGATCGAACTGCTCGACGACCAGGTCCACCTCCGCACGGTAGACGATCCGGCGTTTCGACACGTGCGTGTATTTTACCATGTTTATCTATGGACCCCTGCTTGACAGCTCCCCGAAATTGTGTAGACAGGGGGGCGCGGAACGGGAGGCG
>CAYPGE010000294.1:0-12080 GCA_964409865.1 uncultured Pirellulaceae bacterium
ACCCCGCGGCGGCCGGCCTAGCCGCCGCGACCGCCCGCTTACGTCTGAATTGCAGCAAGAATACTCCGAACCTTTTCTTTGTTGCCGCGTCGAGTATAGAATTGCGTCCAAGATCTCTCGCCAAGGCGGTTTTTCTGGTTCATCGCCAGAAAACCGGCTCGCCAAGCGGGAGATTTGGCGGTAAGATATGCGGTTGCCTGCCGAAGATAGTGGGAAGAGGAGTTCCCGATCGGCTCGGCTGCCGTTTCGGCCGGCCTCAGCGGCTGGCCGCGGTCGGGCAGGAAAGCCCGGCCTGGTTGTTCTTCAATGTCACTCTCTGACTGCGTGGGAAGGCCGCAGAGGAGGCTTGCGATGCGTAGCTTTATTTATGCCAGCACAGCGACGAGCGTTGTCACCGGGCGCCAAGGGCGCATCGGCGTGGCCGGCATGAATCCGCTGCGCAACCAAGATTCCTTGCCCCCACGCCTCGCCTGCGGACCGGCCTCAGAACAGCCGCGATGCCGGCTCGATCTTACCTCGCGTTGCCCTAGAAGCGCGAGGATATCGAGTTGTCAGCCTGCGCGGCATGGTGAGCAGAAACACCATGCGCGTTGGTTGGCCGTGCCATCCGGCGGAGCGTCCGGTTCCGCACGTGGTGCGTAACGGATTCAGGCGACCTGAATCCTAGCGCGCACTCTTGAGCGGTTCGACCGGACCTACGCGTGGATGCCAGGCGTCTGGCTGCTGCGCACGGTTTGCAGCGGCTCGCCTGCCAGCACAACCGGTGGGTTCCCCGTTCAGCCACAGGCTACTTTCCGAGAGTGACGAAACATGGCTACTTTGACTCGAGACCTGAAGACCGCTTCCGTTACGCAACTGGTCTTGGACGCTCAGGCGGGTCAGCGGGACGCGTTCGGCGAGTTGTTCGAGCGCTTCCAGCGGCACGTCCAGGCGCTCGCCCTGCGCCGGCTGGGTGACTGGAACGAGGCGCAAGAATTGTGCCAGGACGTATTCCTGCAGGCGCTGCAGAAGATCCAGCAGCTCCGCGAGCCGGAATGCTTCGTCGCTTGGCTGCGCTCGATCACCAACCGCATGGCGATCAACCGCGCGGTGCGGCGCGGTCCGGAGTCGCTGGCGGAGCCGGAGACGCTGGACGCGGCTTGCGTCGAGGACGACACGCCGCTGTCGATCATCCTGACCGCGGAACGGCAGGCCGAGGTCCGGGCCGGGCTGGATCGGCTCCGCGATCTGGACCGGCGGACGCTGCAGGCGTTCTACGTCGACGGCCAGTCGTTGCTGGAGATGAGCGACCGGTTCGACGCGCCGCTGGGGACGATCAAGCGGCGGCTGCACACGGCGCGGAAGCGGCTGGCCAAGCACGTGGAAGCGCTGGTCGCCGTGTAAAGCGAAAAGGCCCGCAGCGGTTTTCCGCTGCGGGCCTCTTTCGTACGACTGGATGAACGAGTACGTACGAAACGATGAAGGGTCAGCAGGATAAACTCAGCATGGATTGGGGGGCTGACAACCTTTTCGCCGAGCGGAACCCAGGCAATCCCAACGATCCCGGCGTCCCCACTCGGTCTCGCCCCAAAACATACGTCACTCTATGGATGAACCTTCATTGTCCAGTCAACTAATTCCATCTTCGTTGTCAAGTGGGGGATTGTCAAAAAACTGTTCGGAGATCCGCCGCTGGAGGATCTGCCCAAATTCGTCCGCACTGCGGCGTTGTCCGACGGAATGCCACGGGGCGACCCCCTTCAATTCGGGCATCATTTCCACCAACTGGTCGACCATGCGTCTGGCGAGCCTGGCGATCTGCGTCGTTGGCGCAATTTCCAAGATGGCCGCCGCCGTCTTCATGAGGCGGATCATTTTGGCTCGTTGCAGGACCGGCCCGGACAGCGGCCGTTCGGATTCCACCAGCAACTCCTCCAAGGGCACGTCCAAGGCGGCCTGCCAGCGATAAAGGTCGCTCAACCGCAGATCCGCCGCCTCGTTTTCCTGGTCCCGGATTTCTCGGATATTTGCACCCAGATGACGCGCAGCTGTGCGGAGGGAAATGCCCTGCTGGCGCCTCACGGTCTGAATACGGTGCAATTGGCGACGAGAGCGGGCCTTGTCCGCTTTCCCCCCATTCCCGTTGGCCGGGAGGGTCGCCGGTTGCCGCCCGTTTGAATGCTGCGCAGCCATCGCCCACGCATCTCCTCTGTTCGCGACTCCCTGGACGCAGGGAAATCGATGTGAATCTCTGTCCGGGCCTACTGACGCTGGAAAACCTCTGGAAGTTCCCCGCATGTCCCCGATCTGTCATCTTGACCCTCGTCCGCGTCCCCGTTACCTTCAATTCAGCTTTGAATCGCGGAATTTCATGAGGTGCAACATGTTCCGACTTGGAAACCAAGTGATTGGATGGTGCGCTTTGGGGCTTGCTCTGGCCTGTGTCCTGGGAGGGCCGACGCGTGTCGCCGTTGCGGCTGAGCCGGCCAAGGCCACGATTGCGATGGTCATCGATTACGACGATGGCGTCGAGAAGCATTTCCGGCAGTTGCCCTGGAAGCCGGGGATGACCGTGCTCGACGTGCTGCAGACCGCGAAGCAGCATCCGCGGGGAATCCAGTTCGTCTACCGGGGTGAGGGCGGCACGGCCTTCCTGACGCAAATCGACGACCTGAAGAACGAAGGCCGCGGCCGAAACTGGATTTTCTCGGTCAACGGCGAACTGGGCCAGCGAAGTTTTGCCGTGACGGAGGTCAAAGCGTCGGATCGCGTACTGTGGAAGTTCACGCAATACAAGTGAAAGCAGCCGGATGGACGGACGCGAGAAATTTGTCGCCGGGCGGTTTTCGGTAGTACCAGCCGGCCGGCGGTTCTGGTATGCTATGGCCGGTAAGTAGCGTAACATCAACCTCGACCAGGGAGAAGACTCAGGTGAAGCGACAGAATCTTGTGCAAGGCGTGGTATTCGTGCTGCTGGTGTTGGTTGGCGCCCAGGTGCGGATTTGGCTGCAGGATTTGCCCAACTTTGCTCCGGTGGCGGCGTTGGCCCTGTTTGCCGGCTATTACTTCCGGTCGTGGTTGCTGGCGTTGTGCCTGCCGCTGAGCATCATGGCGATCAGCGACCTTGCCATCGGCGGTTATGATTGGCGGATGATGGCGCTGGTGTACGGCATGCTGGCCCTCCCGGTGGCCTTCCGCTCGGTGCTCCGCCGGCATCTGAATCTGGATCAAGGGGGTCTGCGATCGGCGTCGCTGGCTGCGACGGGCCTGATCGGTTGCGGCCTGGCGTCCTCGGTGCTGTTCTTCCTGATCACGAACTTTGGCTCATGGCTGTGGTTCAACATGTACGAGCACTCGGTCTCCGGCCTGGTCCAGTGCTACGTCATGGCCATCCCCTTCTTCCGCTACACGCTGTGCGGCGACCTGTTCTTTGCCGTGGTGCTGTTCAGCGGGTACGCGGTGGCCGCGCAAGTTCGTTTGGCAGCCCAAGCCCGCAGCGTCCCGGCGGTCGAGTGAGCAGCCGACCGCCACGCCACGACATTCCGCACGAGCCGGCATCCCGCACCGCGGGACCGGCTCGTTTCGTTTCGCCGCGGCAGAAGGGCGATTGAAACCTACAGCGTGTACTGAGGGATCTTCATCGTTTCCCCGTCTTTCATCGCGGACAGGTGGGCGTAGTAGCCGGGGACGGTCATATTCAGGGCGTCGATGACGTCGACCGCCGGTTTCCGGCCTCGCAGAATGGCATCGATAAAGTCGTCGCCCAGGTAGCCGTGCGAGCCGCCGTGTCCGCCCGACTGGACCCCCGGCGGCAAGGCGTATTTCTTGATCTGCAAGCCGTTCTTGAGGGCCTCCTCGTAACGTTTCTTGCCGGTCGCATCGCCGACGAACGTCTTGTTGAAACCGGCGTACTCGCCCCGAATGCGCCCCGCTTCCAGGTACTCGCCCTGCGAGCCGCAGATGATCATCCGGGAAATTCCGCCCTCCGCCGTTCGGAACAAGCCGACCTCCGACTTGAAGATGTTGCCGATTTCGTTGGGGACCCGTTTGGACTCGTCAAAAGCGGGAGTCCCCTGGCACGAGACGTCGACGAAGCTCTTGTGCGTGACGCCGACATAGTAGGCGGTGGCGTGCGTCGGATACCACATCGGGCAGCCTTTCTTCCGCCAGTCCTTGTAGGAACCCAGGGTCGGGGCGCCCAGAGAATGAGGATGGCAATACTCGCCTTCGGAATACACGAGGTGGCCGAACACGCCGGCGGCAAACAGCTTTTCCATCGCGTACAGGTCGTCGTGAAACACCGACGTCTCGAACATCGCATACACCAGTCCCTTGTTCTTCCGGCAGCATTCCAGGAGCTTTTCGGCATCTTCGATGTCGCCCCGGAAGGCCGGCACCGCCGTAGCCACGTGCTTGCCGTGCTGCAGGCACAGCATGGCGTGCTTGGCGTGGGCCGGTGCGTCGGTAGCGCAAAAGATGGCCTCGATCGAATCGTCCTTGACCATCTCCTCCAGCGACGGGTACGTCTTCTTGCACTTTGCCCTTTCGGCCATTTCCGCACAGCGGTCGGGAAACAGATCGCTGACCGCCACCAATTCGACGTTGGGATGGTTCTGCAGGTCGAACGCCAGGCCAAATTTACAGACGCCGTGGCCGACGATCCCGACGCGCACCTTGCGGTCGCTGAACGGTTTCCACTGCTGCGTCCGGTCATAATCGGTCTGCGTCTGGTCAAAGCCGGCGATTCCTTCCGCCGCGCGAGCCGAATCGAGCAGCGAATTCGCGGTTGCCGCAACTGCCGCGGAAGCGGCCAAAAACGATCGGCGGGATACGTGCGTCATGGGAGAATGCTCCTTCAGTCAGAGGGTGGGAAAAGGAAGACAACTTCAGCTCCGAGAGATTCGTCAAGTGTCGCGAGTTCGTTCCGTACCTCGTTGTTGTCCTCGCAGGCGATCCAGCGGTGACACGAGACCGTGACCGATGGCCCGCCCTGGCGATCTCGTGGTATGGTTGATTCTAACTCGCTGCAACCTTGGGCAACAGACGTGCTTGCGCCGGTCGAACACCCCGACGCGCTACGGCTCGCGGACGAGGATCGTCGTACCCTCGCTGAAAATGGAAAACGCCTTGCAAGCGAGTTTACCGTCGGTAGGGAACCCGCGTAAGATGCTACGCGACGTTTTGGACGCGTCACCGGCCATGGCGCTCGCCGAGTTTGGATTTCGTCCCGGTCATTTTTCCGCCCCAATTCTTCTGCCAACTTCCGGTCTCTGCTGTGCGAGGGTCGCTTACACCTGCTTGCCCTTACCACCGGGATCTGCCATGATTCCACACGTCCGGTTCCAAGGAGGCCACCATGCGATTCTCCTGCCTGTTGGTTTGCGTGATGTTGTTTCTGCCCGTTCCGCTGGTCCGGGCGGACGTTCCACTCGATCTTGGCACTGCCCGGCTCGTGATCGACGAGCGCGGCCGCGTGACGGCTGTGACGCTGGCCGACGGCAGCTCATGGCCCGTCGACGATCGGCCGGTGTTCTCGCTGGAGACGGACCAAGGGATTCGCCTGCCCCAATCCGTGGAACTGGCCGAGGACCTGTTGAAGGTCCGCTTCCAGGGCGGAGCCGTCGCCGATTTTGCCGTGAAGACGACGCCGGCCGCCGCTGGGCCGTCAGCGGCCGCAGCGACTCGCGGCTGGGCGGTGTTCGAACTTCGGCGTCTGCAAAGTGACGAACCCCCGTCGGGGCTACGGCTGTTTCACCTGGCTGTTCCGCCACGCGCCGAAGTGGCGGGGACGTTGAACGCCTGCTCGACGCCGGACTGGTCCGTGGCCGTGATGGGGGCCGAGCCCAACGTCCACGCCCTGCAGGAGAGTTCCGGCGGTTCGAGCGCCGACCGGCCCGGCTGCTCGCACGAGTTCGTGCAGGCCGCGGACCAAGTCAAAGCCGGCAGCCACGCGGCCCGCTTCACGGCCACCAGCGACGCCAAGCCGGGCGGTTGGAGCATGCGCGGCAAGCGGTTCCCGGCGCCGCTGGACCTGAGCGGCTGCAAAGCCATTCGCGCTTGGGTGCACGGCGACGGCAACGGCCAGGCGCTGAAGATCCAGCTGTACGACGGCCGCGGCGGCTATCGCGACAACTACCTGACCATCGACTTCCACGGTTGGCGCCAAGTCACGCTGACCGATACGGCGATCAACACGCTGCGGTACGAGCAGACCGATGCCCTGCACATCTACTACAACAGCCTGCCGGCCGGCAAAACCGTAACCTGCTACGTCGATCAAATCGAAGCGATCATCGATCGGGACGGAACGGAACGCGTCGTGCTGCTGGAGGATTTCGAATCGCCCGTTTCGCCGTTCTGGGGCTCGCCGCAAACGACGTTGGCCGTCCGCACGTACGCCCGGCACGGGATCGAGCCGGCGCGGTTCGGGGTGTTCGTCTGCCGGCCAACGGAACTGATGGAGACGGTGCGGGAGTTCGAACTGGCGGCCGGTTTGCCGAGCCCCGCACCGGGCGGCCAGTGGAACAAGATCTCGCCGTGGATCCACCGCTCGTACTTCTTCCTCACTCAATTTCGCGAATCGCAGTTCGACGAGGCGCTGGCCATCGCCCGCCGCGGCGGCTTCCACACGATCTTGATCGATCAAGGCTCCTGGTGCCGCAGCACGGGGCACTTCGAGGTCAACGATACGAACTTCCCCGACGGCCTGGAAGGGTTGGTGCGGACGGTGCGCCGCTTCAAAGAAGCCGGCTTCCGCGTCGGCTTTCATTTCTTGGCCGCTTCCATCTATCCCCCTGATGCCTATCTGACGCCCGTGCCGGATCCGCGGCTGGTCAAGGGCGCCACGGCGAAGCTGGCCGCGGATGTCGATCCCCAGGCCGATTTTATCCCGACCACGGCGGCCCCCGACGCTTTTCCCGCGGAAGACGGCGGCTATACGGGCGACGGGACGGTGCTGCAGATCGGGGACGAGTTGATCCAGTACGCCGAGCGGTCGCTACAGGCCCCGTTCGGCTTCAAAGGCTGCCGCCGAGGCCATCTGGGCACGCGTGCAGCGGCGCACCGCAGCGGGGATGCCGTGGCGCATCTGGTCCGCGCGTACGGCTATCACATGTTCGACATGGACACCACGCTGCTGGACGAAGTCAGTACGAACTTTGCCCGCGTCGCCAACGCCTGCGACATCGACATGCTGTACTTCGACGGCTCCGAGCGGCTGCAAGGCGACCACTGGTACTACAACGCGCGGCTGCACAAGGCGTATTACGACAAGCTGAAGAACAAGGACGTGCTGCTGCAGGCCAGCAGTTTCAGCCACTACTCGTGGCACATCCTGGCCCGCAGCGCCTCGGCCGACGGGCACGGCGATCTGAAGGGCTACTTAGATGAGCGTTCGCCTTGGTTCGTCTCGTTCGGCCGTTCCGGCATGCCGCTGGACATCGGCTGGTACTACGGCTACGACCCGAACGCGACCGCGGACATGTTCGAGTACGTGCTGGGCGCGACGTTGGGCTACGATGCGTCGATGTCCTTTCAAGTTTCCGTCGGTGCCGCCCAGAAGCATCCGTTCACAGGCGACATCCTGGACATGATCCGCCGCTACGAGCAACTGCGGTTATCGGGCCGAGTGGACGCCGCGATGAGGGAACGGCTGCGCATCGACCCGCAACTGGGCGGCGAGAAGACGCCCGAAGAGCGCGAGAAGCTGCTGGACCTGCGCCGCGACTACCGGCTGGTGGGCGAGGAAGGCCAGGAAGCGTTCCAACGCGTCGTGTACTCGCCGTGGCGCGAAATCGCGACCGCCGACGAGGCCCAGGCCGGTTGGCCGATCTCGGTCGGCACGGGGCCAGCACGAGCCGGCATCCAAATCCACGCCCTGCCGGGTCCGTGGCTGAATCCGGGTCCGGCCTATCACGCCGGCGACGCCGTCGTGCTGGAATCGTTCGACGACCTGACGCCGTACGTGCGCGAGGCGACTGCCCGAACCGACGTCCAGTTGATCGAAACAGACCAGGGCGGTTCGACGTTCCCCGGCGTGACGCAACGTCTGGAACTGCAGCGCGACGGCGCTCGCGAAGGCAAATCGTTCGCCGTGTACACAGCCTCCAGCACCTTGGCGGGCGAAAACGGCTGGTCGGCCATCGGCAAGCAATTCCGTCCGCCGCTGGACCTGTCCTGGCACAAGGGCATCGGATTTTGGATGCGCGGCGACGGGCAAGGCGGTGCGTTCAAGCTGCAGTTGCGCGATACCAAAGGCGCCATGGACTACTACATCACCAACAACTTCACCGGCTGGCGCTATCAGCAACTGGTCCGCCCGGAGCAGGACCCGATCGACTACAGCCAAGTTCACTCGCTGACGATCTACTACAACGGCCTGCCCGGCCGCAAGACGGTGGCCTGCGGCCTGGACGACGTGAAGGCCCTGCGCTCGCTGGACGAGCGACAAGTGGTGGATCCGGTCGTCCAGGTAGGCGAACATCGCTTCGCGTGGTCCGGCACGCTCCGCGAAGGCCAGTACCTGATCCTCTGGCCCGGCGAACCAATCCGTCGTCACGGCCCACCGCTGACAGAACCAGAATTCTCCACGGCGCCAGCCGAGACATGCGCTCTGCCGCCCGGTCAGCACACGGTCCGTTTCAGCGCCGCCGCCCCCTGGACCATGCCGGTTCGCGTACGAATCACGCTGCAGCCGCCGGAACGTTACGCAGTGCCCTAGCGTTTCTGGGCTGATGAATCGAGCCACGAAAAGCACGAAGGGCCACAACAAGAGCGGGGAAATGCCTCGCCTCTTCTTGCCATCGTTGCGGACCACGGTTGCGGACCACCGCTCTCTTTTATTTTCCGGCGCATTGGCTATGCTATAGTCCAGTCTGGAAACACGTTTTTCTCTTTGCAGGAACCAAAACTATGACGCGTACGACTTTGGGATTGGCGATGGTCCTGGCCGGATGTCTGGCGATGGCGGCGGAGGCGGCCAAGTTCGAGGTGCAGCAGGAGCCGGACGGGGTGACCGTCAAGCTGGACGGCAAGCTGTTGACGCGATACGTCATCAAGTCCGGTGCGAAGCCGATTTTGTGGCCGATCATCGGGCCGTACGGGGACGCGGTGACCCGCCAGTACCCGATGGGCGAGGCGCTGCCCGACGAACGATCGGACCATCCGCATCAACGCTCGTTCTGGTTCACACACGGGGACGTGAACGGGGTCAGCTTCTGGCTGGAAGGCCCGACAGGGGGGCACATCGTTCACAAGGAGTTTCTGAAGGTTTCCGGCGGCGACACGGCGGTCATTTCGGCGCGGAACGAATGGATCGCGCCGGGCGATAAGAAGATGTGCGAAGACGTGCGGACGCTGACCTTCGGCACTTGCGGCGAGAGCGTCTGGATCGACTTCGACAGCACGGTGACGGCGACGGAAGGGCTCCTCAAATTCGGCGACACCAAGGAAGGCAGTTTCGGCGTGCGAGTGGCCGGCAGCATGACGGTCGATACCAAGAAGGGCGGACAAATCGTCAATAGCGACGGGGTGAAAGACAAGGAGGCTTGGGCCAAGCAGGCCCCGTGGGTCGACTACCACGGACCGGTCAACGAGAAAATCGTGGGGATCGCGATCCTGAATCACCCGACCAGCTTCCGCTTCCCCACCTACTGGCACGTGCGGACGTACGGTTTGTTCACCGCGAACCCCTTCGGAGTCAGCGACTTCACCGGCGGCAAAAGCAATGGCGACCACACGCTGCAGCGCGGCGAATCGTTCACGCTCCGATACCGCGTGCTGATTCACAAGGGCGACGAAAAGGAAGGTAAGGTCGCGGAAGCATACGAGGCGTACGCCAAGACGGCCAAGCCGTGAGAGGTCGGTGATCGGTGACCGGTGATCGGTGACCGGTGATCGGTGATCGGTCATCGGTGATCGGTCATCGGTGACCGGTGATCGGTGGTCAGTTACCGAACACGATCACTGCTTGACCGATCACTGCTAACCGATCACCGATCACCGATCACCGATCACCCGTAACCGATCACCCGTAACCCGTAGAGGATCATTCACTTTGTCGTCCGAAAGCCCACGCAACAAACAGGATCCACGGTCGCCCGGCGGCCGGGCCCCGGTGCGCCGGGGCGGGCCCAACCTGTGGTTCGTCGTCGCGATGATCCTGGTGTTGGCCGCCGTGCTGGTGATGATGCAGAGTCCGCAGCGGTCCACGGTCAGCTATGACTTCTTCATGACGCAGGTCGAGAAGACCGAGCCCTGCAACATCGCCTCCGTGGAACTCGGCGATATCGACGCGACCGGAGTGTTCAAGCAGCCGCCGGACGCACCGCCGAGTGTCGGGACGGACGGCGTCACGGCGCAGGCCAAAGACAGTTCCGGCAAACCCGAGAAGCTGCGCAAGCACTTCCGCGTCACGCTGCCGCGCTCGGATCAAGCCCGCAGCGAGTTGTTGAGCAAGTTGCTGGCCCGCGGCGTGCAGGTCTCCAACCAGGCGTCCGGCGACACGGTGATGATGACGCTCACGCTGATCACTATCGCGCTGACCGTGGGCTTGTTCGTCTTCTTTTGGGTGTCCTTCCGCAGGTCGCGGGACCAGTTCATGGGCGGCGGTTTCTTGTCGGGGTTCAGCAAGAGTACGGCGCGGCGCTACGAACCGTCGGACCAGACGATCACGTTCGACGACGTGGCCGGTCTGGAGGGCGTCAAGGCGGACCTGCAGGAGATCGTCGAGTACCTGAAGAGCCCGGAGAAGTTCCAGCGGCTGGGCGGGCGGGTGCCCAAGGGCGTGCTGCTGAACGGGTCGCCGGGCACGGGCAAGACGCTGTTGGCCCGCGCGGTGGCGGGGGAAGCCGGCGTGCCGTTTTACTCGGTGAGCGCCAGCGAGTTCATTCAGATGTTCGTGGGCGTCGGCGCCAGCCGCGTGCGCGACCTGTTCAAGAACGCCAAGGACAATGCTCCGGCCATCATTTTCATCGACGAAATCGACGCCGTTGGGCGCCAGCGCGGGGCCGGGCTGGGCGGCGGCCACGACGAGCGCGAACAGACGCTGAACCAGATCCTCAGCGAGATGGACGGCTTTGCGCAGACGGACTCGGTGATCGTCGTGGCTGCGACGAACCGGCCCGACGTGCTGGATCCGGCGCTGCTGCGGCCCGGCCGTTTCGACCGGCACATCACCGTGAATCGGCCGACGCACAAGGGGCGAATGGAGATCTTCAAGGTCCACGTGCGGGACGTGCCGTTGGCGGACGACGTGGACCTGCGCCGCTTGGCCTCCGGCACGGTCGGGCTGACCGGGGCGGACATCCGCAACATCGTCAACGAAGCCGCCCTGTGGGCCGCGCGGAACGACAAGAAGAAAGTCGACATGGAGGATTTCGACTACGCCCGCGACAAAGTGCTGATGGGCGCCAAACGCGAGGAGGTGCTGTTGGAGGAGGAGAAGCGGAAGACGGCCTATCATGAAGCCGGCCACACGCTCATGGCCTGGCTGTTGCCGGGCGCGGATCCGGTACACAAAGTGACCATCATTCCGCGCGGCCGCTCGCTGGGCGCCACCCAGATGATGCCCTCCGAGGACCGGCTGAGCATGGCGGAACGTCAGCTGCGCGATCATCTGGTCGTCCTCCTCGGCGGCCGGGCCGCCGAACTGCTCGTGTACAACGAAACCACGGTCGGGGCCGAGAATGACTTGGAGCGGGCCACGATGCTGGCGCGGCGGATGGTTACGCACTGGGGCATGAGCGAACGCCTGGGCCCCGTCAGCTACAAGCTGTCCGACGAAGACCCGTTCCTGGGCCGCGAAATCCACCAGCAGCGGCAATTCAGCGAGCACACGATGGAGTTGATCGACGAGGAAGTCGCCAAGATCCTGCACGGAGCCGCCGACCAGGCGTACAACCTGTTGAAGGACCGCCGCCAGGACCTGGAAAAACTGGCGGCGGCGCTGTTGGAGCAAGAGGAACTCGGCGACGCCGAAATCACCGCGCTGATCGGCCCCTCGGTCCACGCCAGCAAAGAACACAAGGACGCGGCGAGGTCAGGCGACCGGTGATCGGTGATCGGTGACCGGTGATCGGTGATCGGTGACCGGTGATCGGTGA
>CAYPGE010000295.1:0-12069 GCA_964409865.1 uncultured Pirellulaceae bacterium
CGGAGCGTGATGGCTACTTTGAAATCGCGACAGTTATTGATTCGCCGATCCTAAGTCACTGGAATCTCGGGTCTGGGACCTGTTTCGAGTTTCGGATTTCGAGATTCAGACTTTTCCCGCCGCAGCGCGTCGGCGATCTGCCTGGGCAGCGGCATCGACTCGATCTCTTCCAGCGGCTGGGGCAGGGCCAAGGACCAGTTGGGCCACTGGTCGACCGTGCCTGGCATGTTCGGACGCTCCTCGACCGCCGCAGCATCTTCGAGACTCGCCGCCAGCACGGCTGATGGTGCTCGCCCCAACGCTTGATAGGCTTCTGCCACGGCATCGGCTGGCGTGGCGTTGTCGGTCAGCCCTGTGGTCGCCATCAGCCGACGGCGGATGTGCTGAAATCCCTCCTCGCTGGGCTGCAGCCCGATCCGCTCTTGCGCCGCGAAATCGAAGCCCGTCCAGAGCCCAGCGACCGTCGGCAGATCGTGCGTGGTCACGGCGGCCAGAGCCAGTTCCGGAAACTCGTCGGGCAAATCGTCCTCGAACCACAGCAGCTTGTAAGACAGCATGCGATTCTGAGCCAACTGGCGGCGGACCTGGTTCTCCACGGTTCCCAAGTCTTCCCCCGCAATCCAGGCCTGGGCCCGATGGCTTTCCACGGCCACGATCGCCAGAGATTCCTCAGAAGCGTAACGTACGTACGCGCCGTGTTTCGGCCCGGGTCCGCGAGGAATCCAATACAAACGGAACAAGCCCATGACGTGATCGATGCGCAGCCCGCGGGCATGCCTCAGCGACGCGCGAATCGTCTCGATCAGCGGCGCATAGCAGGCGGCCCTCAGCCGGTGCGGAATGAACGGGGGCAACGCCCAGTCCTGGCCGTCCATGTTGAACTGGTCCGGCGGCGCTCCGACCGTGGCGCCCTCCGCCAGCACGTCCTGCCATTGCCACGCATCGGCTCCGCCAGGGGAAACGCCAATCGGCAAATCGGTCACCAAGGGCAGTTCAGCAGCCGCCCGGGCCAACTGGACATCCAGCTGCCACTGGAGCCACATGTGGAACCGCAAGCGATCGGACCCGTCCTGAACGTACCGCTTCACGGCAAGCGAATCCGGACGCTGATATTCGCGCGGCCACTGATGCCAATCACCGCCATATCGCTCGGCCAAGGTGCAGAAGCTGGCGAAGCTTCGAAGACTCTCGCCCATTTCCAGGCAGTAGCGGTCGAAGGCCGGATCTTCCAGGCGCAACCGCCAGATTCTTTCCAGAGCGTCCATTTTCAAGCCAAAGACCGCGTCGCGGTCGATCCGCGGACGTTCGTTCAACTGCCGAGCCGCAACAGTGAGCGTGGGCAGATCGACCGACGCGTTCTGCGCGCCCGGTATTTCTTCGATTTTGAGGTAGAGCGGATTTCGAAACCGGCGGCTACTGGGATAGTAGGGGCTGGCTTGCTGAGGAATCTGTGGCGCGACGGCGCACAGGGGGTTGAGCATCACGACCCCCGCGCCAAGCTGTCTGGACCAATTTGCCAGTCGTCGCAGGTCGCCCAGATCGCCCAGGCCCCAGCTGGCACGCGAGCGGGTCGCGTACAATTGCACTGCCCATCCCCAGACCTTCAACTCGGACGGCAGCCAACAGCTGCTCGGCCGCTTGATGATCCAGACGCGTCGCTCGGCGTTGTCCGGCTGGAACTGATGGTATCCCAACGGCAAGTCCGGCGGAATCTGTTTTTCGACCCGTAGCCGAGTGCCATCCTCCAGGACCAAATCGCCGGGACATTCAACCGCCATCGTCTCGCCGGGCGCCAGCACACGTATGTCGGGCCCGATCAACGGCCTGGGCCGGTCCGGTTCCAACCCCATCGCTCGCAGGACCCCGTTTCGAGTCTCCGGACTGATGTGCTGCCAACGCTGGGACGTATCCCTGTAAGCCGGGATGATTCCCCCGTACTCCTCGGCCACGTGTTCGTCGTCGCGGTCGCTCGAACGCATCCGGTCCATGTCATCCTGATCCTTCTGACTTGATGTCAAGGCACACATTGTAGGCCAGGATTGCGATCTTTCCAACACCGGCCGGGCGGTGCAGTTTGGCTTCCGGGGCGATCCTTAGCGTGTCCGCAGGCAACTTCGAAACGTTTCCCAAAGAAAATTGAACTTTCGGTTTGAGACTTACGAGACACGTCGCGAGCGACGCGAGGACGGCGGGCCGCATTCGGCCGTCTTGGGAACACGGCGAACTTCCGGCGACGCGTCCTCGGAAGACGCCTTCCAGGCCGAAGGCTGGGCGACACATGCCCGTTCTTCAGACGCCAGACAGTGATAAAACTTGGGTGGCCCCTTTCACGTCCCCCTTTCACGTCTATAGGCTGTCAAGTGATTCGATGTTCCGCTACAATAGCTATGACAGCACGTCGCGTGGCAACGGGCAGGAAGATGGACGCCTATGCCGTGGTATGATGTCATTTGGAACTACGAACCCGGAGGCAACGTGGAACACGTCGCCGAGCACGGACTTACTCCGGAAGAGGTGGAAGCAGTGATCTGTAATCCACTGGAGAAGAAAATCAGCCGAAGTTCGGGCCGGCCTGTGGCGACCGGCTACACTCCGGACGGGCGGCTCATTCTGGTTGTCTACGAGGAATTCGACGAAATCACGGTCTATCCGGTGACGGCCTTTGAGGTCGGTGGCTAGATTTGAACCGAGCCAAGAGAAGGGGAATTCCAGTGATTCACGAAATACGCCAGCGTACTCTGCGGTCGGCCACTCCGGAGGAGAGGGAACGACATCAGCAGATTCGGCAGCAGGTCGAACAGGAGTTGCCTGAGCTACAACAATGGGCGCGAGAGGTGGCGGCGCGGCATCGCGACCGCGTGGCAGTGGGGACCGTATTCACGGCCCAAGAAGCCGATGTGGTTGAAGCCATCGACAAGTACGCGGCGAGACACGCTCTGGCAAGCCGCAGCGTCGTGGTTCGCGAAGCGTTGTCGCGGCTCCTGGGAGTCGAAATCGCCAGATCCTGAGTACGCGTTGGCTGCTGAGCCAGCGGTTGGCGATGCCATTTGCCGCTTGAAACGCCGGCCGACGGACGGTGCGGAGAAACTGATTGCCTAGCCCCACCGCCGGCCCGAACTCCTGATGACCGGCAAGTTCGTAGACGAGGACTTCTTCACGTTCGACCGTTGAGGGTCCACGGCCAAAGGTTACAGTGGCGGCGGCCATGCGGCAATCATCGTCTGGAACCCGACGACCAAGGAGCAGCGATTCACACCGCTTCCAGCAATTGCCCAATCCAAACCAAAGCCAGGAATCGCTTTGCTGGCGTGCGCGGAAAGAGCCACCCATCGTATATAGCGTGGTACATCGCGATCTGCGGGACTAGAGGGGGAGGCCGGAACCCAGCAACAGGAATTCGCCTGAGAAGGCGGGCGATCCTTCGAGAGCGACCAGGCGGGGCGCCGAAACCCCCGACCATCGGAAGCGGAGATGACGAACGACGGTGGCCAACGTAGAATGGTTGTCAGCTGACGGCGAACAAAGCTGGGAGGATTGTCATGGCGGAAAGAACGTTGGAAGAACGGGTTACCCAACTTGAACGACGGCTGGACGAGCTAGCGGGGGGGAAGGGCCCTCAACCCCAAACGCCCACCAAAGATTGGCGGCGCACGGTGGGCATGTTTCGCGGAGATCCGATCATGAAAGAGGTCATCGACGGTGCTCTGCGGCTGCGTGAAGAAGAACGCCGACTTGCGCACGAGGAGGAGGCCCGTGAGCAGCCATGATCATCCTTGACACGGACCACATCTCAGTGCTCCAGCACGAGGATTCACTGAAGGCGATCGCTCTGCTGGATAAACTGGAATCGTTGCCGTCCGAAGAAGTCGCGACAACGGTCGCAACGCTGGAGGAGCAGTCCCGGAGTTGGCTAAGCTTGATCGGCCGGTACACCGACGTGCGGCAGCAAGTTGCGTACTACGATCGCCTGAAGGCGATGTTCGAGTTCTTCGCGGGCTGGCGGGTGATCCGTTTTGACGAGACGTCCGCTGAGAAATTCCGCCAGCTCCGCAGGCAGGGCGTCCGGATTGCGTCGACGGACCTCAAGATCGCGTCAATCACCCTGGTGAACCACGCCACGTTGCTGTCTGCAAACACGCGAGACTTCGAGAAGGTATCCGGGCTGGAGGTCGAGAACTGGCTGACGTGATGACCGGCAACAGAAAAGGGGACATGCTACTTTTCCATGGGCTTCCGGATCATGCAGAAAAGTAGCATGTCCCCTTTTCCCCGGCCACGTGCCCATGTCCGAAATCACTTCGCCGGGCTGCGTCTCCACTGGCCGGACGCCTTCGCCGTTTCCTCGGCGCATTCCGATGGTTGCCGGGCAAGGTCATTCACGGCGACGGGTCACAGCCGCTGGGTCACCGCGTCGGCGAATGCTTCCGTACCTAGTTCCCCTCCCAGGTCGCGGGTTTTTTGCCCTTCCTTCAGCGCCGCGTTGTAAGCCGCCTTGATCCGCTCGGCGACCTGGCGGCACGTGGCGTCGCTGCGCGCGTCGGCCAGATGGTTCAGCATCATCACGCCGGACATCAGCAGTGCCAGTGGGTTCGCCAGGCCCTTGCCGGCGATGTCGGGAGCGGAGCCGTGGACGGCCTCGAAGACTGCGCCCTTGTCGCCGTAATTGGCGCCGGGCACGACGCCCAGGCCGCCGACGAGGCCCGCGCACAGGTCGCTGACCACGTCGCCGTACAGGTTTTCCATCAGCAGCATGTCGAATTTCGTCGGGTCTTGGACCAGCTTCATGCAGCCGGCGTCGATGATGGTCTCTTGGTACTCGATGTTGGGGTATTCCTGCTGGTGAATTTTTCTGGCGCAGCGCAGGAACAGACCATCGGTCAGTTTCATGATGTTGGCCTTGTGCAGGACCGTGATCTTCTGGCGGCCGCGGCGCGTGGCGAAACGGAAGGCCCACCGGGCAATTCGCGTGCAGGCGGTTTCGGAGGCCACCTTCATGCTCATCACCACGTCGTTGATGATTTCGTTTTCCACGCCGCTGTATAGACCTTCGGTGTTTTCGCGGATGATGATCAGGTCGACGTTTTCGAATCGCGTCGGCACGCCTTCGAGACTGCGGACCGGGCGGACCGCGGCGTACAGGTTCAGCCGTTTCCGCAGCGCCACGTTGACGGACGTGAAGCCCTCGCCGACCGGGGTGGTGCAGGGTCCTTTCAGCGCCACGCCGTAACGTTCGATCGCTTCCATCGTCTCGGCGGGCAGGACGTTGTTGCCGGTTTGCAGGGCCGCGACGCCCGCTTGGCGCTCAATCCACTGGATCGGAGCCTGGGCGGCGGCAAAGATCCGGCAGACCGCCGCGGTGACTTCGGGGCCAATTCCGTCGCCGGGAATCAGAACGACTTGGTGCGCTGCCATCGGTGGGTCCTTCAAAAAAGGCAATCTTGAGACCTGCTGTTACTGGGGCTGTTCTTCCTCGTCGGGAACGGTTTTGGGAGCACTCGCCTCAGCGGGCGTCGAGGACGGCTTGGCGGGCGGCGGCTGGTTTGTGCCGTCGGGAAACACTTCGGGTGGACTCTCCTTGGCCGGCTCCGTGACCTGCTCCTTGGACGGCTCGGTTGGCGAGGGCTGCGGCGGCTGCCCCGGGGCCTCGGAGGGCAGGATCTCCGAGGGCGTTTCGGTGCGCGGAGCCGCGTCGCCGCGGCGAGGCTTGACGGGCCGCTGGCCGGAGCCGCTGCTGAGCAAGAGCAGCACGATGATCAGCAACAACACGGCGCCGGCGCCGATGCCCACTTGGAACAGCAACCGCTGCTGGTTGGGTTTGTGGCGCTGCCGGGCCTTGAGGACGGAACTGCCGCTCGACGCCGCCACCGTTGGCGTTCCTTGACCGGCGGCGGCCAGGGGAGCGATGACGGCCGCAGGCCGAACGGCTGGAAAACCGGCCGCCCCGCCGGCGGGACTGGCGGGCAGCGGTGTGCCGGCGGGCGTTCGGCGTTGTTGCAGCCAGCGCTCGTAGGCCGCCTGCGTCGCCGGCGGCTTGGGCGAGGCCGGGTTCAAGCGGCTGGGGTCCACAAAAGGACTGATCTGCACGATCACCTGGTTCAGGTGCTGGTAGCGGACCGCCGGATTCTTGGCCATCAGGTAAGCGACGACTTGCGCCAGGGGCTGCGGAACGCCCATCGCCTCCAGGGATTGAATCGGCTGCGTGGCGTGCAGGTGCATCTTGGAGCGCAGGTCGGCGGCCGGGAAGGGCGGTTGACCGGACAGCAATTCGTACAGCGTGCAGCCCAAGGCGTAGATATCCGTCAGCGCATCCGGCGGTTTGCCCTCTTGAAGGAACTCGGGCGCCAAGTAGTCGGCCCGCAGCGTCAGCAGCCCGCTGGCGTCCGGCTGCGACAGGGACACGGGCGCAAAGCCGCTGACAGGTTCCCGGAGCAGCTTGACGTTGCCGCCGGGTTCGAGCCACAGGCGGGCCGGGCGAATGTCGCCGTGAGCCAAACCGCGCTGGTGCAAGGGCATCAGGGCCAAGGCGGCGCAGCGCGCACAGCGGCAAGCCTCGGCGGGCGTTAAACGCTGGCCGCCCAGCAGCAACTGGTCCACGCTCTGTCCGCGCAGGTCCTCCAGGACCAGGAACCGGTAGGAAGTCAAGTCCACGACTTCGAAACACCGCTGCAGGTGCGGGTGCTGGATCGTGCCGTGCAACTGCAACTGCGGTGCCAGCGCCGCCCACTGCTGCGGATCCTGGGTCGCCGGTCCGGTCAAGAACTGCAGCACCACAGGGTGTTGGGTGGCCAAGTGGACGGCGCGGAACATGCCCGCCAGACCGCCGCTTTCGAGACGATCGTACAGCTTGTAGTCGCCGTAAAAAAAAGGTCCCGAGCGGCCGGCCATCAGGACCATGGTCTGGTAACGCGTCACCACGCCGCGCGAGATCAGCCATTCGGCCAGCGTGCGCGCGTTGCCCTGGGTGGCGGCGCCCTTGACCTGGCCAAAACTGGCGATCAGCTGCTGGCACTGTTCGGCGCTCACCAGCCGGCTATCCAGCAACAATTGCCAAAACTCGGGAATCGATGCAGCCATGACGCATCACCACCTTGGCGGAACGGCGATCCGAAAGCGCGGCGGCAGCCTGACGGCTGCCTGGACGCCTGATTCCGGCCGGACCCTCCCCGGTCCCAGTGTAACGCCAACGAAGACACCTCGGGAGTGCCTTCTATAACGCCGAGGACAAAATTGTCAACCCACTTGACTTGCCCGCGCAGAACTTCATATTCGTGGTTAGTTGCGAAATGAGAAGTTCTCGTGATTCGCGATCTGGACGGCGTCGTGCGGGCAGTTGGCCGCAGTCATTGGTTCTCTTCTTCCGCAGTACGAAAGGAAAATCTGGCGATGAGGCGTCGTGCAAAAATCACCATCGTCGGCGCCGGCTTTGTCGGCGCCACGACCGCGCACTGGTGCGCAGTTTACGAACTGGGCGACATCGTATTGGTCGATATTCCTGCTACCGAGAACATGCCCAAGGGCAAGGCCCTGGATTTGATGCAATCGTCGCCGATTGCGGGATTTGACGCGAACGTGGCCGGTTCCAACGATTACGAAGCCACCCGAGGCAGTGACGTGGTCGTGATTACGGCCGGAATTCCCCGCAAGCCCGGCATGAGCCGCGATGATCTGCTGGTCACCAACGCCCGCGTCGTCAGCGCGGTCGCCGAGCAGGTGAAGGCGACCAGCCCGGAGGCGATCATCATCGTGGTCACCAATCCGCTGGACGTGATGACGCAGCGCGTCTGGCAGATCAGCGGCTTTCCGGCCAACCGCGTGGTCGGCCAGGCGGGCGTGTTGGACACGGCCCGTTACCGCACGTTCCTGGCCATGGAACTGGGCGTCAGCGTCGAGGACATCACCGCTCTGTTGATGGGCGGCCACGGCGACACGATGGTGCCGCTGCCCAGTTACACGTCGGTGGGCGGCATTCCGGTCACCCAGCTGATTTCGCCGCAGCGATTGGCCGAAATCGTGCAGCGGACGCGCGACGGCGGCGCCGAAATCGTCAATCTGCTCAAGACGGGCAGCGCCTATTACGCGCCTTCCGCGGCCGTGGCGCAGATGGTCGAGGCGATTGTCAAGGACAAGAAGCGCCTCATTCCCTGCTCGGCCTACTGCGATCGCGAGTACGGCGTCGGCGGCTACTACGTGGGCGTGCCCGTGGTGCTCGGCGCCGGCGGCGTCGAACGCATCATCGAACTGGACTTGGACGCGCAAGAACGGGCCGACTTTCAGAAGAGCGTCGACGCGGTCAAGGGACTGGTCGGCACGATGAACCAGTTGACCGGCGCCGCGACCGCCAGCTAGCACCGTGTCCCTTTCTTTGGTTTGACCGCGCCACTTTGCCCGGTCAGCTTGTTGGACGGCGAACGCGGGTTGTCGCCCGCGCGAGGAGCCAGTTGACATTGACAGACACCGGCGACTGGTTTACAACGCCTGAACCTACCCTTCATCCACGACAATCAGCCTTCATTCGATACCATGAATCGCATGCAACGTTGGACCCCTCGGGTCAAGGCGCCGCCTCGGCACGTCTCCCGCCTGGACCGCGCGATGGACGAATTGTTTCCGTCCCGCAGTCCGGATTGTACGTTGTTTGTTCCCCATCACTACGAACCCAGCTACACCTACCCGCTGTTGGTCTGGCTGCACGGGCCCGGCGATGACCAGCGGCAACTGGGGCGGATCATACCGCACCTCAGTCTGCGGAATTACGTAGCGGTCGGCCCCTGCGGGTGCAGCGAGCCGTTGCCCGGCGAGTTGGGCTGCCGCTGGAGCCAGACGGCGCGCGCCATCGAGCAAGCGGAACAGCGCATCTTTGACAGCATCGATCTCGCCTGTGGCCGCTATCACATCGCTGAAGATCACGTGTTTTTGGGCGGTTTTCAGTGTGGCGGCACCATGGCGCTGCGCGTGGGCTTGCAGCATCCCGGACAATTTGCCGGCGTGTTGTCGATCGGCGGATCGTTCCCGGAAGGTCTCTCGCCGCTGGCAGGCCTGCGTCAAATCCGGCAGTTGCCGATTTTCATCGCTCAAGGGCGGGATTCGCTGGAGTATCCGTTGCAGCAAAGCTGTGACGAACTGCGGCTGTTTCACGCCGCCGCGCTGCACGTCACCTTGCGGCAGTATCCCTGCGCCGACGATTTGACGACAGCGATGCTATCGGACGCGAACGCCTGGCTGATGGAGCAGGTCACGGGGGTCAGCCAGGACTCCGACAACGAGGTGGATTCTTGCTGCCTGGACGGGCTGAACTGAGAAACGCACGTTGACACCGTGGACTGATTTCGGGTACAAGCTTCCCGCTTTTCCGCGCGCCCGTCCGCACAGGTCCGGCCGGGGCGTCCTACTCGCAGCGGGGAGAGAATCATGTCCAGTCTATTGTCGTTTCCATCCCCCTCCTCGGCCGATATCGCCGACTTCGACATCAGCGACCTGCTGCAGGAAGTCTGCGAAGCCTTGGAACGCGAAAGCCTGCGGCGGCGAGTGCCGATCGAGGTGGACGCGCCGCCGTACACGATGGTCCGCGGCGATCGCCGGACCCTGCGACTGCTGTTGACCCGGCTGATCGGCAATGCGTTGTCGGCCAGTCCTGCCGGCAGCGAAATCGTGGTCACGGCCTACAGCGACGAACAGGGTGTCGAGGTTGAGGTGGCGGACGACCGCTCGGAGCCCGTGGAGTTGCTGATCGACTCGGGCTTGGCCGGCGTCGCCGGAGCGGGAGAGGCGCGCCCGATGCCGTGGTCGGAAGTGCAGCAGATCGCGGCCGCCTGCGGAGGCCGAATCTCCGTCAGCTCCTGTCCCGAAGGCGGCGTCGCGATGAGCGTGCAGTTTCCGCGGATCACCGACGCGGACGCGGGTTCGCGACGAGCCGCTTGACCCACACCGGACGACAACCCGAGAAGCCGGTTTTTTTCGGAGAAGCCGGGCTTCTGCCGGCCGGACTCGGCAGGAAAGTCGGAGTTCCCCGCATGGAATGGCTTTGCAGGCTGCCTGAACAAGTCGTGGACCGCTACCGTGCGCTGACGGTTCCGACCCGCCTTGCCTGCCTGGTGTTGGGCGTGGCCGTCTTGGGCGGTCTGGTCATGCTCTGGGGCGGCCGGTCGGAGGGGCCCTACGAACCGCTGTTCGACGGCCGCACCTTCTCGCCGCGTGAATTGGCGAAGATGACGGCCGCCTTCCAAACCAGTGGCCTCAAGGGGGCGCGGTTGGCCGACAGTCAAATCCTGGTCCCCAAATCGAGCATGGATGCCTACCTGGTCGCTCTGGATGCGGCCGACGCCCTGCCCGCGGATTTCGACGACTCGCTGGACGAAATCGCGGCCGACAGCAATCCTTTCGCCTCGCGGCGGCAAACCGAAATGGGGTACCGCCTGGCGGAGCAGAAGAAACTGGCGAGAATCCTGTCGGGGATGAACGGCATTGAAACCGCCTCGGTGCAATACGCGGAGATCAAGAAGCCCGGCTTTCCGCCGACCTATGACATCCGCGCCGTCGTCGCCGTGCGGGCCGAGGGCAAACGCCACCTGGCCTACGAAGAGATCGAAGCCATTCGAGACACCGTCGCCGGCTACGTGGCGGGCTTGGACCGCGCCCAAGTGACGGTTTCGGACCTGAACGCTTGCCGCGCCTATCCGGGCAGCGTCGATCCGGCGGATCCCGCCGCCGCGAGTTACGCCGCCCGCGCCGAACAGGCCCGGCTGGAGGAGGAATTCCTCGCCAAGATCAAGCGCCGCCTGGTGGCCTATCCAGGCGCCATTGTCGGCGTCAACGTGCACCTGGCCGAGATTTCGGGAAACGCTTTCGCGGACGCCGCGCCGGCCGCCCGCCGCCGCTTCGCACCCGCACTGGTCTCCGCCTCGATCGACTTGCCCAGAAGTTACTTCGCGCAGGTCTGGCGCGAACAAAACTCCGACACAGGATCTCCCGACCGCCGTACCGTACAGGCCATCGAACAGGAAGTCAAGCAGACGGTCGAGCAAGCCGTGCTGGCACTGCTGCCGCCGCCCGCCGAGCCGACGCGGCGATCCCCGCAAGTCGTCGTGACATCCTACGAGGATTTACCGCCGCCGGTCGAGTCGACGGCCGCCGCGTGGCGTGCGGGCGCTGTTGCCTGGGTGACGGCTCGTCGGTCGCTGATCGGCGCCGTTTTTCTGCTGGCCATCGGCGTGTTGCTCTTGGTCCGCAGTCGGCGGCGCACGGCCGCCGCCCGCAGCGATACGGAGCGAAAGGCGTCCAGCGAAGTCACCGAGGGCGCCGCCTCGGCGGCGTGCGACGTCGATGCGACGAAATCGCCCGGTACCGGGCCGAATCTCCGCGTGGAGATCCGCCGGGTGATCCAAGAGAATCCCCAAGCCGCAGCCGAGGCCGTGCAGCGATGGCTGGGCAAAGCTGCGTGATCCGGACCAACGGCTTGTATGACAGACGCTGATTCATGATCGAATCCCATGACGGAATCCGCAAAGCTGCGATCCTGATCGACAGCCTGGACGAGCCCACGGCGGAGGTCCTGCTCGGACAGATGCCTCCCGAATTGGCCGTCCAGGTGCGCGGCGTTCGGGCCGATTTGGGCGACGTCGCCCTTGGCGAGCGCGAGCAAGTTCTCGCCGAGTTTCTGGGCGCCGGCTTGCAGCCGGCATCGGAACCGCTGGGTCAACTGTCCGACAAGACCGATGACGCGCGGGCCGAGCCGCCCGCTGCAGAATCGACACGGAGGCTGGCCCCTGCGCCGGAACGGTCCCACGAAGCCCCGTGTACGACACCGCCGGTCGACGACCCGACTGCGGCTTTGGCCAGCGGCCTGGCCCAGGAAGACGCGCAGACGATCTGCCTGGTTCTGACTCACTTGCCGCCCCCACGCGCGGCCGATCTGCTGCAACGACTGCCGGCGGAACGCCAAGCGGAGGTCCTGGAGCGTCTGGCGCAACGGGAACCGCCGCCTTCGGAAATCCGCCGCGATCGAGGCCGAGAACCGCGGCCGTTTCCCGTCGTCCCCACCGGCGACGAACCGTTCCCAAGAGAAGCCCCCAC
>CAYPGE010000296.1:0-11945 GCA_964409865.1 uncultured Pirellulaceae bacterium
CCGTTCGGCCGTGACCAACACGTTCGATGGTTTGATGTCTCGGTGGACGACATGCCGTTGCGAGGCGTGTTCCAGGGCTTCGGCCACCTGCAACACGTAGCTGACCGCATCCGCCAGGGGGAGCGGTCCCTGTTTGTCGACCAGATCGCGGATGTTGACGCCTTCGATGAACTCGAAAACGATAAAGTGCAGTCCCTGGTCTTCGCCCACGTAGTACACGCGAGCGATGTTGTCGTGGTCCAGTCGTGCGGCGCTCTGCGCTTCATTCTGAAATCGCCGCAGGGTCTCCACGTCCGTCCGCTCGCGCGACAGCACCTTGATGGCGACCGTTCGCCCCAGCCTCAAGTCCGTGCCGCGGAATACCGAACCCATCCCGCCGCCACCGACGAATTCCTCCAGGCGAAAATGGCCCAGGCACATGCCTTCCAGCGAGTCTTCCAAGTCGCTCCGTGAGGACGCCGGGGCAGCGGCGGCTGAATGAGCATGCGAAGAAGAACCGCCGGACCGCGAAGAGCGTTTGGAAATCACCGTTCTTTGGTCATCCGAGGCAGCGTCGCCGGGCTCCACAGTCGGCCCGTCTACGGCACCAGCGGGACGTTCAGGCGGCTCGCGAGGCGGATCATCACGAACGATCTCGACGTTGGCGAGTTCGTGGTCCGGCCCTGCAGATGCCGGGTCCGCGTCGGCGTTCGATTGGTTCGGAGGATGATCGAGCACTTGGCTGGACATGGCAGGCGTTCAGACGAATCCGCGATCTCGTTCGGATTACGGATGTGAAGATCCACTTTCTTTCAACAAAGCCCTACGAATCTGCCGGACGAACGGCGAGCAGACCGTGTACGTGCCACGACGAGACGCACAATACCTGACGAGAAAACGTTTTGCGGCCCAAATCACACCACTCGACCAGCCGGTCCCAAGTGAGGGCAGGCCGGATTCAGCCAAAACACGACAGCCGCATGCCTGTGCCATGTTTCGCGAAAAGGCGGCAGGACCCTTTTGCCGGAACGGCCCGAAAGGGGCTTCGCCCAAAAGAGTCCTGACCCCTTTTCGCGAAACTCCAGTTAGTATTCTACTCGACAGCGTCCAAGCGATCAACCGTAAGTCCCGTACTATTGAGGGGTTACGTTGAATCGCTGGCGCAAGCCCCATTCTATCATCTGCGAATTTTCTTTATTCTGTGACGTTTGCGACATAGTCAGCCAATCCCTCGTCACACGGAAGCGAATGTCATGGCGGAAATGGAAAAACTGGTCTCGTTGTGCAAACGGCGCGGATTCTTGTTCCAATCCAGCGAGATTTACGGCGGTCTGAACGGATTTTGGGACTACGGCCCCCTGGGCGTGGAACTGAAGCGGAACATCAAGGAAGCCTGGTGGCGCGACATGGTGACGGGGCACGATGATTCGACCGTCCAGCCAGGGGCTCCAGAAGCCTACGAAATGACCGGCTTGGACTGCACCATCATCATGCATCCCCAGGTCTGGAAATGTTCGGGTCACTACGACCTGTTCCATGATTACATGTTGGATTGCCGCGAGTCGAAGGGCCGATACCGGCACGATCAGGTTCGAGGACGTTGGGTGGAGTGCAACGGGGAACGGATCTTTGTCGCCACGACGGCCGAAGCGGACCACGAGCAGGAGGACGTCCTGACGCGGGCGCTGAAGTACTTCAAGCTGCGGTCCAAAGAGGCGGACCAGTTGCACTGGGACGCGGAGTTCCTGGCCTTGCCTGCCGTCAAAGATCCTTCTCGGGTCCTGGGGCCGGACGCCAAGACGCTCGGCACGTTGACGGAACCGCGCGAATTCAACCTGATGTTCGAGACGCATACCGGTGCCATCAAAGACGAGAACAGCAAGACGTTCTTGCGCCCGGAGACGGCTCAGGGCATGTTTGTCAACTACAAGAACGTCCTGGACAGCTCGCGCGTGCGGATTCCGTTCGGCATTGCCCAGATCGGCAAGAGCTTTCGCAACGAGATCACGCCGCGGAACTTCACGTTCCGCTCCCGCGAGTTCGAGCAAATGGAGATCGAGTTCTTTTGCCATCCCAATTCATCGCCCGACTGGTACCGGTACTGGCGCGATCGGCGGATGAAATGGTACATGGATCTGGGGCTGGCCGGCGACCGCTTGCGTCTGCGGGAACACACGCCCGAGGAACTGAGCCACTATTCGACCGGCACCGCCGACATCGAATACGCGTTCCCGTTCCTGCCGCCGGGCGAGTTCGGCGAACTGGAAGGCATCGCCCACCGCGGCGACTTTGATCTGCGCAGCCACATGGAAGGCAAGCTGGACGAAAAAACGCGGCCCCTGCAGCTGGAACTCGGACCGGACGGCAAGCCGAAGTGGAAGGGCAGCGGCCGCGATCTGACGTACCGCGACGACCTCACCGGCGAGCGCTATACGCCGCACGTCATCGAGCCATCGGCCGGGGCGGACCGAGCCGCGTTGGCCTTCCTGTGCGAGGCCTATACCGAGGACCAGGCCCCCGACGAGAACGGCGTGATGAAGGAGCGGGTGGTGATGAAGTTCCATCCCCGCTTGGCCCCGATCAAGGCGGCCGTGTTCCCGCTGGTGAAAAAGGACGGCATGCCGGAAATCGCCAAAGAGATCTACCGTGCCCTGAAACCGCATTTCCCTTCGTTCTACGACGAGAAAAGCGCCGTCGGCCGCCGTTATCGCCGCCAGGACGAGGCGGGCACGCCGTACTGCATCACCGTCGACGGCCAGACGCTGCAAGACCGCACCGTCACCTTCCGCGACCGCGACACGCTGCAGCAGTGGCGCGTGAAAGTGGACGACTGCGTCGAAGAACTGCGGCAACGGCTGCGTTAGGGAGCATTGCCATGACGATCCTTTGGAACGATCGGGAGGATGGCCGCTTCGTGTGCCACATCCTGGACACGAAGACCGGCGTTCGACGCACGGTGCCCAAGCCGATTTACAGCGTCAGTCCGGAAAGCCGCGTTTTACTTGTTCCAGGACCGGACGCGAAACGTCGAGATCGTCGGCGATGGCGTGATGCCGATCAACGGCCACAATACCTACTTGCCGATCGGCGACTCTCCGCAGTGGATTCTGAACGACACCTACCCCGACCGCACGCGGCGGCAGACGCCGTACTTGTACCATATCCCCACCGGCCGCCGAGTCGATCCGGGCCATTTCTACTTGCCGCCGGAGTACCAAGGCGAATGACGCTGCGATCTGCACCCCCGCAGCAGCCGCGACGGCCGGTCGGTAACCATCGACTCGCCGCACGGCGGCCAGGGACGCCAGGTCTGGCTGCTGGATGTCAGCCGCATCGTCGCTGGAAGGGCCTGCCACTGAACGTTGGAGATCCATCACCATGCCGGACGATCAACCGCAAGTCGAGCGCAGGCATTTCCTGAAAACCCTGGCTGCAGGTCTGGGCGGCACGTTGGCCGGGCCGGTCTCTGGAAGCGATTCCGCGGCCGAGGCCGTCGAACTCTCGCCGCAGCACCTGGAAGCGGTCCGTCGCCGCCGGAGGATCGTGGTGCAATACGATCCGTACGAGTTGTACGGACTCGATTTTGACACGTGGCTGGACTATCGGTTCCGCTACATCGACGAACCGGGCACGCAGATCGACAGCGTGTGGTGGGACCTGGGGCGGCTGGGACAGGTTCTGTATCCCAGCGAGTTCCTGGATCGGCTCCAGAACGCCGATCTGCAGAAATGGCGCGCGCAAGGCATCGACTTCGCCGGGCGGCTGGTCGCCGAGACACGCAAACGCGGCCTGGAGGTCTTCTGGCATCATCGGGTCAGCGAGGTGGACATCAACACCGAGGGGACGGGCGCGGCTTGGAAAGACGGTCCCGCGCCGTTGAAGCGCGCGCATCCCGACTGGACCCTGAAGACCGATTGGTGGCGGCACGGCCTGTGGGATTTCTCCGTGCCGGCGGTGCGCGAGCACACGGTGCGCGCGTTGCGGGAAGTGGCCGAAATGTACGACCTGGATGGGATTCAGATCGACTTCGCCCGGCATATTCCCTGCCTGCCGCCGGGCCGCCAATGGGGACTCCGCCGGCACGTGACCGAGTTGGTGCAAATGGTGCGGCGAATGCTCCTGGACGTCGCGCGGAAGCGAGGACGGCCGTACCTGTTGGCCGCGAAGGTGTGTCGGACTCTCGAAGGGTGCCGAATCGACGGGCTGGACGTGGAGACTTGGGCCCGGCAAAACCTGGTGGACATCTTCACGCTCGGTTCGCGGTCCGTCGAGGTCGACGTCGCCGCGTTTCGGCGCATCACGGCGGGCCGGAACATCAAGCTCCAGCCGTGCTTCGACGATCATCACACGACGGACGGCTACCGCTATGCGCCGATCGAAGTGCTGCGCGGCGTGTTCGCCAATTGGTGGCAGCAAGGGGCGGACAGCGTGGTGACGTTCAACTGGTCGAACGCGCCGCCCGAGGCCTGCCGAGCCGTCGGCGCCCGGCCCGGCCCGCTGACGCATCGCCAGGCCTACCAGGAAATCGGCAGCCCCAAGACGATGAAATTCCAGGACAAGACGTTTGTCGTCGAGCGGCGTGGCGGGTACCCCTGGGCGGAGGGCTTCTTCAATCGCAACGACACTGCTCCGCTGCCGCTGCCGTTGGCGCCCGATGGCACGCCGGCCACATTTCTGGTGCGGATCAGCGACGATCTGGCAACGCATGCCGCGCGGGTGAAATCCGTTCTCCTCCGCACGGTCCTGTTCCATGCGGCCGACGATCAGCGCGTCGAAGTCAGCCTCAACGGACTTCCCCTGCCGCCCCTGGAAAGAGACGCGCAGTGGAAAGACCCCCAGATTTTCTCGCCCCAACCGCAACCCGCTTCAGGCGGCACCGGCGACTACCGGGTCAATCCCCGCCAGCGGCTCTTGCGGCTGGATTTCGCGGTCGCCCCCGGCCAGTGCAAGCTGGGTGAGAACATCGCCACCATCCGCCTGGCCGGACTCGCACCAGGACCCGCCGACGCCCAAGTCGCCTTGGAGAAGCTGGAAGTCCACGTGCGATATGCGTAGCGGTGCTTGTCGCGTCTCTACTTCTCCAGCCACGTCTGCTCGAACCGCCGGCGGGCTTCCGGCCCGCCTTGGTCGAACACCCGAAAATCCTCCGCCGCGAACGTCTGGCCCTGCGTCCGCGCCGCCAGCAGTTTGCGGAGGTTGTCGATTTCGATCTCCGCCAGACGTGCCCGCTTGGCCTCGAAGTACAGGTAAGTCGCCGTCACCTGTTCTTCCCACTGGTTGGCGTCGGTATACGAGCCGCAGAACGGCACGCAGAGGTCGATCCAACACGCCACGCGTTGCTTCTCGGCCGGCGAGACATGAACGTCGTTGTGGGACGGCTCCAGGTGCTGCATCAGCTTGCTGGTGGCCGCGCCCGCCGCATAGGGCGGCAGCAGCGTGGGGCGACTCTGGGCGCTGATCCAGTTGACCGGCCCGTCGCCGTGCCCGAAACGCGTCAGATTCAGGTAGGATGCGGTAAAGGCGCGATGCGCGTCCTGGGTCTTGTCGCCGTTGTTCGGGCACTGCGTGTACGAGTACGGCAGCATGTCGCCCTTGAGGCTGAAGGGTGCGTCTTTGCCGTCCTCCGCCTTGCCTCCCGTGTGGCAGCGCACGCAGTGCTTGTCGAAGATCGGCTGGACCTCGCGCACGTAGCTGAAGCCCTCCGGCGGACCAAGACCGTTCGGGGCGTTCACCGTCAGCAGCGCCTTGACCGCCTCGCGCGGCGTGAGCGAGGTGTCGGTGATGGGGTTCCGCACGCCGTGCTGCGCGGCGAACTGGTCGAACGGCGTCAGCCGGCGCGCGCCCGAGCGCGTCGCCGCGAGGGAGGGCAGCGGCGGCGGGACCTCGTGCTTGCTCTCGTGACAGCCGATGCACGTCTGCGTCTCGCCCGGCTGGAGCGTGGACCAGCTCCGCATGGTCTGGACCGCATAGCCCCGCTCGTCGAGCAACTGGAAGTAGACCGGGGTCCGTGCGGGCACCTCGAAGTAGGCCGAGCCGTCCGCCTCGACCGGCACCGTGCCGAGCACGTGCTTGACGTCCCAGCTGCCGTTGTTGATGGCCGGCGGAGTGCGCGAGTGCGAGCGGCCCGCCTCGCCGACGTTCGAGTTGTAGTAGGCGTCCGCCGCGCGGTATTCGATCGCCACCACGCGCAGCGCCTTGACCGTGCCCCGCGGCACGCCTGCCACGCCTTGCCCGTGATGCACGTCCTGCACGTAGTACCGGCCCATCGTCTGCGTGTAGTCCACCTGCGACGGCCGCGGCGGCGGCACGGGGCGCGTCACCAGCGGCACCGCCTGGTTGCAGTGGACCGCCGGGTCGTACGCCAGCAGCTCGCGCCGGCCGTCCTCGGTCATAAAGTACACCCCGTACGGCACCGGGAACGGGCCGTTCTGCGGATTCGGGGAGCCTTCGGGGCAATAGGTGACCAGATAGCTTTGCTCGTCGAACGCGTACGGATACTGGAACTGTTCGCCCTCCCAGCCGAAGCGGTCCACCCGCACCGCCTCGGCCGCCTTGCGCGGCGCCAGGTACTCGATGCCCGCCGCCTCCTGCGTGCCCTGGCTCCGGTCCACCAGGATCAGCTTGCCGCGCTGGGTCGTGTGATGGCCCGAGGCGATGCCGATCACCTTCTGCGTGCCGGGGATGCCCCGCGCGTGCAGGATCGAAGTCGGGAACCACGAATTGCCGCCGTAGAACTCGGCCTGCCCCGTGCCGTCGCCGTTCATCACGAACAGCGGCTGCGGGAAGATCTGCCCCCGATCGTTGTACTCCCAGCGCGTGTAGATCACGCGCCCGTCGTCCAGCGTCTGCGGGTAATTCGTGTGGACCTGGTCGTAGCCCAGCCGCCGCAGGAACCGGCCCTGGTTGTCGCAGGTGTACAGGTTCGAGACGGCTTGCCGCCAGCAGTCGGTCAGCTGGATGCAGCGGGACGAGACAAATACGATGTCGCCGTTCGGCAAGAAACAGGGCTCGATGTCGGACACACCCAGGCCGAAGGTGATCTGCCGCACGGCCCGCGTGGCCGCATCCATCACGTACAGGTGATAGTCGTCGTCGGTGTCGTTGCGGCGCATCGCGAAGACGATCTTGGCGCCGTCATAGGAGACGTTCGGATCGCGGATGATCCCGGCCGGCGTCTCCAGCAGGGTCTCCAGCCGCACCTGGCCGTCGCCGCCGATGGTCAGCAAGTGCAGGCTGGCGCCCATCCGGTAGTCCACGTTCCGCTCCGAATACTGCTGGTCCGTGATATGGTCGGTCCACGCGTAATGCACCACGCCGCTGAGGAAGTAGTGTTTGGTGAAGACGATCTTTGCCGCGTGCGACCGCAGCACCGCCAGCCGCCCCAGTCGCCGGAGTTGGCAGGCTCGCAAATACAGCGTCCGCCACCGCGCGTCCGCCCCTACCACGCCGCCGCCGATCAGATCGGCGAGTTCCGCGCGCAAGGGAAATGTCCGTTCGTCCTCTGGCCCCAGTTCTGTCAAGACCCGCTCAACCATCCGCCGCTCGCGGTCGGCCGACCGCGTGTCGGTAAAGCAGGCCCGGTAGTCCAGGCCGTCGTCCTGGTAGATCCAGTCCTTGTGCAGCCGCGTTTCGGGATAAGGCTGCGTCGCGTTGAGCCCCTGTTCCAGGTACCGCCGCTCGGCCGCCGCCAACTCGTCCTCGCCCTGCCGTTCCGTCTCCGCCCGGCTGACAGCCTCCGCCAGTGCGGGCAGCGTCTCCAGAAGCTGCTGGCCCTGCCCGGTCAGGACGACGCGGTGCCCGTCCCCGTCCACGACGAGCACGCGCACTTCGGCGATCTGGTAATTGTAGTGCCGGCCATCGACCGGCGTGTAGCTCGACCGCACGCGGAGCCCCAAGAACCGCGTCTGGATCGCGTCCCACAGCATCACGTGGCCTTGCCCCGACACAACGGAGGCCGGCACCTGGTGGCGGCTGAGCACGGTGCGGAACCGCGGGTCGCTGCCCGCCCCGGCCAGCATTTCGGCCGTCACGCTTTCGGCCGCGACGGCCAGCACGTCTACTTCGCGAGGCAGATAACAGGTGCCTGCCAACCGCGAGATTAACTCCAAGCCACTGACCTGGCGCACCGCCCCCAGGTCGAAGACCACCATGCCCGTGACCGGCAGCGAGCCGTTCGGCGGACGACTGTTCGGATCGCTCCCGCTCCGAGTATCGTCCAGCAGGCAGGCGAAGGTTTCCACGTTGCCATCCAGCATCATCTCCGCCGTGTAGACGGCGGTGGTGCGCCCATCTGCCCCGACCGCCGCGGGATAGGGGTCGCCGGACACCGCCGCGACGCGGATCGCCGCCTGTGCCGAAACGGCCGCGGAAATGGCGGGCATAAGGACCCCGGCCGTGACCAAGCGGGCCACCGTCCCGTTCCACCACAGCCAGCGCACGGGCAGGCAATGCCTCGGCCGTGTCGTGTTCTTCATCGTCTTCTCGCTCCCCGGTTTTGCTGAGATTATAATCTCTGGCGCATTCAGAAAGGAAGTCAAATGAGAATCAGCTCAGGCAAAGCACGGATCGTCATCTTTCTGGCGTTGGTTGGCTTGGGTCGATGGCAGACCGCCGCTGCGGAGGCGGCCCAGGAACAGGCTGCGCCCGCCACGGTGGACCTTTGCGGCACGCCGGCCCAGGTCGGAGAAAGATGGGGGACGGTCAACCGGCAGGCTATCGAAAACGCGGTGGAACGGTACTTGACGAAAGCGAAAACAGAGAAGCTGTCCCAGGAGACGCTGATCGAACGCGCTCAGCCGTTTGTGGAAATCGTCAAGCGCGTCGCCCCGCACTGGATCGAGGAGTCTCGCGCCATCGCCCGTGCCGCAGGACTGGACGCGGATCTTTACCTGTCCTTCCTGGCCAACTCGCCCCGCGGCATCGGATTCCACGAATGCACCTCCTATGCGGTGTCTCGCGAATTCACGCGGGACAACGCCATCTTGTTCCACAAGAACCGGGACAACGTGGATTGCGAGCAGGCAGCGTACGTGCTGGCGAGTTCGGTGTCTGGCGTGAACAAGTTCATCGCCCAGACGAACGCCAGTTCGATCAACTGCTCGATGATGGTCAACGACCAGGGACTGGCGGGCAGCGCCGACTACCCGGCCCGCTTGACCCGCAAGGGCGACCCTCACGCGCTGCTTCCGGAACCTGCGGAGCCGCGGTTCCGGGGAATGATGAACGATTTCCTGCTGCGGCACATCGCCGAACGGGCGGCGGATTGCCGCCAGGCGCTGAACATCATCCAGGATTTTTCAGACAGAGGGTACTATGCCGGCGGCACGGTGAACGGGACGCATTGGCTGTTCGTGGACCGGACGGGGACGATCCTGGAAGTCAGCAGCAACGCGCGGCACGTGGTTTCCAAGATCCACACGCAGAAGGTGTACTTCAGCCGCATGGACGGCAGCCCGGCCGCCACGAGGCTTCGCCAGGCAACAGAGCCCATCGACTTCCATCTTTTCCACAACGTTTCGCGCGATCCGTCCATCTGTCTGGCCTCGTCGATCTCCGCAATGACCGTCGAGATCGACCCGCAGCATCCGGATGTCCTCTCCTGCGCGTGGATCTCGCTGCCGGCCAAGGGCCTGGCGTTTCCCGTTTTCACGGGCGTGCGCAAGACGCCTCGCTGCCTGGTCAGCGGAGATCTGTACCAGACCGGAAAAGGATTGAAAACCGAGAAATCGCAGTGGGAGATGCTGGAAAGGCAGGCCCATGCAGACAAGCAACAGCTGGCCAGCAAGATCGCCCCCTTGTTGACGGCCGATCGGACGGCGGAGGCGATGGACCTGCTGGACACGTGGACGGAAACCACGGCGAATGCGCAATTGGCGATCCTGACAGGACTCGGGCCACAGTAGCGTCTGTCATGACACGCGAGCGTCGTAACGCGATGCGACGGCGTCCACGGTCCGGCGGCCCATCGCCCGGATCCCACTCGACGTTTGCTCAGGAGCCCTCGAAACCGACGATTTGCACGTAGACGTTGGTGGAACGTGCTTGTTTCTTGCCGGTCGGCGTCACGCGGACAACGTGCTGCCCCGGCGCAAGGCCGTCGGCCACGCGTGTTCGGTGGTTCCATTCCACGTTCGGCGAATACGTGTCCAGTTCCGCCAACGGCGCGGGCCGTCCGTCGATCGTGATGCAGGCGATCCCACAGTCGGGTCCCACCTTGTGGATCACATCGACTGTTGTTCCCTCGAACGTCCACGTCGCGGTGGACTCGGTGTCGGTCGCGTAGAACAGCCGGCCTTTGTTTGGGCCGGTCCCGGTCCAGCGGGTCCAGAACCCGTCAAACGTGACGCCGTCTTCCTGAAGCTTCGGCCGGGGGCGCTGAGGAAACTGCTGTTGGGCTTCCGCGAGGCTCACATCCGCCACCAACGCCACCTCGCGGGCGTCGAAGCACGTCCCGTCGGGATAGATCAGGCCCTGATAGGGAAACGCGGCTCGGGAGAACTGGGTCTTGCCGAGCATCAGCTCCCAGAAACACCAACCGATCCGCTCTTCGCGCAGGATGGGCATCACGTACGAGAAGGGCTGCTGCGGCCGGCCTGCAACCTCGTTGATGATCGCGGGCTTGCCGTGCTGCCGCGCCAGCGCCTGCACCTGGCGGATGTCCTCGCGCAGATCGCGACGATAGTTGTGGAAGCAGAGCACGTCGATCTTGTTCAACACGTTGCCAACGAGCGAGCTGCGCTCGACGCCGACGGTCAACGGCTGGACCGGCCGTTGCTCCCGCACGACGTCCAAGAAGTGGTCCAAGAAAGCCCAGATCAGCCGCTGGTCGTCCGGCTGGTTGAAGCTCGTACAGGTCGGCTCGTTCATCACGTCCCACATCACAATCCGCCGATCGTCCCGATGCCCGCCGACCACATCGCGCACGTATTGCTCCAATTTCGGCCAATGCTCCGGTCCGAGCCGGTTCTGTCCGGGGCACGCCATCCAGTCCTTGTCGCGATAACGCATCAGGTCAGGGAACTCGCCGAAACAGGAATCGAACAGGACGGGCATCATGCGGATCTGATGCCTGCTGCACAGGCTCAGGAAGCTCTCGAATCGTTCCAGAAACAGTTTCGGATCCCGCTCGTAAACCGCGAACTGCAGGAACACGCGGACGGCGTTCAGCTTTAGCCGCTCGGCGTAGCCCAATTCACGATCGATCACGGCCGCGTCGTAGTCCATCCAGATCTGGACATCGTTGCGGGCGTACGAGGGCACGTAGTTCACGCCTCGCATGTCCGAGAAGTCCTCCCAGGACGCGGCCGATCGCCCCGCCGCAGGGAACAACGCAATCAAACACATCAGCAGCAGGCAGGACAAGTGGCTCATGGCACCTAATCTAAGCGGATACCCGCAACGACTGCAATCCATCACCCGAACTGCGCCGGGCCAGCAGTCCTGGCGGCAAGGGCGTAGCCGAATTCAGGCGGCGGTTGTACGACCTGTTCGCCCGGTAGATGTACGTCACCCAATCCGGGAAAAACCGGTCGTCCGGCTCCAATGGCGTCACTCACGGCCATTATTCAACACCATCCTCGACCTTCGTGATCGTTTCGAATTGACAAAGCACTAGGCGTCGCTGGCCGCGGCGCATGGCCGCAGCCCCGCCCGCTGCAGAATCCAGACCATCGGGCACCAGTTGGTAAAGGCTGACTGCAGCAGATTCAAACCGGCGAAGCCGGTCAGCGCCAGCCACCAGGGAGAATGCAGGACGCCCAGTGCCGCGCTGGCCGTAACCACGATCCCCGCAGCCGCCCGCAATCCTCGTTCAATCGTCATGACGCCGTTCCTTGTTCTGGAGGTACATGTCTCGTAATCGTTGCACGAAAACAACTTACATGGATTTGATCCGGGAGACGTCTGGCAGGTTACACAGGTGCTTCCAGCGGCGACTACGGGCAGCATCCTTGCCGGTGCTTGCATTC
>CAYPGE010000297.1:0-11944 GCA_964409865.1 uncultured Pirellulaceae bacterium
CGATACCCGCCCCCCAAAAAATCTTCATGCACGCTTGCGGAAAGGACACGTTCTTCTGATCGAGCGACGTTCCCAGTGCAGGGCTCAGGTCGGTTTCGTTCAGACGCTGCGTCAAAAGACGCAAGTCGACACCCGTTGTCAGCTGTGTTTCGCCGATCTCACCCCACCATGTGGCCGCTCGAAAACCTGTGGACATCGCATCCACGTCCGTGAAGCCGATAAAGTGCAAGGGGTCGTCCAGTTGCGGGATCTGACGGCGCTTGCCGCTACGTTGCGAGTTCCCTTCAAACCGAGTCCGGTTGTACCAGGTGTCCAGGGTCAGGCGATCGAAAAAGACTTGATTCTCCAAGACGTAGGTCAGTTCGTACCCGTCGGTCACGAGGAAGTCCATGTCAAATGCCTGGGCGGGAAACTCGACGTCCGTCTGATCCAGACGCAAGTAACTGAATTCCAGATGGCTGTCGGGCGAAAGGTCCATACCCAAGGCAACGTCCATGTCTCGCGATTTGTAGCTGGACGGCATCTCCGTGCCATTGCCCGTCTCGTAGTCGTTTCCGGTGCGATGACCGTAGCCAACACGGACTCCCCAGTTGTCCGAGCCACCCCAAACGTTCTGTCGCCCATAGAACTGTTGACCGTTCGTCTGATAGTCCAGGCTGGTACTGCCGTGAACCTCCCGGCCGTCTTGGTATCGAGGGGTACTGAGAAGTTCCACGTCGTAGAACGAAAATCCGGGCCCGTAAAGGACGCTGTAGGGCCCTTTGATGACAATCACGTTCTGAACGATGCGTGAGTCGATTTTGCTCAGCATCGTGTCCAGGTCCTGCCGAGCAGGAAACCAGTAGGAGCCGGAAGCCAGTTGCTGGCCGGTGGTCTGGCCCCGGATCCGTGAATCGGTCACGATCGGAGTCCGGCGTTGAATTCCGAGTCCCAGGCCGAGTGGTGACTTGCCAAGAAGGTTGCCCGTATCCGTGGTGACCCGCAGCATCGATTCGGTACCGAAAATGACTTCGCTGCTGGGCCCCCTGGCTCGCTCCGAGCGATCTGACGACAGCAAGCTGCGGTTGAAGTCCGGCCCCGGAGCGAAACCTTGCGGTATGACATCGACTCCGGGGAACGTCGGCTCAAGGAGCCGATCGGCGGGAAGCGGTGATGTGGGCTGCAGATAGGACGCTTCATCCAATCGCCAACCTGGTTCGAAGATCTGCGGTTCGGCAGTCTCTGCGTCACGACTTTCTGCCTCAGTGTTTGAGGTCTCGTTCGCCGATGGTGCCTGGTCATCTGGCGGGTCAGCTGCAGAACTATGCCCGGGAAAAAACAACCCAACAGCAATGCTCGCGAGAAGTGCCAAATGGCGTCCGGCAGTAAGTCGTCCCACGCGTCATGTCATCCTTTACAGGTTGCGGGCAAGCCAGTCCAATTGTCGGCATCTCCATCCGCCGAAGTTCCGGTGTCATCTAACTTATCGGTATCTGGCATTCCCGGCTTCATCATTCCCAAGAAACTGTGCCGAAGGGCGCGGTCTGGTCAAAGCGACGATCGAATCCTTAATTCTACGGGTAGTTGACAAGGCCCGACATTCTCATACAAACTGGCTGTCGCCTGGGCCACGTTTCCTCGTACTTGTTTTGGAGACAAAACCATGTGTGAAGACAACGACTTTCAAGATCGCCTCACCGAGTTTCCAGACCTGACCGCAGAACTTGTGAAACGACATTTCGTTTTTCCGTTTTGGGTCCACAAATTCGTCTTGTACGGCAAGACGACTTTTTACGTTTTCCATTCCCCGACGTTGCCTTACTTCCCGTTCCCTTACGTCACTTTTCCTAACGATACCGTCGGCACTACGATTGAAAACATCGAACTGGCCTTACCGGCCTTGGGAGCGGCTGACGACGGGAACTGGATCATCGAGCGAATCAACCGCACCAATGCGGACCGATACTACAAGATCCATCACAACTCGGGGATATCCGATAAGTGCCCGCGCTCGGGATTCTATGCGAAGCTCCAGGACATTGCTGACAACCGGAGGCTTAGCGGTTTCCACAACAGCCTGACATGCACCTAGTGCGTCGTCAAGGCTAAATCCGGGGGTTGTGAGCGGCACGGCGCTAGCCGCCGGTTCCGGTCGCCACCGGCGGCTAGCGCCGTGCCGCTCACCCACGCTACCCCAAAGTTTAGCCTTGACGACGCACTAGCCATGACACGGAGTAGTGGAGCATGCGGCGGAACGTCGTCGCCGCGCGACAGTGAGCGTGAAAGTATCGGAAGATCACTCTTGGCTGTCGCGCGGGCGTAACTGCGACGGAACTTCGTCACGGCACCTCTTGATTTCGGGATTGGCCGGACAGTTAATGTCCATCCAGCGGACGCCTTGTTCACAATCGTCCTGAGCCGTTTGTTTTTCTCCCGCTTGCCAGTGGGCCATCGCCAGGAAGAACCAATCGAGGCAATGGCCCTCTGGCCGGCGTTTTTGGGCTTCGTTCAGCGCCCGAATGCTGTCGTCCCAGTGGCCTGCCCGGTAATGGGCGGCACCCAAGGCGTTCCAGTACGAGGCGCTGTTGGGCGTTAGGTCGACGGCTTGCTGTGCCAGTACGATGGCGGCCGCAGGATCTCGCAGCTTGGCGTCTTGGCAGTTGGCCAGGAACCAGGCAAGCCGGTACCGGTATTCCGCGTCGGGAGAATCCTTGACGAGTTGTTGCCTCAGTTGCAGTACTTGCCGGTAATCGTCGGCTGCCTGTGGCGGTTGCTTCATGTCCAGCAGCAGATCGCCGCGGTAGGCGTAGCTCCAGGCGAGTTCGTCCCGATAACTGAGCATGTCAGGATGGGCTTCGGCCAGCGTCCGCAGGTCTTGGATGGCGGTGTGGAATTCCTGGAGCGCCTCTTCCTGCTGGTCTCGCTGGTGGAGTACGCCAGCCAGATTGCTGCGGAACACGGCTCCTAATTCCTGATACTCCGGGTTCTTGTCGCTCTCCGCCAATAGGCGGCAAGTCTCCAGCGCAGAGCGGAGCAGGAATTCCGCTTGGGAGAGTTCGCCCAGATCTCGCAAGGTTTGAGCGAGCGAACAGCGCGTCAGGGCGAGTTCCTTGTGGTAGCGGCCGAACAGCGGGTACTCCTCAACGAGGCCCGTGAAAATGGCCAACGCTTCGTCCAAGAGTTGCTTCGCTTCGTTATTCCGATCCATCTTGTGCCACAGTTGGCCGGTGTTGGTGAGCGACCGCGCGAGGTCTTCCCGATAGGCGGGCACGTCCGGGATCGCTTTCAGCAAGTCCCGGTAGTCTTTGGTTGCGGCCTCGTAAGCCTTCAGCGCTTCGTCCTCCCCCCCTAGATTCCGTTGCGCATTTGCCAGGTTCAGATGGCTGTCCGCTCGGGCCTGGACGTAGTCTGGATGATCCGGATCGGCCCGGCCCAATACCGCGAAGTCGCCAGCGGCCTGCTGAAACACGATGGCGGCCTCCGCGTTGCGGCCTTGTGAACTCAGCAGCAGGCCCCGAACGTTGCGGGCCGTGGCGAGCGCAAAACGGTATCGCCTCCCGTCGGTGTCCTTCCGCGGCTTGTCCCCTGGGGGCGCCAGCTTCTCGAACTGCTGGATCGCTTCTCCAATCGTCTGTTCCGCCTCCGCATGCCGGCCGGCGGCGTTTTGCAGCAGACTCAAATTGACCAGGCAGGTGCCCAGGCCGTCCCGGTACTGAGGAACGTGAGGAGCGGTCTCGATCAGTGCGGCCAGTTCCGTTCGGGCGTCCTGATACTCGTTGAACGCCTCGTCGTGGCGGCCCATTTCGTGCCGCGCGATGCCTTGCTTCGTGCGGCTGTTGGCCCGCTCCAAGCGGAAGTCCGGATCGCGAGGATACTTGCGGGCCAACTCGTCGAACAGCGAGTGCGCCGAGCGGTAGGCTTGCACGCCGCGGTCGAACTCGTTGAGGCTCACCCGCACGTCGCCCAAGCGAATGAACGCCTTGCCGAATTCCGAACGCAATTCAGGGTCGTCGCTCTGCTCGTTGGCGAACCGCTCGTACTCGGCGGCCGCCTGTTGCAGCAACCGTTCTCGCGCCTTCTGCACGCCGGGGTAGTAGCGGAGCGTGTCGCTGACCCCGATCAGAAACGTGTCCACGTCGTTCCGCGCGGCCTTGAAGTGCCGCTTGGCCTCGCGCTCGTGCCACTCGGCCCGGACCCACTGCCAGGTCACTCCGGCGAATCCGATCACGAAGGCCAGCACCAGGGCCGCCGAGAGCGACGCGATCGCCGGGCGCCGGCGGCACCACAGCCAGAGCTGCTCCGGGGCCCTCACCGGCCTGGCCCGAATCGGCTCACTGGCCAGCCAACGCCGCAGGTCCGCCGCCGCTTCGCCCGCCGTCCGGTAGCGACGATCGACCTCCTTGGCCAGGCACTTGAGCGTGATCGTCTCCAGGTCGCGCGGGATCTGATCGTTCACCTTCCGCGGCGCCCGCGGCTCGTCGTACATCACCTGGTGCAGCAGCATTTTGCGATTGCCGTGAAAGGGGCGTTCCCCCACCAGCATCTGGTACAGAACGACGCCCAGGCTGTACACGTCGGTGCGGTGATCGGCGCGGTGGCCCTCGCCCCGCGCCTGTTCGGGGCTCAGGTAGGCGAGCGTTCCCAGCACCTGGCCTTCGACGGTCACGCGGACGTCGTCCTGTTGCTGCCGCGCCAGGCCGAAATCCATCAGTCGCGGCCGCCAAGACGGCTCGTCGCCAGACCTCGTGCCCGGTGCGTCGGGCGGCGCCGCGTCCGGAGTTGCCGCTTGTTCCATCGCGAGCATGATATTCGAGGGTTTCACGTCCCGGTGGATCACCTTTCTCTGGTGCGCATGCTCCAGCGCCTCGGCCACCTGGGCGACGACGTGGGCCGTCTCGCGGAAGCCGAATCGCCGGCCGGTCAGGGCGTCGGCCAGAGTAATCCCCTGCACGAATTCAGTGACAATATAGGGATAGGCCTCACTGCGGCCGAACTCCAGCACGCGGACGATTCCGGGGTGCTCCAACGCGGCTGCGGCTCGGGCCTCACGCTCGAACCGTTCCTGGTCTTCCACGGTAGAGAATCGTTCGCTCCGCGGGATCTTGATAGCCACGATGCGTCCCAAGTCGGTATCTCGCGCCTGATAGACCGTCCCGAACCCGCCTTGCCCGATTCGGGCGATCAACTGGAACTTGCCGATCGGGGGCAGCGTGACCGGCGTCCACAGGGCCGTCGACCGCTCGGAACTGAGCCGAAACGTGCTGCCACAGAGGGGACACGTAATGTCCTGCTGGCCCTCGTCAGGGATCTCGATGGCGGCCTTGCAGTAAGGACAATTCAATCGCACGGCACCCCGCCCTGAAGTGCCCGACGGAGATTTCAGCCGCGAGGACAATTCACCGCTCAGCCGCGGGAAGCGTTGCACGTATTCCGCAATCGCCACGGAGGGTTCGCGGCACCTGCGCAGTTCGTACTCGGTAGCGATCAAGTCGAGCAGCGCCGTATCGTCCGAGGCGATCTCCGGATAGCTTTCCAAGTACGATTCGACGCGCGCGGTGACGTCGCTTTGCAGGCGGTGCTGCAGATCGATCCGCACCAACGCGACCAGCAGGGCGCGGTGATCCACGCGGACATCCGCCGCCTGCAAGTACGCGCCGAGGACCGGCCGTTCTTCTCGCTGCCAGGCGTCTTCGAACTGTTTGACGATCTGTTCGAGAGTCGACGAGTCGTCAGACGGAAGTGTCTCGTCGTACGCGTACGACATACCAAGACCTCGTGCTTCGGGTTAAGGTTGCGGCTTGTTAGAAGGGGCATACAGCTCGGGCCGGCGGCATGGCAGCAGGACCGCTCGCAGGTCGCCTTTCGCCGTGGGGCGATGGAAGCGGCCGTACATCTTCATCCGCTGCTCTGCCGGAATGCCGCGAACCACCGGGTCCGGATACACGCCGGCGCGGCGGACTTCTTCCGGCCACTCAAAGTACTTCGGCCGGTTGTTCAGGTCGATCGCCGTCACGATCGGCGGGTTATTGACGCCGAACTGCGAGGCGGCCAACACCACGCCCCAAGGGTCCATGATGTACGTCCGATGATCGCACTCGGCGCCCCCGCCGCCAGCGCGGAGCAGGTAGTAGCCGTTGTCCACACAGCGATGGCCGTCGCGCAGCCGGATGTGTTCGCTGTACGGGCCGGCGTCCTGCGTGGACAGCAGCATCAAGTCCACCTGGTGCAGCGCCGCCACCCGGTCAATCTCGTGCCGCGAGACGTCCAGGGCAAATCTTGCTGCAGATCCGCCCGAAATCCAGGTCAAAGACGCCGACGCGATCGCCGGCACGATAGTACTTGGATTCGCGGGACGTGGTCTGAGCGATCTTGGTGTAGCGGCCCACTTCGCGGCCTTCCCGGTCGTACACGATGGATTCGTTGAAGCCGCGTTCCAATTCGCCGGCGATCACCACGTTCATCCGGTTCCGCTTGGCGGCGTCCGCGATGCGTGCCAGCCATTGCTGGTTGCGCGTCTTGAACTTCTCGACTTCTTCATCGTTGGCGTACCAGACGTATTCCCACAGGCAGACGATGTCGCAGCCTTGCTGGCCGCACTGATCGAGTTTGGCGATCAGCCGGTCGATGTCCGTATCGCACTCGATAGCCGCCGCCTTGATCGCGCGTTTCTCACGGGCCGGCGGGGGCGGCGGCAGATCGGCTGCCGCGATCGCCGCGAACGGGCCGGTGGTTTCATAGCCGCCGTTGTGCGGACTGCCGCCCAACCGCGCGGCCGGGATTGTGGCCAGGGCCACGCCACCCGCGTGGCCCGAATCGGCCAATGTGTGGCCGTCGCGGTCCAGGACCTGCGCCCGTCCCAGCGGCCAGGAGGCCGTCCAGGAGAAACGGTCCGCATAGCCGCCGTAGCCGTGCTTGCCGGCGTATTGGGCCACCGCATAGTGCAAGCCGTTCTGCACTGCCCGGCCGCGCAGGGCGTATGAGAAGTAGTGCTCGTCGCGCCACGGAAACGGCCGTGTGGACCACACGACCAGCGTCGCCCCGCGGCGGGCGAGCACCGTGTCGATTTCCGGAAAGTAGTGGTCGCTGCCGATCTTCAACCCCAGCGCGCCGAAATCGGTGGCGAACACGGGCAGATCGTCGCCCAGGGCGATGTCGTGCTCGTAGGGCAAGCGGTGCGACTTGCGATACTTGCCGGCGATCTGCCCGCCGCGGTCGCACAGGAAGGACGTCACGAAAACCTCCTCGCCGTCGCGTTCGCGGAGGTTGCCGACGACGTACATGTGGTACTGTGCCGCCTTCTGAGCGATGGCCAACGACGCGGGGCCGGGGATGGTTTCCGGCGACTGGTCCACGCATTCCTCCGGCAGGCACGCCAGGTCGGCGCCCAATTGGCCGGCCTCGTCCAGCGCGGTCAGGGTCGCGTCCAGCGTCCGGTGTCCTTCGTCCCAGACCAGCGAGATTGGCGCGATGCGGATGCGTTTGATCCGGCGGGCAAACGCCTCTCTCTTGACCGCCTCGGCGACTCCCGCTGCGCCGCTAATGAAAATGTCGTCTACGGTGACTTCGGCCCGCGTCTCCGGTGCGTCGGCAACGGCCACGATGACCGATTGGATCCATCCGTCGCCGGCCTGCCGCTGGCCGCCTTCGCACCAGCGTTTCAATTCGTCGTAGGCATTGCTCAGCTGCACCTCTTGCCACTGGGGCGATGCGCCGACGCCGGGACCGTGATAGATGAAGCCGAAGGGTGAAATGCCGATCTTGATCGACACCGGGACGTTGGTCTTCACCCGAAACGAAATCCTCTCCAATTGCGGAATCAAGGGCACGGGATCCGGCAGTCGGTACGACCAGTACGACAGGCGATGCTGAACCGTGGTTGGAAAATCGGCCTGTAGTAGGGCCGCGCAGGAACCGTCGAAGCCGACTCCGGGACGGATCGCGTTGCGGTTGACCGCCGAGGGGACATCGCCCCAAGTGTGCTCCAGAGGCGGACGGTCGGATTCGACATCGAAGGCCTCGCGGAGTACGTCTTCGCCGGCACTTGGCGCGGTAAGAGCCGCGAAAATGAGGCAGGCGGCCCAGCGCGGCGAACAGGACAGAATCATGGCTGCTCCTTTGCCGTCGTCGAGGAGGAGGAAGGTGCGAAATCACGCGTGCAGGTCAACGAAGAAACGCAAGACGCGTCCGCCCGTGGCGTGCCCGCCGGCACCGCCTCTGATTATCGCCCCGATGGGACGCTCTGGCAAGGATTCGTTCTGCGGTCTCCGGCTACTCGCCGAATCGTTCTGATCGGCCTAGAATGAACTGATGCGACTGTCTCACCTCGGCGAACGGTGGGCGTCAGCCCACCGGTTCCGGCGGACGGCGAGCGTCAGCCCACCGGTTCCTCTGATGCTGACAAGAGAACCCTCCAGGAAAACCGGTGGGCTAACGCCCACCGCTCGCCGGGATCCGCGGTGATTCCGCCGAAGTAAGACACTCGAATTAGGCACCTGCAGGGAAAGGGGGCGGCCATGAAACGGCGGCGATTCTTGCAGCGGGCGGGATTGGCCGTAGCGGGCGGCGCCGGAGCGGTCGCCGCTCGGCCCGCGGGCCCGCTCGTGGCGGCGGAACAAGCGGCGAGCAGGGTCCGGGACGGGGACCAGCGGCGGCGAGTGCTGGTGACTGCCGCCGATACGCCCCTGGCGCGGGCCTTGGGTGACGGCCTGGCGGAGGCTTGGCCAGTGCAACTGACCTCGCCCGCCGACGTCCAAACTCGGCTACCGTTTGCACGCTGCGAACTGGCCGCGGACGATCGCACTGGTGAGCTTGTCAAGGGAGTCGATTCCATCGTCCACCTTGCGCTGGCGCCGGCCGGCATCGCGCTGGCCGAGCAGATCGACTCCGGGGTACGCGGGACTTACAACTTGTTCACCGCGGCTGCCGCAGCCGGCGTCCGACGCGCCGTACTCGTCAGCTCATTGGAAGTGATGTCGGGATATGGCGAGGTGTTTCAGGTTGCCGAGGATTGGCAACCGCGTCCTCCCGCCGATGCGCCGGCGGTCGCCGAGTACCTGGCTGAACGCGTGGGCCGCGAGTTCGCACGCCAACGGAAGCTGGAAGTCGTGGTCTTGAGAATCGGCAAGGTGGTCCGGGCCGAATCCGTCGCCGGTCAGCCGTTCGATCCCTGGTGGGTCGACCAGCGCGATGTGCTGCAAGCCGTCTCGCTGGCCCTCGGCGCAAAACAGATTTCCTATCCACGGGGAACCGAAAACTGGGCCGTGTTTCACATCCTGTCGGATTCTCCCGGTGCGCGTTTTTCTGTCAACAAGGCTCAAGCGGGGCTCGGCTATCGGCCTCATTATCGGTGGTGATGCCATGAACGTTTTGTTGCTCGGCGCCAACGGCTACATGGGACCTCACGTGGTGCAAGCGATCGCGGCGGAGCATCGCCTGCGCATCACGGACATCCATCCGCCGCCGGACGAGATCAAGCGGAAGTACGGCGACCACGAATTCCGGGACGTGGACGTGACGGACCAGGATCAGGTGATCCGCGCGGCGGAGGGCATGGATGCGATCGTCAACATGGCGGTTGTCCGTCGCGATCCGGTGTTGGCGTTCCGCGTCAACACGCTGGGGTGCTATCACGTGATGCGGGCCGCGGTCCAGCACGGCATCCGCCGGGTCATCAATACCGGGCCGCATTTTACCGTGGCGGGGCCGACGTACGAGGGAGTGGACTTTGCGATCCCGCCGGACATCCCGCCGCATCCGGGAACCGGCCTGTACCCGCTGTCCAAGTCGCTCGGTCACGAGATCTGCCGCATCTGGGCGGAAGCCCACGATATCTACGTGCAAGAGTACCTGTTCTACAGCTTGCAAGAGACCGGCCAGTTGACGCTCGGTGCGGGCGGCGTTCCCTTCGTGGTTTCCTGGCGCGACGCGGCGGAAGCTTTCCGTCTGGGGCTGGCCATCGAGTTGGAGAACTTGCCCTCGCGATTCGAGGTGTTCTTCATTTTGGGCGACGCGCCGCAAGGTCAATTCCGCAACGACAAGGCCAAACGCATCCTCGGTTTCCGGCCGCGAGATGACGTGGACCTCCTCTGGCGCCGCGCGGCAAAGGACGAAAGGCGAAAACCGTGAATCCGTCCGACGGATTCAGGTGTCGCAGACCACGCGGAAGCTGACGTTGTAGACCCGCTGCCACGGCAGGTAACTCAGGCGGAAGCTGGCCGTGGCGCGCTTCGGCTCGTCCCGCCACGAGCCGCCGCGGACGACTTTGCGGCCCTCGCTGCCGCCCGCGTCCCGTCCGTCGCCGGCGGCATACGGGTAGGGCAGGTACGTGGAGCGCGTCCATTCGGCGGCGTTGCCGTGCATATCGTACAGGCCCCACGCATTGGGCTGGTAGCGGCCCGGAGCGACCGTCAGCAGCGCCCCGTCGTGGAAGCGAGTGTCCTTGGGAATCCAGTCGTCGTACTTGGTCGGATTTGCCAGGGGCTGGTCCACGGTGTAAGGATTGCTGGCAAATTCGCTCAATTTGGCGTCCGCCAGGTTCGCATACTTCGAGAAATCGGCCTCGGAGCCGCCGAACGAAAACGACGCGTCCGAACCGGCGCGGCAAGCCCATTCCCACTGGGCCTCCGTGGGCAGCGTGAAGCTCTCGCCGGTGTGCTGCGACAGCCAGCGGCAGAACTGTACGGCTTCGTCCCACGAGACGCGCACGACCGGTTGCTCGGGCTGGTTGGCCGGGTAGCCGTGAATGCCGAACTGGTACGCGTTCTTGTCCTCGACGCGGCTGTCATGGTCGGGATCGAAGCGGGCGAAGACCTGGTTGCTGATCTCGCAAGTCGCCATCCAGAACGGCCGCTCGATCCGGACTCGGCAGGCTGGCCGCTCGTCGGCGCCGCCCGTGGAACTGCCCATCACAAACTGGCCGGCGGGGATCAGCGCCAGTTCGATCTTCAGGCCGTCTCCCAAGTCGAGTTCCCGCCGTGTGATCTTGGCCGCCTCCACCTGCAGCCGTTGGGCCGCGGCGGCGTCCAGCGGCCAGTTGGGACAATCTACGGCGGTGGCCGAAACGGCGACTGGCTGTAGAGGAACCACTGGTTCGAGGGGCGGCTGCGCGACGTCGGGCACGGATTCCGGATCGTCGTCCACGTTGGCGTACAGTTTCAGCAATTCCCGCCGCCGCTCGCGCTGTACGCCGGGATTGGCCAATTCCTCGCCCCACGTGCCGTGGTAGGGACAGTTCAAGTCGATCCAGGTGATCAGCCGGTCCCAAGCCTCGGTATCCAATTGCACGCCGTGATGGCCTTGTTTGAGCATCTGGACCAGTTGCGTGGTGTCGGCGTGGAACTCCATCGGCTCCAACACGCGGTACGGACTCTCGATGCCCGGCCGGCGGACGAACCGGTGCAGCTCGGCGTAGCCCACGGAGAACTTGCCCGCATGTCCACCGCCGTTGCCCGGCGTCACGGATTTCCAGTCGCTAATTTTCTCGGTGCCGCGCAGGTCGCACAGCGTCACGCCGTCGGGGCGCGGCTGGCCGTTATGGCAGCCCACGCAGTGGCGGTCAATCACCGGTTGGACTTCGCGCGGATAGCTGAAGCCGCGAGTCGGCCCGTACCAGGGCTGAATCTCGGCGGGCCGGTCGTTCAACGCGAGCGAACTGTTCAGCGGCGGGGCCGTGCTCTGCCGCTCGTGGCAGCCGCTGCACTGGACCGTCTCGCCGGGCATGGCGGTCATCCAGCTGCGCATCAACTGGATCGCCTTGCCTTCGTCGTCCAGCGGCTGCAGCGAAACGGGCGTGTTGGCGGGAATGCGGAACTTGGCCGAACCGTCCGCATTCACCGGAACCGTGCCCAGCACGCGTTTGATGTCCCACGGACCTTCCATGCCGATCACGCCCAGCAGGCCGCCCATGCCCTGGTAGGCGAAATGATAAGTAAAAATCCGCAACTGCTTGACCGTGCCGCGCGGCACG
>CAYPGE010000298.1:0-11911 GCA_964409865.1 uncultured Pirellulaceae bacterium
GAAATTGTGTAGACAGGGGGGCGCGGAACGGGAGGCGTGCATCTCGTCCCACCTAAGCTCGCGTCTGGCACCGAGGTAAATGGGCAAGCGGGCAGTCGAGATTGCAGGCAGAGAAGCAGGTAGACGGTTTGGCCCTCCTTTTCGAGCGCGTCGCTGGTAGGTCGTGAGTTCGCCGTGATCGTGGGGGTTCGCGAGCGTCGCGAGGACACCGTCGAGCATGGCCTGACACGCTGTTGTTTCCCACTTGGCATGTCGTCGTGCTCGGCCTCAAGCACAGCCACTGGCCACTGTCACGTAGGATGGCTCTCCGACCCGACCAGTCAAGTAGGATGGCTCTCCGAGCCGTCCAGTCGCGTAGGATGGCTCTCCGAGCCGTCCTGGACGGCTCGGAGAGCCATCCTACGTGAGTTGTCGGCGGACGGCGGGTCGCTCGCGGTTCCACTGCTGGGCGCCGATTTCCTCTTTTGTTTGCTGTAAGAGTTTTCCGGTGGGCATCTGAGCTACGGAGTTTTTGCCATGTCATCCTGGGTCACCTCTCGTCTTCCCGACCGTCGCTGTCTCGCCACTCGATCTCGCCGCGCCCGACAGTCACGTTGGCGGCGCCGGCTGTTGTTTGAACCACTGGAAGACCGGCGGTTGTTGGCGACCAGCTATTGGAACACGACGGCCGTGGACGGTAGTTGGAGCAAGACGGCCAACTGGTCCGCTGGAATCCCGAACAGCACCACGGAAGCGCATTTCAGCACCTCCAACCTCACGACCACGTTGAACAATGGGGACAAGAACGCTCAGGGAATCGTGTTTGAGGATCTCGGTTTGGGCATCTCTGACTTCACGATGAACGTCGGAAGCGGAGGTGTTCTGTACACCTGGGACAAGGGCATCACCGTCAACGGCGGGAACCAGACTTTCAACTCGGTCCAGGTTCGACCGCGCGTCACGTCGACCATCGCCAACCACGGCACGGGGTTACTCGATTTCAACAGCGAGATGCTGTTCCATCTGACGGGGACAACCGCGGCCTTCACGTTCGACGGTTCCGGCAATATCGACCTCGCCCGCTACGCCCGCCGCACGAGCGGGATGGATGTCGATATCGTCAAGCAGGGTTCCGGAACCTTGACGATCCAGGGCGCCAATACGACGCCCGCGGCCTCCAACGGCGTCGGGGGCATTGACGGCCAGATGACGATCCTGGAGGGGGTGGTGTCGATCAACGCCGAGGCCAATCTGGGACTCAATCCGGCGGCCTTCGACGCGGGGCTGCTGACCTTGAACGGAGGCACCCTCCGCGCCACGGGTTCCTTTGCCATCGACGACGCCAACCGCGGCGTGACCTTGGGCGTGTCCCACGGCACGTTCGACGTGCCCGGCACCCATACCCTGACCATCGCCAATGTCATCGCCGGCAGCGGGGACCTCGCCAAGACCGGTTCGGGGACGGTCGTCCTGAGCAACACCAGTGCCTACACCGGCACGACCGCCGTGTCCAACGGCAAGTTGCTGGTCAACGGCGATGCCAGCGCCGCCACCGGGGCCGTGACGGTCAACAGCGGCGCCACGTTGGGCGGCGCCGGGACGATCGGCGGGGGCGTGACCATCAACCCCAACGGCATTCTGGCCCCCGGCAGCAACGTGGGGACGCTCACGCTGAACAACGGCCTGACCCTCAGCGACACGTCCTCCTTCGCCGTCGAGATCAACGGCCCCACCGCGGGCTCGCAGCACGACCAGATCCGCGTGCTCGGCAGCATCGCGTTGAATGGCGCCACCTTGAACGCCACGGGCACGATCGCCTCGGCCTCCGGCCGGCTGATCGTACTGATCGACAACGACGGCAGCGATCCGGTCGGCGGCACGTTCAAGGACAGCCTCGGCGCGACCCTCGCCGAGGGCGCGACGGTGACCGTCAACGGGATCGACTTCGTGCTGTCCTACGCCGGCGGCGACGGAAACGACGCGGTGCTGTTCCAGGCCGGCGCGGCGGGCACGATTGGCACCGCGGGCGATGACGAGTTCGAGCTGCGGCAAGTCGATATCGGCGGCGCGGACTACCTGCAATTGCTGGCCGGCGGCGCGGTGGTCGACTCGCGAGCCGCCGCCGCGGTGACGTCCTGGACCATCGACGGCGCGGGCGGCAGCGACACGTTGACGGTCCATTACGGCGGTACGGGCGGGTTCTTCGCCCAGCCGGTGACTTTCCACGGCGGCGAGTCTGCGGGCGACAACGATCGCCTGGACGTCGTCGGCGGGGAGTTCGCCTCCGTCACCGTGACGTTCGGCGGCCAAGGCGGACCGGCCTTGGATGGCCGACTGGACGTGGAAGATGCCGGAGGAGGAGCGTCGACAATCAGCTTCACGGGCCTGGAACCAGTCGACATGACCGGCAGCACCGTGACCGACTTGGTCCTGAATCTGCCCGTCGGTGCGGACAACGCCCGGTTGAGCGAAGCCGGCGGCAAACTCCGCTTGGAAAGCACGGACACGCCGGCCACCTTGGAACTGTTCGACTACGACAAGCCGGCCGGCCTGCTGCAGATCAACGGCGGCGTCGACGATACCCTCACGATCAGCACGGCCCTGTCGCTCAACGGGAACCTCGACGTCACGGCGGGGAACATCTATCTGGACGGCGGCACGCTCACCACGGCGGGCGCGGGCCGGGTGCTCCTCGACGGGACCGTCTGGCTGGGGACCTCCACCAGTATCGACACCTCGGCCGCGGGCGGCGGGAACATCACCTTCACCAGCCACGTGGCGGCAATGAACGCCACCGATGGCGACCTGACCCTGAATGCGGGCGGCGGCGACATTCTGGTCGACGGCATGCTCGCCGGGGCCTACTACTCGGACACCGTCGGGCCGATCGTCGGCGAAGCGGAGTTGTTCCAGCGGCGCACCGCGGCCGGCGGCTGGCAGTGGCTCGTGGTGCCCGACGAGGCGGCCGGCACGGCGCCGGCGATCGCCAACGCCCGCGGCGGCCGTTTCCTCCAGAATTTGCCCGACGCGAACGGCGGACCGGGCGGCCAGAGCGACGGGCCGACAGTGGAATACGACCTGACCGTCGCCATCCCCGGCACCTACCGGCTGTGGGTACGCTGGGACGGCAATAAGAATGGTCCCGCCGGAAACAGCGATTCCTTTTATGCGCGGATCGTGGAACTGGTGGATGGCGTCGGCAGCGGCCAAGCGGACTGGTACGTCCTAGGTCGCGAGGTCGACAGCAATTTTGCCACCGAATCATGGCACAGCGCTGGCGGGATCGAGAGCACGGGGGCGGGAGGCAGCAGTCCGGTCCAATGGAACTTCCCCGCAGCGGGAACCTACACCTTGCAGTTCGACCAGCGCGAGGACGGCGTCGCGATCGACGCCTTCGTGCTGCAGTCGGCCGCCGACCCGGCGCCCACCGGGAACGGCCCGGCGGCCCAGCCCATCGGCCGCCTGGAGATCGTCCAAGCCGATCAGGCCACCTTCAACAGCTCGCTGTCCGTCCAAGACTTCTTCGTGAGGGAGGCCGCCAGCGCCCAGATCAACGGCGACCTGACCGTCAGCGATTCGGTCCGCATCGGCTACGCCGGACGCAGTGCCACCGTGTCCGTCAGCGGCGGTACGGTCCGTGTCGGCAACGGCGAGACCGGCGACGACTTCATCGTGGGCACCAACCCCGGTAATATGGGTTCGGCATCGCTCTCGATCGGGACGCTCAATCTCAGTGCCGCCAGCGGTTTCACCGCGGACGTGAACCGCTTCCATCTGGGCGTCAAGGGCGACAACCTGGACGGCGTCGCCCGCGGGATCGTTACCCTGGCTGCGAACAACACCGTGACCGCCAACGAGATCAAGGTCGGCCGCAGCGGCAACAACGGCGGGGCCAGCGAATTGCACTTGGGTGGCGGCACGAACGCGATCGCGACGCCGCTGTTTGTCGTCGGCGAGTACAAGGCCACCGGCACCGTGGATGTGCCGGCCGACGGTGTCGTCAACCTGGGAACCGACACCAACCGCACGGAGATCACCGTGGGCTCGAAGAACGTCTCGACGGGCGGCAACAACAGCACTGTCGTCGATTTCTCGGCCGGTACTGCGACGATCTATGCATCGAACGTCAACCTCGGCTGGGAGACCACGACTGCGGGCGGAGGGCACCCTGCGGGGATATTGAGTCTGGGCGGCGGCACGCTGGACGTCGGCGGCAACGTCTGGGAGGGCAGCGGTTCCACCGGGCAAGGCACCAGCACCGTCAATCTGTACGGCGGAACCATGACCGTCGGCGGCGTCCTGCAGGTGAACAACCTGACCATGGGCAGCACGGGCAAGGCGGCGTCCGTCCAGTTCACGAACCCCGGCACGTCCGGCGCCGGCAATCTGTACGTCCGCAGCAACACGGCCACCGTCAGCACGGTCATGCTTCCCGCCGGTCACACGCTGGATGTCACCGGCACCCTGTCCGTCGGCGTCCCGAGTACCACGGGCGCCTCCACGAGTCTGACGATGACCGGCGGCGGCGATGTGAGCATCTCCAACGCGTCGGGGACGATCGACATCGGCATCGCGAACAGCGACCAGAACGCGACGGAGAACCAAGCGACGGTGAACCTGTCGGGCCTGAATTCGTTCACGGCCGAGGTGACGAACTTCCGCGTCGGTTACGGCTCGCGGATCCGCAGTACGCTGACCCTGTCGGACACGGCCAATTCAATCACCGCCGATATCCTGAGTGTCAGCAACTCGGTCAACAGCAATGCCAGTCCCAGCCTTCTGCGATTGGGCACGGGTACGAATACCCTGCACGCGAACACCATCGAGGCCGGTCTCGGGAAGGGGATCGGGACGATTACGTTCGCATCGCAGGCGGCCGGCAGTCCCGGCACGGTCGCGATTCGGGGCCGGACGGGCGGCACGAGCGCGGCGAACATCACGCTGGCCAGCAACCCTACCAGCGGCACCGGCGCCACGCCGACGGGCACGCTCAACCTGCTCGGGCATGCTGCGGACGTGGTCGCGGGCACGCTCACGATGGCCCGGCGAACCGTGTCCGGAGGCGGCGGCGTCACGGCGACGCTCTCTCTTGATGCGGGAGAGTTCACGGTGGCCGCGGTGGATATGGGCACCAAGAGCAACGGCAGCGGCCCGGCCACGGCCACGCTGAATGTGGGCGGGGGCACGTTCACCGTCAGCGCCGGCGGCAGCTTCCAGTTGGCCAATCACACCGGCGGCGGCGCAGCCCTCGGCACGCTGAACGTCACCGGCGGCACCGTCACTGCAAACGCCGATATCATCGACGCCGGTGGAACGTCCACCACCACGATCACGCTGGACGGCGGCACGCTGGATATGGCGGGCCACGCCATCGGCGGCGCTACGCCGATCGATGTGCTCCATTTCCGCGGCGGCACACTGCAAAACGTCGCCGAGATCAACGGCGGCGCCACGGGGTTGACCAAGACCACCGGCGGCACACTGATCCTCGACGGCACCAACGCCTACACCGGCGCGAGTTCCGTCGACGGCGGCACCCTGCTGGTCGATGGCGACAACAGCGCCGCCACAGGGGCCGTGACCGTCGCCGCTGGCACGACGCTGGGCGGCACCGGCGTGATCGGCGGGGCCGTGACGGTCCCCACCGGCGGCACGATCACCGGCGGCACCTTGGGAACGATCGGCTCACCCGAGGCCGGCGACATCGGGACGCTGACCGTCGCCAGCCTGTCGCTCAGCGGCGGCACCTTCCAGGCCGACCTGGTCGACGACACCGCGGACCAGATCCGGAGCGGCGGTACGATCGACCTGCAAGACCCCGTGCCGGGCCTGTTGGCCCTGAACGCCGCCGGCGCCACCACTCCCGGCACCGCGTTCCGATTGATCGATAACACGGCCGCCGGCCCCATCACGGATATGTTCCAAAACGTGGCCGAGGGCCATGTGACGGCGTTCAACGGCACGACCGGCTACTACAGCTACCTCGCCGGCACGGGTAACGACTTCAGCTTGACCACGAGCGGCCCAGCGGTCTACACGGAAATGGAGGGCGGTGCGGACTTTGAATTGCGGTTGCTGGATACCAGCCCCGAGGACACGCTCCAACTGCTGCGCAACGGCGACGTCGTGGATTCGCGGCGGTACGATCTCGTGACCGCTTACACGGTCAACGGCATCGGCGGACAGACGGACACCCTGACGGTCAATTACGCGGCCAGCGGCGGGTTCTTCGACATCCCCGTGACGTTCGACGGCGGCGCGGGGGGCAACGACTCGCTGAGCATCATCGGCGGCTCGTTCATCGACGTGATCCTGAACCACACCGCTGCGCACAGCGGCACGCTGGACCTGGACGGGACGGTGATTACCTACGCGGGACTCGAACCGGTCTTGATCGGCGTCGGCGGCCTGAACCTGACCGTGAACCTGACGGCCGGCGACGATACCACCCAGTTCTCGATGCTCGACGCGGACGCCGATACGCTGGTTGACGATCTGTCCATCCTCAGCCTGACCGGCACGCACGAAAGCACGACCGTGCTGGACATCGGCGGCTACAGCAGCCTGACCATCTACGGCGGCGCCGGCGACGACCGACTGCTGCTGGCGGCCTTCACGCCCGGCGTGTTCAGCGGCGACCTGGCGATCGATGGCGGCGGCCAGACGGACTTCGTGCTGCTGGGCACGGCGCTGAGCGTGGCCTCGCTGGAGGTCACCGCCGCTGCCACCGTGCTGAATGCGGACATCACGACCAGCGGCGGCGGCGACGTCACGATCGACAGCGCGGCCTGGATCGGGGATTCGATCACCATCGACACCTCGGCGGGCGGCGGCGGGGATGTGTCCTTCACCGGCACCGTCTCGGGCTTGAGCGTCAGCCCGGACCTGAGCCTCAACGCCGGCACGGACGGCACGATCACGTTCGCCGGCGAGATCGGCGCGTTCGGCATTCCGCTGCCTGCGCCCGCCGCCTATTTCGAAGTGGGTGGCCGAATCGTGGCCGAAGCCGAAGACTACACGCTGCGGATCGCGCACGGCGGCGGCGACAACTGGCTGGTCGTACCTGCCGAGAATCCCGGAGCGGGCGGAACCTTCGCCAACGCCCGCGGCGGGGCCTACGTTCAGGACTTGCCCGACGGCGGCGCTGGTGGCGGCGGTCCTACCAACCCGCCGGAGATCCGCCATCTGATGTACATCGCCACCCCCGGCACATACCGCCTGTACTTCCGCTGGGACGGCTTCGACGGCGGTTCCGACTCGATCTTCACCGACATCGTGGAACTGAAAGACGGGGCCGGCGGCACGATTGCCGACTGGTACGAATTCACGATCGGCGCAGACAAGAACTTCGCCACGACGCCCTGGGACTCCGCAGCAGGTTTTGAACTCAACAGCGCGGATGCCTCGCCGAAGACGCTGCCGCTGTGGAGCATCCCCACCCCCGGTTTCTACACGTTCCGCGTGACGGCCCGCGAAGACGGAGCCGCGGTGGACAGTTTCGTTCTGCAGCGCAGCTCCCTGGCCGCTCCGACGGGCACAGGACCTGCGACGACTTACACGGGCGTCGCCCTGGATGACTTGACGATCGTCAACGCCAACCAGGCGGCCTTTCTGGGCCCGGTCGCTGCCCGGAGTTTCACCCAACAAGCCGTGGTTGGTCTGACAACGTTCCAGGAGGCCGTCACGGTCGACGAATTCAGCGTCCGGCAGGGTGCGGTGCAGTTGCTCGACGACGTGAACGTGACTTCCGGCGGCGTGATCGGCTCCAACGGCCAGACCGCCACGGTGACCGCCATCGGCGGCGATGTGAGTCTCGGCAGCGGCAGTGGAACGTTTCGCATCGGCGAACGGAACGCCAACCTGAACACGGGCACCAGCGGAACGCTCGACGTGTCGGCCGCCGCTTCTTTCCACGCCGATCTGGCGAACTTCTATCTCGGCTGGCTGACGAACAACAGCGGCACGGGGAACGTCACGGGCACGCTCCGATTGGGCGCCGACAACAACCTCGACGCCGGCCTGCTGCGACTGGGCCACATCGACGGCGGCAATGTCCGGACGGTGACGGGCAACATCCAACTAGGCGCGATGAACGTCTTCCACGTCGACACGCTCATCGTCGGCTCGCACAAGGGCACGGGCAACGTGTCGTTCGCGTCGGCCGGCGTGCTCGATCTCAGCGGCCGAAGCGGCGCCCGAGCCGATTTGCGCATCGGCGACAACAGCGATTCCGGCACGTCAGCCACCGCGACCGGCACGATGAATCTGTCCGGCGGCACGTTCGTGGCCGATCTCGATCGGTTGGTGATCGGCGACTACGCCTCCGACGCGCCGGGCACCGGCAGCGGCAGTGCCGTCGGCACGCTCACGCTAAGCGGCAACGGCGACAATGCCGTGCAAGCCAATTCCGTCTTGCTGGCCAATTACGATCACACCGCCGCGACCGGCAGCGGAACGAAGCAGGCGTCCGGCACAATCGCCATGAGCGGCGGCTCGTTCGTGGTCAACGGCAATCTGGTCCGCGGAGTCAACAACGGCGCCGGCAACGGCGCGGTGACCACCAGTACGGTCAACGTCAACGGCGGCGCCATGATCGTTCACGGCGATTTTGCGGTCCATCACGTCCGCGTAGGTCACAACGGCGGGACGGGATCGCTGACCGTCGACACGGGAACGGTCCAGATCGGTGCCGGTAGCGGCAGCAACTTCAACGTGGCGCTGCGCGACAACGGCGGCACCAGCGGCCTGACCACCGGCGATGTGGACTTCTCGGCCGCGTCCGCGGTTGCCATCGATGTGGGCAACGTCAACGTGGCGACCTCCAACGGGGCGGCGACCGAAGGCCATCTGGCGCTGTCTGACACGGCGAATACGATCACCGCTGGCACGGTCACGGTCAGCGATAATTCGAATTCCGGCCAGCCCGACAACCAGAGCACGCTGACGCTGGGCAGCGGCCCGAATACGATCACCACCAACACGCTGTACGTCGGCCGGCGCAAGGGAAATGGGCTGGTCGCCTTCTCCGGTCCCGGTGGTACGTTGGACTTGGGTTCCGCCGCGCAGCGGACCGATCTGTACATCGGCATGAACGACGTCGGAACCAGCTCGGTCAGCCGCGGCGAATGGAATCTGACGGGCGGCGCGGGCGGGACCCTGTACCTGAACGATCTGAGCGTCGGCTGGGGCAACACCGGCGGCGGCAGCGGCGGTGCGCTGGGTTACTTCACGGGTGGCGCAGGGACGATCGATATCGGACCTCAGGAAAGCGACGTGGCCCGCGTGCAAGTCGGCTACAACGACGGCGGGCGGAACACGGCCGACGGCGGCGTCACCGGCGCGATCGATCTGGCGGCGACCGGCACCCTGGTGGCCGCGGTCGATCAACTGCTGATCGGCACGGCCCTGAACAGCGCCAGCGCAAAAGGCTCGGTGGCGCTGGCTCAGGACAACACGCTGTACGCCGATTTGATCCGCATCGCCCATTCGACCAACACATACCACACGACGCCGGAGCTGACCAGCACGTTGACGCTGGGCGAGTCCAGTGACCTGTTTGTGGACACGTTCCGGTTGGGCGAACAGAGATCCAACGCCGGCGTCGACGTGCGCGGCCCCGGCAGCCGGGTCACGCTGGCGGGCAACCACAATCCGGCCGCGGATCTGGTGGTCGGCCGCAACAACGCCGCAACGAACGCCTTTGTGACCGGGACGTTCGATTTGAGCAACGCGGCCACATTCGACGCTACCCTCGATCGCTTTCATATTGGCGTCAAGGGGGATACGGCGGATGGCCGCGTGCGGGGCCTGGTCACGCTGGCCACCGACAATACGATCAGCGCCAACGAACTGCTTGTCGGGCAAAGCGGGAACACGGGGGCCACGGCAGCGGACGAACAATCTCAACTGCACCTGGGCGGCGGCACCAACGACCTGACCGTCGCCGTGATGGTGGTCGGCGACCGGAAGACCACGGGGTTGGTCGATTTCGCCACGCCCGGAGGGGTGCTGTATCTGGGCACGCCCAGCAACCCCGTCGGCCTGGTGCTGGGCCGCAAAAGCGTGGACACGGGCGCCAATGCGGCCGGCGTCATGGACCTGCGCACCGGCACCGCGCAGATCCATGCCAGCCAGATCAGTCTGGGGCAGGAGACCAACACCAGCGGTACGGGCACGCCGTCCGGTACGCTGGTGCTGGGCCACGGCGCGCTGACGGTCACCGGCAATGTCAACGAGAACCATGCCTCGGGCGGCGCGGGCGTCAGCAGTTTGACCGTACTGGGCAACCAGACCTTTACTGTGGGCGGAACGGTGGCCCCGGATACGTTCTTCATTGGCCTGGACGGCGTTGCCGGCTCCGTCACATTCACGGGCGTCACCGCCGCGATCGGCGAACCAGGCAACGTCACCGACCTGCTCGTGGGGCGGCGGGAATCGGATACCTCGACCACCTTCCAGGGCACGCTGGATCTATCGGCGGTCGCGACCTTCCAGGGACGGTTGGACGAGTTTTCCCTGGGCACATCCAATCCGGCCGGCGTGGGCAGTGCTCAAGGCCAACCCCGAGGCCTGGTGACGCTGGCCGGCGAGAACACCATCGATGCCCGGCTGATCCAGATCGGCGACTCGCGCAATGTGGGACTGGGCGGCTTCAACAACCGGCTCCTGCTGGGGACCACCAACGCGATCACGGTGGACACGATGGTTGTCGGGGGCGACAAGAGCACTGGGACGATCGGCGGCAGCCTGACGTTTGCATCCGGCAGTGGAACTCTGGATTTGGCCGGCTCCAGTGGTCCTCGCACAGACCTGTACGTTGGCCACCAGGAAGTCGGCACCGGCGGCGGGGCCCGTGGCGTGATGGATCTGGCGGGCGGCACGTTCAACGCGGCCCTGGACGAATGGGTGATCGGCTCCAAGCCGAACTCCGCCAGCGGCGCGACCGAAGGCGTGGTGAACCTCGGCGCCGGCACCGTCAACGCCAACTCGCTGCTTCTGGGACGGCGCACCGACGCGGGCACGGCCGGGACCGTCCAGGGCACCTTGACCATCGGCAACGCGAGCGTGCAGGTGAACAACGATCTGGGCGTCGGCCTCGGAGGCCTGGGCGAAGTTACCTTGAACGGGGGCTCGTTGGCGGCCAGCAGCATCATCCTGGGTGTCGCGGCCGGAAATTCCACGGGCACCGTCAACCTGAACGGCGGTACGCTCCAGCTCGGGACCCTGCAAACCAACGGCGGCATGGCCAATTTCAACTGGTCCGCCGGCAAAATCCAGAATCTGCCCGGCCAGGACCTCTCGGACACGAACGTCAGGATCGACCTGCTGACGGCCACGGATCACGAGTTCCAGGTGGACACCGGTCAGACCGCAACCATCCAGTCCGGGGCCTCGCTCGCCGATGTGGGGGCTCTGCGGAAGACGGGCGACGGAACCCTGGTGCTGATCGGCAGCAGTACCTACGCGGGTGACACGGTGGTCCATGCCGGCGTGTTGCAGACCGCTGCCGCCGAAGTGATTCCCCACGGCAGCGGCCATGGCGACGTGTACATCGACGTCGACGGCACCCTCGAACTGGGCCCGTTCACGGAAACCATCAACGGCCTGTGGGGCAGCGGTACGGTCACCAGTACCCCCGGCGACGCGTATACCCTGGCGGTCGGCGACAATAACGCCACCAGCGTCTTCGACGGCGTGATCACCAACAGCTTGTCCGTTCCCGGTTACTACGAGGTGCTCAAGAAGATCGGCGCCGGCACGTTCTCGCTCAACGGCGACAACACCTACACCGGCACGACCGTGGTCGAGGAGGGGGCCCTACTGGTCAACGGGTCGACCGGTCCGGGCAGCCCGGTCCAGGTCAACCAGTCCAGCCTGCTGGGCGGCACGGGGACGATCAATGGGACCGTGGAACTGGCTGCCGGCAGTACGA
>CAYPGE010000299.1:0-11846 GCA_964409865.1 uncultured Pirellulaceae bacterium
GACCTGGACGGCACGCCGACCAAGAGCAAGCTCGGCGCCAACGCCATTCTGGGCGTGTCGATGGCGGTCGCCCGCGCCGCGGCCACGGCGGCCGGACTGCCGTTGTACGCGTACCTCGGCGGCACCGGCGCGGTGCGGTTGCCCGTGCCCATGATGAACATCCTGAACGGCGGCAAACACGCCGACAACAGCGTCGATTTCCAGGAGTTCATGGTCATGCCGGTCGGCGCGCCGAATTTCGCCGAGGCGTTGCGCTACGGGGCGGAGACGTTCCACGCCTTGAAGAAGATCCTGGCTGGCCGCAAGTACGCCACCAGCGTCGGCGACGAGGGCGGGTTTGCCCCGAACCTGAAGAGCAACGATGAAGCCTGCGAAGTGATCATCGAGGCGATCAAGGCGGCGGGCTACCAACCCGGCAAGGACATCGCCATCGCGCTGGATCCGGCGGCCAGTTCGTTCTACGAAGACGGGGCGTACAACCTGGCGAAGTCCGGACAGGGCAAGAAGACGAGTGCCCAAATGACGGAACTCTACAAGTCGTGGGTCGCCAAGTACCACATCGTCTCGATCGAAGACGGCTTGGCCGAAAACGACTGGGACGGGTTCCGCGAGCACACGGCGGCGCTGGGCGACAAGATCCAGATCGTCGGCGACGACATCTACGTGACCAACACGCAATTCATCGCCCGCGGCATTCAGGAGAAGTCGACCAATGCCGTGTTGATCAAGCTGAACCAAATCGGCTCGGTCACCGAGACCATCGAAGCCATCCAGATGTGCCAGAAGGCCGGCTGGGGCTACGTGGTGTCGCACCGTTCCGGCGAGACCGAGGACGCGTTCCTGGCCGACTTTGCCGTCGCCATGGGCGGCGGCCAGATCAAGACCGGTTCCGCCTGCCGCAGCGAACGGATCGCTAAGTACAACCGGCTGCTCGAAATCGAAGCCGAACTGGGCAAAGCCGCAGTGTTTGGACGGAAGTGAATGCGGCACCTCGGGCAAGTTCTCCGCGTCCGCGAGGTGGACTTGGTTGCGCAAAACACCGAGGCGACTGGAATATGACGAAGACGAAGGGTACGGCGTCTCGCGGGCGGCGAGGTTTCACGTTGGTGGAGCGGCTGACGGTCGAGTGATCCTTTCCCCGAACGGTGGACGATGTTAAACGTGCTCTTGTTGCCCGAGTGGCGCGAACTACTGGCGGATCGCGACGCCAAGACGCTGGCGGAAGTGCTGACGGAGATGCACCCGGCGAGCGTTGCGGAGATCACGGAGGGGCTGACCGTCGAAGAAACCTGGCAACTGCTGGACTATGCACCGATCGACCGTCAAGCCGAGATCTTTTCCTTCTATCCGTCCGGCAAGCAGGACGAGATGGTCAGCGGCGTCGGCCGCGACCGCATGTCCAAGCTCATTGAGGTCATGTCCCCCGATGACCGGGTGGACCTGCTGAAGCGGCTCGCGGCCGACGTGGTGGACAGTCTGATGCCGTTGGTGGCCAAAGCGGAGCGGCAGGACATCCGGATGCTGCTGTCGTACCCGGAGGGCAGCGCCGGTTCCGTGATGACCACGGAATACGCCACCGTGCCGGCGGACATGACGGTGGAGAAGGCCATCGCCTCGCTGCGCCAGCAAGCCCCGTCGCGGGAAACGATCTACTACGTCTACGTCGTGGACGACCAGCGGCGGCTGATCGGTTTCCTTTCGCTGCGCGACTTGATCCTGGCCAAGCCCTTGTCGCTGGTCAGCGACATCATGGAGCGGGACATCGTCACGGTCCAAGTGGACCAGGACCAGGAAGAGGCGGCACTCAAGCTGGCCCGCTACGACTTCCTGGCGATTCCTGTCGTCGACGAACAGCGGCAGTTGGTCGGAATCATCACCCACGACGACGTGCTCGACGTCGTCGTGGAGGAGGCGACGGAAGACGCGTTGCACATGGGGGGTGTCACGCCGATGGAAGAGAACTACCTGGACGCAGCGTTCAGGTCGGTGTGGTGGCGGCGGGCGGCCTGGCTCTCGGCCTTGTTCGTCGCCGAGTTGTTCACGTTCACCGCACTGGCGTCTTTCGAGGACGCGATTCAGGCCGTCATCGCCCTGAGCTTGTTCGTGCCTTTGTGCATCTCCACGGGCGGCAATTCCGGCTCGCAGGCGGCGACGCTCATCACGCGCGCACTAGCACTGGGCCACGTGAGTCTGGGCATGTGGCGGCGCGTGCTGCGACACGAGCTGATGATGGGCTTGGCCCTGGGACTGACCCTCGGCGGTATCGCCTTCGTGCGCGCGGCGATGACCCCGGCGTCGGTCCTGGGCAACGCCGACCGCTGGATGCTGGCCCTGGTGATCTCCCAATCGGTGGCGCTGATCTGCCTGTGGGGCACGCTGGTCGGATCGATGCTGCCGCTGTTGTTCAAGAGACTGGGCTTCGATCCCGGCTACGCCTCCAGTCCTTTTGTCGCCACGTTTGTGGACGTGACGGGGATCGTGCTGTACTTTTCCATCGCGAAGTTGTACCTGTTGTAATGCGGCGTGTTCGCCGAACGCCGACAGCGCAGCTGCGGATTTGTGTCCCAGGCGTCGACGAGCGGCATCTGCGGATTCGCTTTGGCGCCCCCGTCGCGCCACTGCATCCCTATTTCACCGAAGTTGAGCCATGAGGACTGTGGTAAGAACCATGACACGCATTCCCAGCTCGTTGCTCGCTCTTGCCTTGCTGCCCGTCGTCGCCTTCGCGTCGGAGATCGCCGACTGGCCGACGTGGCGGCACGATGCGATGCGTTCGGGGGGCGACGGCGCACGCCTTGCCCGACCGATTGTCGCTGCGTTGGACGCGGAATCTGGGGAGGCCGGAGCCGGCGTTCGATTGTCATTTCCGGCTGTGCGCGGACCAATCGTACGAGCCGGTGGCCGCGGGCGGACTGGTGTTTGTGCCCTCGAATACCGAGGATTCGGTCACGGCGTACGATTTGGCCGACGGGGCACGGGCTGCAACCGTTTCCTGGGCAGCGATCTGCTGGTGACCTTCCGCAGCGCGCTGGCGTGCTTCCTCGACTTGAACACCCAGCAGCGCACCTATCTCAGCAGCATGCGATCCGGCTGCACCAACAGCATACTGCCCGCCGCGGCACTGCCCTGCGGATGGCGATGCGCCGCTCGAGGTCGGGGAGCCCGCAGCATCCGCGCCATGCCGCGTCTGCCGGCTGTCAATACTCCCGCTGTGTAATGATCCCCGGCTGTGGGACAGGGTATCGGCCCTCGGCGTCGGCCTGGACAGGGGCCGGGGAATCGGCCGTGAACCGGTCGGCGTTGGGGGCGTACTCCCGGTCGTCCCGGAGCGTTTCGTCGAACGTGACGACCCTTCCCGTATGCGCCGCGCGGCGTTCTTGTCACAGCTGTTCAAGGCCGATCTTTTCTTTCGGCACAAAGCGACGTGACACAAGTCGACGCGATTTACCAAAGTTGGCGGTAGATTTGTTTTCGGCAGGGCAGAGTTTCAGATTATCGATGTAGAAGCGCGCCGCTTCGTTGCCGGTGCCGATCATGCCGATCCAGCCGCACTTGGCGTATTCCGGATTGTCGAATGGCAATTTCTCGTAAGTCTTCTCTTTGCCCACTCGCAGCGAGTAAACCGGTCCGCCGTTCACAGGAAACTTGATTTCGACCGGGAACCACGCGCCCACTGGAGATTCGCCGATTTGTTTTCGTCCAGCCATGATCTTGCCGGTCTTGGCGTCGAAAGTGAGCGATGGTCCGACCGGGAATTCCCGGCGATTTTCCTGTTCGCGGAAATCGAGCCAGACTTTTGCGTTCTTTTCAATCTTGAAGTCGCACGAGAACACCGCCGACAGTTGCACCGTCGGTTTGATGACCAGCATCGGCAGATAGCTGGGATCAGCGGGCGCATCCGGGACTTCTGACCGGACTGGCCGCCCGAGGGCGAGACGGGATCGGCAGGCAGATCAGAAGGTCGCCCAGAAGGTATGCACATCCACGAAAGTCAGCACCCGATGGTCTCCCCGAACGTCGGCATTCCGTCTGGCAAAGCGTTGCGTCTGCGGTTTCTTGTCCTGACTGCACGGAACCATTCAGCCCCCGTCGGAAACCCGATCGCGAGTCTGGCCGAAACGCCTCCGTCCGAGCCGATCCATCCGTGGGACAAGTCGCGGGAGAAGTTCGAGCTTCATGATGCGCTGGTTGCCCGCGTCGTAAACGACGGCCTGCGGGCCGGAGATCGCCACGGCCGCGGGCTGATTCAAGGCATCCGCGCCCGCTCCGGCCACGTCGGTCGTGCCGAACTGTGCCAGCCAGTCGCCGCTTTGCGCGTCAAACCACAGCACGCGATGGCGCGGGGTGTCGGCTACGAGCAGCTGGGAGCCCTCGGCAGCCAGCCGGATTGCCGGGCCGAACGTTTGCTCGGAAGCCGGCCCCCACGAGACCATCCGCCGCTCCTCCACCAGCTTGTCGCCCGCGACGCGTGCCAACACGACTGCGCCGGCATCGGCCAGTGCCAGCCGGCCGCCGGTCAACGCCGCGACGTCCCCGGCCTTGCTCAGACAGACGTCGCTGTCCAGTTGTTTCCACTGCGAGGCGATCGGCACGCCGCGTCGGCCCTCGACCGGCGCCCGCCATACGCTGTTCGTGGCGGCGTCGGTCGCGTAGGCCCAGCCGTAGTCGTGCGGCCCGGCTGGGTCGCCGACCGTGCGGGCCAGGCCCGCCGGCCTGGCAAACGGCGTGAACTGACCGTAGTCAGGCTGCGACATCCCGCGGCCGGCGTGCGGCCGGAACGTGATCGCGGTCGAGCGCCGCTTGTCACTTCCCGGCAGCAGAGCGACCAGGTCGCCGTCATGAAAATAGCCGCTGACGCCGCCGGCCTGGTGGTTGCCCGCGCGGGGCGGATCGCGGGCGTCGTCCTGCCACTTCCACCACAGCGTGCGGCCGCCGGTGCCCACCGCCACCCAGCCGTCGTCGCTGATCGCCAGCGACGTCACCTCGGCCAGCGATCCGATCCGTTTGCCGAGCGTGACCGTGCTGGCCGCGGCGTCCCACCGCAGCAGGTACGTGTGCTGGTTGTCGGTCTCCGACATCACCAACGCCGCAGGCGACGCGGCGGCGGGAAAGGCGGACCGGTCTGATTTGCCGGAACGGCCCGAAGGGTGCTGCGCCCGAAGGGGACCAGTTCCCATGCGCCCGCTGGCCGCGACAAGTTGGCACGGATAGTGGAACTCCAGGCCCCAGGTCCAAACGGTGCCCGGCGCGGTATCGAGATCCAGACTCCAGCGGCCCAGGTGCCCGTACCACGCTCCCTCCCAAATCGCATCGCCCACCAGGGATACGATCCCGCGAAACTGTGTGGGGTTGGCGGGCGTCTGCAAGGCCATGCTGCGATGGACTTCTTTTCCGGCCAGATCGTAGGCCACGATCTCCGGCGACCACGCGTCCGGCCAGGTGCCGCCGACATACAGCCGGCCACGTTCGCTATCCAGGGCCAGCCCGGAGATGGTCCGCGCGCCGGGCTGCAGGAACTCAGCCAGTCGCCCGTCGCTGGGGTCGAGCGTGCAGACGACCATCTCTTCCTCGACACCGTCCGCGCGGCCCTTCGCCAGCACCAGCCGGTCGCCCAGCGGTTGGGCCGCCAAGACCCCGCCGCGCCAGTCCGAGATGTCGGGGAAGGGCCGCACGACGCGCGGCACTGCGGCGGCCGTCAGCGGCAGGGCACAGAGCGCCATGCGCGAGCGGAACTCGCGGTCGCCGACCCGCGCCGAGGCGGTCTTCCCGATGAGGGCGAACAAGTAAAGCGTTTCGTCCAGCGCGGCAAACGACCACGAGTTGACTTTCTCGCAGACCGGCGTCAACGGATGCGACTCGATCAATCGGCCGTCGAATGTGACGTGCAGGATCGCGTCGCCGCCGTCGATCCACACCGTGCTGTCCGGCGCGACGTACACACCGGACGGCTGCTCCGTCGGGACCACGCGGATCAGCTCCGGCCCCGCCACGCCGCTGTTGCCGATCACGCCGACGCCTTCCAGCCGTTGGGCCGATGCGAGGCCGGCCAGGAGGAAGCTCGCAAACACGCCGACCATCCGCGAACCCCGGACCGCGGCCGCAGCTGAATCCGAATTTCGGACGGGCCTTGGATTTCGCGCTTCGGATTGCGTGCTTCGCACGTTGAAATCTCGCTGGAAATCCGCGACGTTTTCCGAGCGCCTCATCACTTCACCTCCCATCGGCCCCACCTGGCCGGTTCCAATCGGGCTTCGCTCGGCACATCCTGGGTGATCTGCGTATCCTTGTTGAACAGGAACGAGCGCAGCGTCGTGATCGTGCCGCCGGGATTCGAGAACAGCACGCCGGCATCGCCCCGCAGCGTCTTTCCAGCCGCCGGCGACAACTGCAGATCGGCCAGCGGAATCGAGGCGACCAGCCGGTAGCCGGCCGCCCGCCGCTCGTGCCGGATTTGGGCCTCGGCCAGCACCCGCACGCGGTCGAAGGTGAGTGTTCCGGTCGGCGAGGAGAACGTCCGCGGCTGCTTTTCGGCACCCGGCCGCGTCACCGGTTCGTAAAGCACCACGACGGGCTGGTCTTCCACGACGGTGGCCAGCAACCGCACGTCGCCGGGGGCGGGCTGCGTCCGCTGCGGATCGGCCGCGGGATCGGTGGCCAGATAAAGATTGACCGAATCGCCGGTCTTGAAGAGCATTGCCGGATCGCCGCCGGCATTCCTCAGCGGCGAATCGTCCTGAACGTCGAACGCCGCGTGCAGAAACCGGTCGTCGTAGCCCAGCGCGATCTGGGCCGTGCGTCCGGCGCCGGCGTCCAGACGTGCGGCCGCCAGCGGCTTCCACGCCGCGGGGTCCGCGACGCGTTCGACGGCCAGCGGGGCCGCAGGAACGTCGGCCTTCCCCAGCCGCGCAGCCACGGCCGTCGCCTTGGCCTGATCCTCGGCGGTGATCTTCAGCGGCATGGTGCCCGTGCGAATCGTGTCCAACCCGGTCACCTCCGTGATCCGTGTGTCCGTTTCGCCGGCGATCAGGTAGCACCGGCCGTTGTCCCGGTTGCGGAAGAAGAACCCGGAAAAGTTCTCGCAAAAGTACGTGTTGCTGCTCATCTTCGGGCTGAAGCGGTTGTCGGTGCCGAGCGCGGCGACCCACAGGCCGTCGGAGGTGAGCAGATTGAACTGGCCGTGATAGCCGTTCACGCCGATCAGTTCGATCCCCGAGTCGAGCTGCGCGTCGCCGATGAATTTCATGGCGCCGATCACAAACCCGGGCTGGTACAGCGGACTGGACAGCGCAAAGTTGGTCCATGTCCGGCGGTAGGCCCACAGGCGGCGGCCGTCGAGCGTATAGCGCGAGACGGCTTCCGCGCTGCCGCCGCCCGTTTGGCCGTTGCCGCCCTGCTGTTCGATGACGTACACCGTTTGCTTGTCGCGAGCCGGCAGCACGGACGAGATCGCGCTGTTGTACCGCGGAGTGAACAGCGCCACGTGCTGCTCCGGCGGCGGATACTGGGGCACGCCGCCGTCGAGCCACTGGGTTACCGGGATCCGGAACAGCTGGCCGTGATAGGGACCGGCCGTCCAGATGGTGAGTTCGTCGTCCACGTGCGCGCCCCAGTACAACCCGTGCCGGCCGCCGGGCGGCGTGCCGCCGACCAGTTCCTCGACCTGCACGCGGCCGTCGTGGTTGCGGTCGGCCCACACGACCTGCGTCGAACCCCAAATCTTCCGAAACGCCTCGCGCTGGGACTCCGGGAACACGGCCGGCCCGAACGCGCCGACGACTTCGGGAGACAGATTGCCGGCCGCCACGGCGGCCACCGGCGAGGCGACGAGCGTGTCCCGGTCCAGCCGGAAGACGCCGGTGATGCTCCGGCCGGGCGCGATCAGATACGTCTCGCCGCGGACGTGCCGGAGATGGAGATTACCGGCCCACGACCCGCCGTCCACGCCGAACTGCGGTCCCGCCGCATCGATCCGCACGGGCGTGCCGAGCGTCCGGACCTTGCCGGTCGCGTAATCGACGTCGAACAGCGTGCTGTGCGTGGTCACCACGCGGGGCTGGGCCTCATCGGCTGCGCCCATCACCGCATAGTTGCCGGGCCCCAACAGGTCGCCCAGCAGGTTGCCTGTCGCCGTGTCCCACACGCTCACGCGCCGTGGAGCATGATCGTGCTCGGCCACCCACAGCTTGCCGTCGGCGTCGACGGCCAGGCCGCTGGGCGCGAGCATCCCGTGGGCGTCGAATCTACCGATCGCCGGCCGGCCGCCGTCCCGGCCGATCTTCCGCAGGAGTTTTCCCGCCGGATCGAAAACCTTGACCTGCATCGCCGTGCCGCGGTCGCTGACGTAGATGCGGCCTGGGCCGTCGACCGCGATCCCGGTGGCCGCCGAGAGGCCGGTCGCCAGCGGTTGCAAGCTGCCGTCGGCCGGATCGAGCCGCAGCACGGCCGCACCGCTGGCGACCAGCAGTGCGCCGTCGCGGTGAGCCGCCAGTCCCCGCGGCGCCGGCACGGCAAACTCCCGCAGCTTGCCTCCCGTCTTCCAGTTGAACGCCACGACCTGGCCGTCGCGGAACAGCGATACGTAGAGCGTGTCCCCGATGACGGCGAGTCCTTGGGCGTTGATTTCGAACGCCGTCTGAGGCGTCCAGGCTTCGTTCTGCGCAGCCGGCAGCATCCAGCTCGCGATTTCGAGCACTCGCTTGCCGAACGGAAAGTTCACGGGGCGGCCGTCCTTCGGGCTCCACAGCACCACGCCCGCGATACAGGCGTTGCCCGGTTTCTTCTGGTCGCCATACTTGAAGCCGTCCTGCAGGGTGAACACAAATTGGCCGTTGGCCGCCACCGCCTGGTTGACGATGCCGATGTCGAGCACCTGGTGTTGCCCCCACAGCTTCTGGGCGTGGGCCTGGTCGCGCAGTTGCGGATCGACCGCGATCAGTCCGTGTCCCGCTTCGCTGAAGTCCCAGATCAGGTACACCTGCCGGCCGTCGCTGGCGGCGCCGACCGGTGCGCCGTGGTCGCCGCCCCAGCTGCCCCGGCCGTCGTCGGTCTTCCACGGCGGCGTGCCAGCGTTGTGGACGCTGGTCACGTATTTCTGGCCGATGCCGCGGTGGGTAAGGAACTTCACGGTATAGTCGCCCGCGGCCAGCGGCCGGCCGTCGTCGTCCAATCCGTCCCAGGCGAGGTGCGATTTTTGATGCTGGATTTTGGAGGGGGCCGCGACCACGGGCAGGGTGCGCACCAGGTCGCCGGCGGAACTGAACAACGCGGCGCTGACCTGCTGCGCCTGGGCGTCGCCGATCGGCACGGTGATGGTCAGCGGCGTGGCGAGCGCGGCGGGCGAAGCCGCCTGCTGGGCCGGTGCCAGCCGACCGCTCGCGGAGAGTTCCAGTCGGCCCCAGTTCGCCGCCGATTGGAAGTGGAACCCCGAACCGCGGACCACATCGTTGAACGTCATGATCTGCTTCGTCCCGGCCGGATTTCCCCACAACCATTGGACGGTCAGCGCCAGCGTGTCGCCTGCCTGGGGCGGCGAGCCGGTCACGCCCAGCAGCTTCCACGGCAGTCGCGCCTCCAGCGTGTAGCCCTGGCCGTCCGCGTCTTTCCGAAAGACGACGGGCGCATCGCGGCCGACCAGCATGGCCGCGCCGTGGTAGTCCATGCCGCGTTCCAGCCGGACGCACGGCTTGGTTTCCGCGGAGAACTGCCAAAGCGTCAGGTGGACGATCCGCGGATCTTTCGAGAGCGGGTCGTTCTGCTGGGCGCCGAACGTCGAGGCTTGGACGGGATAGGCCAGTGACGCGTCGGCGGTGAGCCGCACCTGGATCGCGTCGCCGTCCCAACCGATCTCGGGCTCCACCGCCGGATCGTGCGCGTTGACCAGCGGCGTGTCGTCCAGCACGTGCGCCGCCAGGAACAACGCCTCGCGGTCGTACATCGCCGCGAGCGTCGCCGTGAAGCGGTCGGCGAGCGCCGGATCGTAGACCGACTGGATGCCGCCGCTGCGATCCCACTCCTGCAAATCGCCGTCGAGCGTCACCGGGCCGGGCGCGGGCACGGCCACCAGCCGCTCGTGCCGGCCGGCGCTTTGGGCCGGCGCTTCGCCACCGCCACCCGCCATGCCAATCGCCACCGCGATCCAGACCGCCGCCACGCGGCACCGAGGTTTACGAAGGATGTTGCGCGAGAGCTGGTCCATTCGTTGATTGGTACTCATCGTAGAGCTTGTCGGAGGAGCCCTTGGGGAAGTGGGGACCGTAGGTGATGACCCAGAGCTTGCCGGCCCAGGGGACGACCGCGCCGGTTCCGCACTCGCCCTCGTTGTTGAAGCAGGCTAGGTGCGGATAGATGCCGGAGAAGCAGGGTTTCGTCACCGCCATACCGCCTTGGCCGTTCCGGCCGGTCGGGGCCTCGGCCGCGATGGAGCGCGTGCGTGCGGCAGAAATGAGCGATCGCCCGCCGCGCCCGAAGTTCAGTCCGGGGGGCGTCGCCTGTCGAGCGGAAGCCGCAGTCGGCGCGTCCGGAGCAGCACGGAGTCCGGCCAGCGGCGTCAGCAATAGGGCGGAGAAGATTACGCAGGCACGCATCATGGTTGTCTCCTTTTCCTTGTCTCCTTTTCCTTTCTTGCTCAGTTCCAGTCATTGGAGATCATTCCTTTCCCGGTTGGAACCACCCTCCATTGTGTTTTCCGATTTTGGGAACCGAGCATGTCCAAGCCGTACGCCGAGGAACTGCGGAATCCTCTCGAAAGAAGCGCCATTGATCGACGCCGCAACCGGCGAGACGCTCCGCACGTTCGCGGGCCATGCCGCCGAGATCACCTCAACGGCGAAGACGTGGCCGACAAGCAGCACGCCCCGCTTCGATCGCCGGCCGCCCGAGTGACCGATGGGAAGTGCCGCGCCGGCGCTGACGAGGTTGTGCATGGTGGACAGGACGCCGCACAGCTCCAGTCGGCGGCGGGAAGTATCAACGCAGCCGCGTGTGGTATGGCCGGATTTTCAAGATACCTCCTATTCCAGGGACTGGAGATCACCCCGCGCAGCCGCTCACCAACATCCCGTCTCCAGTCATCTCGACGGAGAGCGACGGAAGCGGCTTCCCGATTCGCCACACGATCCAGTCGGCCAAGGGAACGTCCAAATCGTTCGCCACAGCCACCGGCGCACGAGTTTCTGCCTTCTCATCCTCCGTAACGGCAGGAGCCAAGAACGCCGCTTCCGCTCCCAGCCCTTGCGGAGGGCAGATGCGCTTCCAGACCTCCATGCGGTGTACCACCGTTCCGTCGGGCGCGACGACACCCAAGCGGACTTTCGACTTGCCGATGTCCAACACGCGGATCGTCACCTCGCAATTCGGCAGGACAATTTCTTCGCCTTTCTTCCTGGCCAGCACCAACATCCTTTCGACTCCTTTCTACTGATCTACTAAAGCTTGCCGCCCCAACACGGCAACGATTCCAACGCCGCCCCGCCGCCGGGCTCGGGCGGCAGCCCAAGTCGCAAGGGCCAACCCCGCTCTCGCGGCGAGGCCGGCCGGAAAACCCGCTCAATGGTCCGCGTCAGCTCGCTCAGGTCCGCGCTCTTTTCCACACAAGCTGTGGCCAGACTGCCCCGCGGGTCCCGTACGCAATCCTCGTCATGGGCCGTGAACAGAATGACGGGGACCTCCGGTGCGATGGCTTTGAGCCGCGCCAAAGCTTCCAGACCGGTCATCCGCGGCAGCCAAGTTTCGAGGATGACCAAGTCGGGAGACACCTCGCGAAACACGCGCAACGCCTCCAGTCCGTCGGCGGCCAAAACCACCCGATAGCCGTCGTCCTCCAAAACATCGCGGCAATACTCGCGAAT
>CAYPGE010000300.1:0-11779 GCA_964409865.1 uncultured Pirellulaceae bacterium
TCCAGCACTTCGCCCTATCGCGTCGTGCCTGAGGAAGCGATCACCGAAATCACGGACACCGCCAAGGTCGAAGTGCTGGAAGGCATCCACGCGAAAGGCTTCCCGGCGACGCGAGTCCGGGTCTACGGCACGGGCAAGACGGAGATGGCCGGGCTAGATCGTGTGCTGGTCGTGCAGATGTACCGCACGCCGGAAATGGACTACTTCTCCGACAAGGCGCTGCCCTACTTGAAGGCACTGATCGACCGTTACGCTGCGGCGGGCGTCAAACTGAACGGCCTCTACTCCGATGAGCCGCACTTGATGGGCGACTGGAGCTACGCTCGCCATCACGAGCATGGGCAGTTCGCGATGCGGTACGTCAGTCCGAAATTCTGCGACCAATTCGCCGGGCGATTCGGAGAGAAGTACCGCGATTTCGCCAAGTACCTGGTCTACTTTGCCTACGGCCAGGAAGACTTTGCGATCGACTTGACTGCGACTCAGGGCATCATGCACGTCTTCGGCCCTTCGCCGCAGGAAATCCGGCAGACCGCCCTGTTCCGCGCCCGTTACTACCGGCTTCTGCAGGAGGGGTTGAGCGATTTGCTCGTTCAGGCCAAGCGGCACGCGGAGCAACGGATGGGGCATCGCCTCGAAGCACGGGGCCACGCCACTTGGGCCGAGAGCCCCACCTGTGACCACTGGGTCTCCTTCGCCGGCGTGAATCCCAATCGCCAGAAGTACGAATGCACGTCGGACTACCTCTGGTCCAATACGATCCAGCAGCATGCCGTGGCCTGCTCCGACTACTTTCGCTGGGGCGACTTTCTGACCGGCAACGGCAACGACCATGCCGAGGGCGGATTCCTCGACCGCAACTACACAGGGCTGGCACTGGCCTGCTCCACGGGCATCCTCAATGACGTGCCCTATTCCTACGGCGCGCATTGGGGTATGCCTGGGCCCATCTCCCACCGCCGCCAGATGGTGGCCGCCGCCTTCGGCGTCGCCGCGTCCCACTACGGCGACGTGCAAGAACTGCAGCACCGCGATGTCGAGGTGTTGACGCTCTACCCGTTCGACTTGACTGCCGTGGAAGAGAAGTTCGGGAGCTGGATGACGCAATACGCTTACACAAACTACGTGACCCAGGGCAAGCTCTTGGAACGCGGCAAGGTGGTCGGCGGCGCCATCGAGATGGCCGGCCGGCGATTCACCACGCTGGCCACGACGTTCGAGCCGTTCCCATCCCAGGCGTTGCTGACGATGCTGCGGACGTTCGCGGAACAGGGCGGCCGTGTGATCTGGTCGGGGCCGCCGCCTGTGCTGACAGACGACGGCGGGGACGCCCTCGGCCCGTGGTCGGACCTCTGGGGAGTGAAATACGAACCCGGCTGCAACGAGGGTCTGCCTGCCCCCGGAAGCCGAGTCGTTTTCTCCGGTGTGCTGAAAGACGTGGCTCCCCAGACCATTCTGACCCACGAATTGGTCGATCGCACCTATCCCGTCACGGTCGTGGGCGAAACGCAGCCAGTCGCCCACGTCCGCGACCGACTCGTTGGCACGCATCGCGTCTTTCCGCAAGGCGGCAGCGCCACGTTCCTCGGCTTCCGCCCGCAGGACAACCAGTCGTGCAGTCTGGGCTACGACACGCGCACCTGGTTCGACGTGCTGCAGGCCCTCGGCGCGTATCCGTCCAGCGGCAAGTTTCCCGGCGTCAACGACAACACGGAGTACCTGTCGCGAACCGGCGACTATGTGGCTTGCCGATTCCCGAACGGCGCCGTCACCATCGCCCGGCATCTGCGACTGCTGGAAGAGGACTGGCCAGGCGGATTCGGTCGCGACGCGGCCTCGGACGCCGCCTATGTGGCCAGTCACCCGCTGCCGACCGACAGACTGGAACTGAAGGATTTCAAAGTCAACGGCCATTCGGTCACTTACGATGGCACGGGTGCCGTCGCGTTCCGCGTGGACTCGCAGGGCAATTTGATTGCGTTTGCCGGCTCGACCTGCCGCGAGATTACGGTGGACGGGCGAACGGCGACGTTTAGCGACAAGCCTCTCTCGCTCGTCGCTTTTGCGCCCATCGGCGCGGCACGGCGAGTGTCCGGCGGCGCCATGGGGAAGGTCTGCATCCGAGGCGATGGTGAAGTACGCATTCCCGCCGAAGGTTTGCCGGCCAAGGTAAAGCTCTTCACGCAGGGCCCCACGCCTGGTTCTAAAGCAACCGAGGTAGCGAGTCATCGCGAAGATCAAACCCAAGTCGTTCACATCACACCCGCCGAATCCGGACAGCAGATCTGGATCGTGCCGGCCGAGTAGACGCATGGAACCGGTCCAATAATCAACGATTGCGGAGGTAGCGATGTTGGAAAATCTGCTGAAGGGGCTGATCGTAGTCTGCTCCGTCTTCACCGTCAGCCCGGGCGTGGCAAGGTCGCAGGAGGCGAATCTGTGGGGGATGGATGGACTGACGAAGATCATGCTAGACATGCCGTTGCCGTCTGCTCCCCAGCCGGCCGCCCTGGAAGGAGCCTGCGGCGAGACGGTCAGCGGGCAAGTTGTCTTTCGAGCGACGCGGGGCTTGAAATCGGTCTGTGCCGACACGACAGATTTGAAGAATGCCGAGCATTTGGTATCGGCGGCCTGTGTCCGGCTGCAGTGGGTCCGGTACCTGGAAGTGAAGCGCAACTCGGCGGGTGTGCCGGCCGAAGAACTGGTGGCTCGGGCGCCATGCGCGCTGCCCGATCCTTTCTGGGACACGGCGACCGTGGACGTGGCGGCCAGTACGGCGCAGCCCCTGTGGATCGAAATCGACGTTCCGCGTGACGCAGTGGCCGGCGACTACACGGGCACTCTGACCCTGCGCTGGGACAACGGCTCCGTCAATCTACCGCTACGTCTGACCGTCTGGGATTTTGAGCTGCCGGCGACACGCCACCAACAGGTCACCAACTGGTTCACGTTTCCGGGCGCCGGCTACCACGTCGAGCACGATAGCGAGGCTTTTTGGGAACTGGCCGCAAAATACGCCAAAATCATGGTGGCCCATCGGCAGACGTGTTTCAAGGCGGAACTTGGTTGGATCAAGACGACCTTTGACCCGCAGCACGGGTACCAGTGTGACTTCCGCTTCCTCGACCGCTGGGCCGAAACCTTCTTTGCGGCCGGCATGGAACGGATGGAGCTGTTTCAGGCTGGCGCGATTTCGGCCTCGGTGGCCAATCCGGCTGCCCGCATCGGGCCGGCCAATTTGGCTGTGGAAGTGAAGGTTCCTGACGTGCAACTCACGGCCGAGGAAAAGTTGCGAGGTGTGCTGGAACAGTTGGACAGACACGTACGGGAAAAGAACTGGGCGAACCGGCTGATGATCCATGTGCAAGATGAGCCGTTCCTGCACTGCGTGCCGACCTACAAGCAGGTGGCCGAACTCGTCCACCGCGCTGCGCCGTCCTTAAAGGTCGTGGAAGCCGTGGAGGCGACCGGCTTCGGCGAGGCGATTGACGTGTTGGTGCCGAAACTGAATCACTTGAATCTGTGGTTGCCGCATTTCCAGGAGATGCAGGGGCAGGGCAAGGAGGTCTGGTTCTACACCTGCTGCCATCCGGTCGGACGGTATCCGAACCGCTTCCTCGATCAGCCGCTTGTGAAGACCCGCGTCCTGCACTGGATGAGCTACCTGTACGACCTGGACGGCTATCTGCATTGGGGGCTGAACTACTTCGCCGCCGGCGCGGACCCGTACTCCGAGGAAGGCGTTTCCAAGGATCTGCCGCTCGGCGACCGGGCCATCATGTATCCCGGCCGAACCGGCCCGGTTGGTTCGCTGCGCTGGTCGGCAATGCGGGATGGCCTGCAGGACTACGAGTTGCTGCGGGTGCTGGAAAGCCGTCTCGCCAGCCTGAAACAGAGTCGCGGTGATCGCGCCGATTGGCTCGATCCCCGCCAGCGTCCACTGGAACTGTGCCGTCGGGTGGCGTCCTCTTTTTACGATTACACCCGCCGGGCCGAGGTGCTGCTGGCGACGCGGCGCGAGGTTGCCAGCGAGATCGAGGCGTTGAGCCGATCTCCGCTCCTCTATGTCCAGACGGAGCCGTGCGAAGGCACGACCGTGCCCGCCGGACCGCGGCTGATCAACGTTCGTGGGATTGCCGAACCGAAAGCCACAGTCAAGATCAATGGGGCTCCGGTGTCGGACGTCGGTGCAGACGGGATATTCGCGGCGGCTTGTTTCCTGTCGCGGCCTGAGATCACTGTCGAGGCAGTTATGGACGGAAAGACACGGACGGTCACACGGACCTTTCGGCTCGAGGACTGAGCCTTCTCGTGCTGTCCAATCATTCGTAGGCTTCCAACTCGGCGATGGACATTTGCGTGCCGGGCTGATTGGGGCCATCCGGTTTGATGGCGCGAACACGCAGGATGCGAGCTTCGATGGGGTCAAAGCGAATCTCGACCCGTCCACCTTTCTGGTCACGCAACCCAGCCAGTTTCTGCCACTTCGCCCCGTCCACCGTGGCCAAGACCTCGAACTCCGTCGCAAAGCCCGACCCAAACGTGATCATCACGTGACCGAGCTTCTCGACCCGCAGCAGGTTCACGTCGTAGGCCCACGCCCACTCGTTGCCGGCGACCGCACACGTGGCCGGATTGCCATCGACCCCGCAGCGCGCGGCATGGACGTCACCCACACTCGGCCCCAAGCGGTACTTCCCTTCGGCATTCATCAAGAATGCCGGCTTCCGCCAAGCCTTGTTTCGCGGGGGCACGGCTCGCCCGGCACGCCACGCGTCCAGTTCGTCGCCCTTCTTCGCCAGCCCAGGCCGGATGGCCTTGAGCACCTCCAGTTGTGACCGGTCCAGGTCGCCGTCCCGATACAGCACGACATCAATCGAGACGACTCCGCCCATCGCATTGCAGGCGTACACGTAGTCGATCATCTCGGCCTTCGTCCTGGTGGTTCCCGGCTGGGCCCAGTTGCTCCCCAGGTACGACAAAATGTGCCATTGTTCACCGTCGACGAATCGCGAAACTGGATAGTCCGTGAACGAATTCTGTTCGCCCGTCGTGAAATCTTCGTGGCGCGAGTAGGATCGCACGCGATCCTCGACGCCGGGATTCAGAGCGACGATCCGCTGGGGGTACCCGGCGCGAAGGGCCTCGGCCAAGATGCCCAGCTTCTGCTCGTCGTAGCCGATAAAGCGGTAGCAGCCGTCCGTCCACCAGCCCTTGACCTTGTCCCGATACCGCAGGCCGTACTCACGCACGACTTCCGACCAATTCCGGACGAACTCGTCGCTGACCTGCCCCGTCCCTGGCCAGTGCAGTGCCTGAGCCGCCTGCGGGTCGTCGCATGGTCCGTCGCCGGTCCAGTACAGCATCAAGGCAATGCCTCGTTTGTTGAGGGCCTGGTAGATGTCCTCCACCAGATCCCGCGTGGCGCACGCCTCGCCCGGCCGGTAGCCCGTCAGGCGATCGAACGTCGCGTTCGGGGCGATCAGAAAACGGCTCCGCTGCATCATCGTGAAGATCACGTAGCCAGCCCCTGCCTCGTGCATCCGTTCGGCGAACTTCTCCACGTCGAACTCGCGGACGCACTCATCCCAAGACGTCTGCCGGCCGAGGCTGGCCACATGATCCGGGTTGTTTTGAAGGCCAACGAGGTAGTGAACGAACACGCCGTACTTGCTGGCCACGAACCAGTCGGTCTTAGCCGGGTCCGGCTCGCGAGCGAGGACCGTGGCGGGAACGACACACAGCAAGAGTAGCAGCGATTTCATGCGTCGGGGCTCCCGTGTTACAAGGTCGCAGATTGCCGCGGCCTGACAACGCTACAACGCAGCCGTCTGCTGCGAGCCGGACGCGGATGGATCGGGCAACAGCGCCAAGCCCAGGTAAGCAGCAAGCTTGCCAGCCGTTTCCAAAGTAATCCCGCGCTCGCCGTTGACGAAACGTTGGAGCACAGGTGCGGCCACGCCGCTGGCCTGGGCGATGGCGTACAACGACTTTCCGGTGGCCGCGATGGCGGCCTGAAGCTGCCGCGCCAACGGAACGTCACCGGCTCCCTTTCGCCAGGCTAGGTATTCCTCGAGGCTCATCGGACCAACGTACATCGGGGAACTCAGCAGCTGGGTCTTTGAGGGCCGCCCGGCAAACTCGGCTCGTGCTTCACGGACCCGAGCCGCTTCTTCTGCAGTCAACTTGCGGTCGCGTCGAATGCGATCAACCATACCTTCCCCCCGCCGTCCTCACGGCTCCGTTTCGTAAGCGGTCACAGGATAGACCGACAACGGATCTTCCTCGACGACGTCGAAGACGACGGCCAGGTACTTCCCCGTACGGGTCTCGCCAAACGTGATCGGCCGCCCCGACGAGTGGCCGGCTACGACTTCCTCGGCGCCGTACAACACGTCCTCCACTTCCTCGACCGTGACACCGTGCTCGGCGATGTGTTGGACATTGCCGTCCGGATCCTCGTCCAGGTCCCAAACGATCCGCTGAATCTGCATGCCGGCCCCCACCAGCCACCAATATATGCCATTTGGTATCTAGTCGTCAAGTGCCGTCCCGCACGCCGGAGACGGAGGGCGAACGGAAACTCGTCTGCCATCGTGTTTGGTGACGGCGGGCGTCTCGCGACCAACGGGAAGCGGAAGCGGTGGGCCGGAGCCGTCCAGCAATCGCCGCGCCCGACTGCGGGAGGCGACACGGATAGGCAACGACTCGCGACCGCTTCGTCTCGGTTAGTGGGCCTTAACGGTCCGGTACCCATGCTACAATACGCCGAGCGACCGCACAGATACAGCCGTGGATGTGGGAGGCCAGCCCTGTTCCAGCGCCGTCATTGGAAAACTTGTTATCCTGGATCGAAAGGTCAGGAACAAGAAGGGCAAACTTCGGCTGTGCGCCATGACACCCGAAATCCGAGAGGTCTTTCAGATCACACGCCTAGACCAAGTCCTCGAAATCAAGGACACGCGCGAGGAGGCATTGGCCGCGTTTCGGGCGAGGTAGCCTCACTCCGTCGCGGGCCGAACGAAGTTGACCTGCGCCCTGGACAGGGCGAGCCGGTCTTGTAGGATGGATGGCGATGTGGTCCTGGACCAGCTTCCGGCTCATTCCGACCCGGTCATGTCAAGCAACCAACTTGATGAGAGGAGCGTCTCATGAGATTCCCAGCAACCGCCGCCATCGTCCTGACGGTGGCTAGCAACTGTTTTGCCGCCGACACCCCACAGCCAGAAGAGGGTTTCGTGAGCCTCTTCGACGGAAAGAGCCTCAATGGCTGGAAGGTGGGCGAGAACGCCGATCTCTTTCAGGTGCGTGACGGGATGATCGTGATGGAGTGTCCTGCGACGATCCAAAGTCCTGCTCATCTATTCTACGATGGGGACGTCCACCATCACGACTTCAAGAACTTCGACCTCAAGGTCGACGTGATGACATTCCCCAAGGCGAACTCAGGCATCTATTTCCACACGAAGTACCAGGAGTCCGGCTGGCCCAATTCCGGGATAGAATGTCAAGTCAATAACAGTCACGTCGATTGGCGCAGGACTGGCAGCCTGTGGGCTCTCAAGAACATCTCGTGGGGGCCGGAGGCGCCGCCCAAGGACAACAAGGAAAACGTCACGATTGTGCCGAAGCCGTTGGTCACGGACAACGTCTGGTATACCGAAGAGGTCATCTACCAGGACGGGCAGATCACGGTCAAGCTTGATGGCAAGACAGTGCTGGAATACACGGTTCCCCAGGCGGACATCCAGCACAAGATTCCGAACAACACGGGGACTTGGTTGCCACGAGGCACCTTCGCTCTCCAGGGACATCCGCCGATGCCGGGCCAAATCAGCAAGGTGTGCTTCAAGAACATCCGCGTCAAGGTCTTGCCCGACTGAGCCGGCACCATGAACGAGGTGAAGGATGCGCATCCTAGCTGGTTACTTCGTCGTGATCGTCTCGGTGCTGTGCGGTGGGCTGGTCCGAGCCGAGGATGTCTCTCGACCCTCCTCGGTCCCGGAGGCGGTCCGCTGGTTGGAGGCGAAGTCCAAGGAGATGATCCGGGCCAGTCGCCGCACGATGAAAAGCGGCATCGCGGCGTTCCCGCCCCAGGTTGGCAGCGGCTACGAGGCATTCTGGTTGCGGGACTACGCGTATATGCTCGAAGGCTGCGCGGACGCCTTCTCGGAGCAGGAACTCCGTGACGCCTGCCTGCTGTTCGTGAACTCCCTGGCGGCGGATGGGGCCGGGGTGGACTGCGTGAAGTTCGACGGGACGGTGGTCTACAAGCCGGGCTACGGCACCATGGGGGAGAACCCCGTGGCCGACGGTGGTCCGTTTACCGTGGACGTGGCTTGGCACACGCATCGCCGGCTCCAGGACAAGCAACTCGTGGTCCAGATCGTTGAGCCGCTGGTCAGGACGATGGAGGCGGTCCCGCGTAACCCGCAGACGGGGCTGGTCCACATCAGGCCGCAAGGCCACGACCGCTGCCCGTACGGTTTCACCGACACGGTGCGCAAGCAGGGAGACGAGTTCTTCACTTCGCTGTTGTGGATTCAGGCCGCTCGGCAGGTGGCCGATCTGCTGAAAGTCGCGGGCCGACCGGACGACGCCGCGAAGTGGACCGCCGCGGCGGATCAGGCACAGGCTGCGCTCACTCCCGTTTTCTGGGACGATCAACGCGGCCTATTCCGGGCAGCGACGCTCAAGTGCCGGGAACCGGACATCTGGGGTTCAGCCTTTGCCGTCTACCTGGGCGTGGCCAGCCGCGCCCAGTCGCTTCGTATCGCCGGATATTTCAGGGATCACTACGGGGAAATCGTCGAGCGAGGCCAACTTCGGCACCTGCCGGGCGGCACGTACTGGGAAGCGGCCTGCCCCCGCGATACCTATCAGAACGGCGGCTACTGGGCGACGCCCGTCGGCTGGTTCGTCTGTGCACTCGATCTGGTTGATCCGCAGTTGGCCGACCAGACCTTGTTCGATCTCGTCGAGGACTTCCAGCGGCGAGGCGTCACCGAGTGGGTGCGGGGAGATCGTCTCGCCGTGCGGAACTACATCGCCAGCGCCACCATGCCCCTGGCGGGTGCCCGGACCCTGCTCAGCCGACGCGAGGGAAAGGCGGCTTCTGAGCCGAGTCGGGCGACAAGGGGCGCTGACGAGCGAAATCGCGCCGGCAATTAGACCTGGAGTGCCGCAAGGGAGTTGACGGTGACGGAGGGACATCGAATCAAGGTAGCCATGGGGCAGATGCTGGTCGAAGGTGGCCGGCTGCAAGAGAACTTGGCCCGGGCTGTAGCGATGGTCGGCCAGGCTGGCCATCAGGGCTGCCAGATCGTGGTCTTGCCCGAGTGTCTGGACCTGGGCTGGACCCATCTGACGGCAGGACAGTCAGCGTCTGAAATTCCCGGATCGACCAGCGAGGTGCTTTGCCGGGCGGCGGCTGAGGCTGGTGTCTATCTCGCAGCCGGTTTGACGGAACGGGCCGGTGGCAGGAGTCAGCAATGTCGGCTGGATCAGCGGCGGACCCTGGACGGGGCGGAAGTGCATCGGTCGCCAGCATCGGGGGCCTGACGCGGCCGGTGGTGAATACTCCAGGCTGAGCGGCTCGATCGGAGGATGACATGCGGTTGTTCGAGGGAACTCAATGGGATCGACCGCCCCGCTGCGAGCGGTGTGGCGAACTCGAAGTAGCCTGCACCTGCCCACCTCCGCCCAAGGTGCTGACGCCACCCGAGAAGCAGACGGCCCGCCTCAACGTCGAGAAAAGAAAGAGGGGCAAGGTCGTCACCGTGGTCCGAGGTCTGCCAGCGGACGGTAACGATCTGCCTGGCTTGCTGGGCCGCCTCAAGGCCGCCTGCGGCGCCGGCGGCACGATCAAAGAGGACGAACTGGAAATCCAGGGCGATCATCTGGAGCGTTTGCGGGGCTTGCTGGCGGAGATCGGCTACCGTGTGCGTGGCTGAAACAGTACGCCCCGCTTACGTGCCCGAGCCGGGCGCCAACGCCGCAATCCGAGACCTGATCTCCTCGTACAAGTCCGCCGGCAAGGGGCCACGAGCCGCGGCGGCGAGGTTTTCTGCCAGATGGTCCGGGTTGCAGGTGCCAACGATCGTCGTGTGGCAGTGGGGGTGGGAGAGCGTGTACCGCAAGATCAGCTCAACACGCTTCATGCCGTCAGGAAGGACCTCGTCGAGTCTCGCTCGCGTCCAGATGTCATTGAGCGCCGGTCGCTGGATCTCTCGGCTCACCGCGAGCTGAGATACCGGCCGATCCGCTCCTCGCTGATGCCGTAGTCAGGTGCGGTGTCCACGAAATTGATGCCGGCGTCGAGCACCGCGTTCAGGAAACGGTCGGCGTCTTCGTCGCTGACGACTCGTACGCCCCAAGTCCGTGGGCCACGGAGTCCCATGCTGCCATAGCCGAGCTTAGTCACTTTGAGCCCCGTGCGGCCGAGTGTCTTCGTGATCATTTGCTTGCTTTCCACACAATGGGCCTCGTCCGCAGCTGGGGAGGCCAGATGTCCCATCCCTGCCGGGCTCGATCGAAACGTTGGCGGACCTTCGCAAGCTGCTGCCTACCACACGCCAGGCACCAGGCGATACCGGACCTTGCGGGCGTACTCGGGATAGCCAGGCAGTTCGCGTTGCAGCGTGGCGTCTTCCAACGCCGTGCGGGCAATAACCAGCATCGCCATCAGCCCCGCGGGAATCAAGGACCACAGCGATCCGAGAGCTACAGCACTGGCCAAGCCCAGGAGGATGGCGCAGACGTAACCTGGATGCCGAACGAGACGGTACGGTCCCTCCTGGACAACGTGCTGACCCCGCTCGGTCTGGATGCGGACGACACTGGAGAAGAAGCGGTTGGTCCACATCGCCCAGACGCTAACGCCGTAGGCCACGGACAGGGTGATGTAGGCTGCGATATACGCCGGAACCGGCATCGAAGCCGTCCAGTGGTACCGTCCGGCGTCCAGGCTGGCCACGGCCAGAACCGCCAGGAAGCTGGGGATGTACAGGGCGAAGAAGACTCTGTCCCACCACTTCATGCCCGGACCTGGCCGAACCCGCTCCTTGATCACGTCGGGCTTCCTGACGAACAGCACCGCGACCGCCAGGCCGAGCAACAGGCCCATGCCACCGTAGCCCCACGCCTGCCAATAGCTCAGCCGGCCGGCCAGGAAGAACATGGCGGCCAGGATGGCCACAAACCGCAGAATCCCGCGGGCCGTGATGAGCCAGTACCGGTGGCCGGGCTCGGTTTTCTGATCGGGCATTGATCGGCCAGCCTTCGTGTTCATGGCTTCGCAGTCAGTACACCGGTTTGCATCGGGGCCTCCTCACTTCACCGGAGCAGCGTTCCCTTGACCCAAGGCTTGTTTCCAGGCGTTGAAGCGGGCGTAGTACGGACCGTGCGAGCCCTTCTTCTCGCCGTGTTCGCCGAAGGGGAGCACGACGATTTCCTTGGGACCCTGCAACTGGTTGTATGCGGCATAGACGCCGGACGGCGGACAGACCGTGTCGATCAAACCCACGCCGATGAGCACAGGGCACTTCACACGCGAGGCGAAGTTGACGACATCGTAGTAGCCAGCGGCATGCCGTACCTTCCCTTCGTCCTTGCCCTGGGTCTTCCAGTACCACATCGGCCAGCCGGGTAGCCGGCCAGCCACGGGGCCATTGAGATCACATCCGGCAGGCACACAGGCCAAGACCGCCGTGATTTTCGGGTGCAACCCGGCCGTCACGATCGACTGCAAACCGCCCTGGCTGCCGCCGGTGACGGCCAG
>CAYPGE010000301.1:0-11707 GCA_964409865.1 uncultured Pirellulaceae bacterium
GACTTCGTCGAAGAACACCACCAACGGCCGGTCGATGCTCGCGCACCACGCGGAGAGGTGTGTCTTGAGCGCAATGTGAGGCGTTTCTGCAAACGCCTCCGGGTTCGGCGGCTGGCAATGCTCGGGCAGTTGCTGCCGGGCGCTGTGCTGCAACTCTGCCAGGACCTGCGGCATGATTTGCGGGATGTTGGGATCGGTAAAGGACTCGAGAGAGACCGTCAAGGCGGCGTAGCGGCCTTCCGCCGTGAGTTCCCGTGACAGGTTGCGGAGCAGCGTTGTTTTGCCTGTTTGCCTGGGAGCGTGAATGACGAAGTAGTGCTCGCCGTCGATCAACTCCCGGACTTGCGACAGCCGCCGCCCGGCTGCGATCATGTAGTGTTTCTCTGCCAGGCAGGGTCCAGCCGTGTTGAATACGCGAGGCATGCCCGTCACCTCCATCGGTCTGCAGCAACGGTGAAAACAGGGGTCTCCGTTTTGCAGGACTCTCGCACATTATACAGCCGGTTCCAACAAGCCTGCAACCGTCTTCCTCGCCGGTCTCACTGCGGCGGGGGCGTGTATTTCGCGCCAATTATTCGAGTGGCGTAAAGTCTGCTGGCGGCAGCAGCCGATCCCAGAATAACGATCAGCGCACCCGTTGCGCGCCGGTCATGCTCTGCTGACTGAAGGCAAGCTAGCACCGAACGATGCACGGCCGCCGCATGCTATCGCTGACCTTCGCACACACCGCGCGAAGCCGTCCCGCCGAGTTGATGGCAAGTCCAAGGATGGAGGAAGCCTTCGATGACATCGCCCTTTGATTTCGTGAAACGTTGGCTCCACGACACAGCCCGCGCGCGCGTTCTGCGCAAGCGCCGACAGCGCCGGCAGTTGCGGTTGGAATCGCTGGAAACCCGCACGCTCTTGGCTGGCGACACGCTGGCGGCCATCGCCGGCACCGTCTTTGTCGACGTGACCGATGATGGTCTGACCGCGGACGATCTACCTCTGCCCAACGCCACGGTCCATTTGTATCTGGATGGCGGCGACGGCGTGCTGGACCGAGGTGCCGGCGGCGGCGACGACACGTCCATCGGCTCGCAGCTGACGGACGCCTCCGGTCGCTACCGGTTTGACGATTTGGGGGAAGGGACCTATTTCGTCGAGCAGGCGGCGGTTTCCGGCGTGCTCCAGCGGCCGGGCGAAAACGTGCACCAGATTGAGATTCTCCCGGCGGACGCAGAAGGCACGACGGGGATGGTGATCGACTCGTTTGATAGCACGACCCAGTCGGCCACCGTCACGTCGATCGTGCCAACGAGCGACTCAGACGCCACGCCCGCGGATGAATCATTGGGCGACGAGCGCGACCTGTTCGTGGAACTACTCTCGGGAGAAGGGGAAGTCGAACTGGAGGTCAATTTCCTGGACAAGGCGCTGCTGACCTTCTCGAACAAGCTGGGCGCCGTGGGACGCGGCGTGGTGACTTGGGATGGTGCCGATAACGATGCCGATCAATTGGACCCGGTCGGGCTGGGCGGCGTGGACTTGACCGAGAACGGCGACAACCTGGGCATCCGGTTTCTCGTCGGGGCCGATTTGCCCGGCGGCGTCATGACCATGCACGTCTATACCGACGCGGGCAACTATTCGTCTCTCAGCCAGGCGATTCCGCAGACGCCGACGGGCGAGGCCGAAGTCGTCACGATCCTGCGCTTCGCGGATTTCGCACAGTCTGGGGTCTCCGTCGGCAACGGCGCCGATTTTTCGAACGTGGGCGCGATCCAGTTGGAAATTCAGGGAGTCTCGAACCTGGACGCTGAATTCAAAGTACTGGGGACAATCGGCCCGACGGTCAAAACACACAACTTTGCCAACTTGAATCCACTCAGCCTGGGCGATACGGTTTGGTTCGACACCGACAACAATGGGCAATTGGATCCGGGAGAATCAGGCATCGCCGGCGTGGGTATGGAACTGTACGAAGATACCGATGGGAACGGGGTCTTCACGTCCGGGGTCGATCTCGCCTTGGGCACCGATACCACCGACAGCAACGGCCGGTACCGGTTCGACGACCTGCTGCCGGGCGACTATATCGTCCGGATCGCTCCCGCGAACTTCACCGGCGGCGGGGCGCTGGCGGGCCTGGTCAGCTCCACGGGAAATGAACCTACGCCCGATCCGGATGACGGCATCGACAACGATGACAACGGCGATGCTCTGACAGACGGATCGGTCGTTGCGATGGCCGTCACGTTGACCGCCGGCCGCGAACCATCGTCGGACGGCGATCAGAATCCGAACGCGAACCTGACCGTCGATTTTGGTTTCACGCCGATCTCCGATTTGCTCGTCATCAAGTCCGACGATCCCGATCCTGTCGTGGCCGGCGAGGATCTGACGTACACGCTGCAGGTGACCAACATGGGACCGTCGCCGGTCACCGGGGTCACGGTGACGGACACTCTGCCCGCCGGCGTGACGTTCCTATCCGTCACTAGCACTCAAGGCACTGGCACCCATGCCGCGGGCACGGTCACCGTGAACGTGGGCAGCCTGGACAGCGGCGGGGCCGCCACCATCACGATCGTCGTCAACGTGCCTTCCTCCGCCACCGGTTCGCTGCTCAATCAAGCGGTCGTCACCGGCGACAATATCGATCCGGTGCCCCTGAACAACTCGGACGACGAACCTACGCAAATCATCCAACAGATCGACCTGGCGATTGACAAGGCGGACACGCCCGACCCGGTGGTCGCAGGTCAGCAGCTCACCTACACGCTGCTGGTAACGAACCTGGGACCTTCCGACGCCAGCGGCGTGACGGCCGTCGACACGCTGCCGGCCGGGGTCAGCTACGTCTCGGCGACCACAACGCAGGGCAATGTCACCGCGTCAGGCGGCACCATCACGGCGGCCCTGGGCGACTTGGCTCCCGGTGCCGAAGCGACGGTCACGATCCTGGTCGATGTGTCCCCCGCCGCCCGCGACACGCTGGTCAACTCGGCCCAGGTCAGCGGCAACGAGACGGAGACGAACCTGGAAAACAATTTCGACGAGGTTTCGACGGCGGTCAGCCCACAAATTGACTTGGCCATTGACAAGTCCGGCACGCCCGATCCGGTCACCGCGGGCCAACAGTTGACTTACCAGTTGGTCGTGACCAACCAAGGCCCGTCGAATGCGACCGGCGTGACCGTCGTCGATACGCTGCCGTCCGGCGTGAGTTACGTGACGGGCACGGCCAGTCAAGGCACGGTGGGCGCCTCGGAAGGTGTGGTGACCGCCAGCCTTGGCAATCTGGCCGTAGGGGCGCAGGCCACGGTGACGCTGACGGTCGCCGTCAGCGCGTCGGCTCGGGGCGTGCTGCTCAACGAAGCCACCGTCACGGGCAACGAGACCGAAACGAACCTGACGAACAACGCGGACGAAATTTCCACGCAGGTCAGCACGTTGATCGACCTGGCCATCGACAAGACCGGCTTGCCCGCGACGATCACTCCGGGACAGCAGCTGACGTACACCTTGGCGGTCACCAACAACGGGCCTTCCGACGCCACCGGCGTGCAAGTCGTGGACACGCTGCCGGCCGGAGTCACGTTTGTGTCCGCCACGTCCAGCCAGGGCACGGCCAGCGGTTCCGGCGGCACTGTGACGGCGAACCTGGGGAACTTGGCCGATGGCGCTGGGGCGACGGTCACCGTGGTGGTCACCGCCGCGGCGACCGCCAGCGGCACGCTGCTCAACACGGCCACGGTCAGCGGCAGTGAAACCGAGACCAATCTGGACAACAACACCGACCAGTTGTCCACCACGGTCGAACCGCGGATCGACCTGGTGATCTTCAAGGCCGATTCGCCCGATCCGGTGGTGGCAGGCCAGCAACTGACGTACACCCTCTCCGTGACGAACAACGGACCGTCGACGGCTACCGGCGTGACGGTGGTCGACACGCTGCCCACGGGTGTCGCCTACCAGTCGGCCACGGCGTCGCAAGGCACGGTCAGCAATTCGGGCGGCACGGTTACCGCCGCCGTGGGCCAGCTGACCAGTGGGGCCTCGGCGACCGTCACGATCATCGTCAACGTCGATCCCACGACGCGCGGCACGATGACGAATGTGGCCACCGTCAGCGGCAACGAGACCGAAACCAATTCAGAGAATAACCAGGACGACGAACCGACCACGGTGCAAGCTCAAGTGGACTTGACGGTCACCAAAGCGGACTCGGCCGATCCCGTGCAAGCGGGCAGCCAATTGACGTACACCCTGATCGTGACCAACAACGGGCCGTCCTCCGCGACAGGGGTGGTGCTGACGGACACGTTGCCGTCGGCCCTGACCTACGTTTCCGGAACCAGCACGTCGGGAACGGTAAGCCATGCCGGCCAAGTCGTCACCGTCAACGTGGGCAACCTGGCGTCGGGGCAGAGCGCGACCGTCACGTTGGTGGCGCAAATCGACAGCCAATTCTCCGGCACGATCACCAACGAGGCCCAAGTGACGGGCAACGAGACCGAAACCAATACCAACAATAATACCGACTCGGAACCGACGGTGATCCAAGAGTTGCTGTCCTCGATCTCGGGGGCGGTCTATTTGGATGCCGACAACGACGGTCAAAAGGACTCCGGCGAACAAGGGATTGGCGGCGTGGTCATCGTCCTGTCCGGCACGGATGCGACGGGGGCCGCGGTCGAGCGTCAGGCGACGACCGGCGAGGATGGAACGTTCAGCTTCACCGATTTGCGCCGCGGGACCTACCGGATCACGCAGCAACAACCGGCCGGCTACCGCGACGGCCTGGACACCGTCGGCAGCCTGCCGGCCGACACGAGTACCAACGACCAGTTCTCCAACATTTCCTTGCCGGCCGGCACCAACGCCGTGGACTACCTGTTCGGCGAACGCCCCCGCACGTTCTCCAAGCGGCGGTTCCTGTCGTCAGTACAGCAGGATGCGTCCTAGCGACGGTGGCCGAGTTGCCCGCGGCGATCGCCACGCTCCCGCAACGCTTGGCCTGCGGCGAACTCTCTTAGAACCGCTAACAAAACCGTTCGGCGCGGGGCTCTGACCCCGCCGAAACCGCCGACCGAAGACATCCGATTTCGGTTTTGTTAGCGGTTCTTACAACCTCCTGCAGGCTCAGGTTTGAACGCCCGCCCCACATCGACCACCCTACGCTCACTCACCCTGCGCTCGCCGGGAGCCACGTGACGATTTGGTCCAGCGGTTTGCGATCCGCGACGTGGCGGTCCGGCGATTTGGCCTCGGCCGGATAGCCGATCGGCAACAGGACGATCGGTTCCAGGTGTTTGGGCAGGTTCAGTACCTGGGCGCAGCGTTTGGCGTCGAACGCGCAGATCCAGCACGTGCCCAAGCCGATCTCGGCGGCGGCCAGCGTGATGTGATCGACGGCGATCGCCAGGTCGATGTCGCAGTGGTCCTTGCCATCGTACCGTTTCCATGCCTGGCGATGGTCGCCGCAAGCGACGATCACCGCGGGGGCGTGCGCGGCGCTCACCCACGGTGGCGCGATCTTGGCGTACAACGCTTTGTCCTCAATCACCACAAACCGCCACGGCTGGTTGTTGCAGGCCGACGGCGCCACGCGAGCGGCCTCCAGCACGTACAGCAACTTGTCCCGCTCGATCCGCCGGTCTTGATACTGCCGGACCGAACATCGCTGTTTCATCAATTCCAAGACTTGCATCGCGATCGCTCCTATCCAGCCACAGTAGGCCGCTCGCTCCGCGAGCGGATTTCCACTCGCGGAGCGAGCGGCCTACGATCTGTCACTTCTTCTCACCCGCCGACGCAAACGCCTGCCACTGTTTTTCGATCGCATCCCGGTCCGCTCCGGTGGGCTGGAGCAAGATCCGGTACTTCAGCGTCAATGTCTTCTTTGCCGGCAGCGTATAGGGGCTGCGGTACAGCACCGCCGGGCTGAAGTAGGGCATATTCTGAATCAAGTACCACGGCGTGGGATGGCGAAAGCTGGAGGGATGTTCCAGCACAATGATCGCCGCCGACGGGCCGTCCTTCGCGGGGCCGCTGAAGGCGATCCAGCGGGCTTGCTTGCTGACCTGTTGGACGATGCCTTCGCTGTCGGAGAATTGCCACTGGCGAAGGGCCGGCACCAGACGCAGCGACAGCCCCGCATAGCCGCCCCAACTGACGCCGTTCGGCTCGCCGGCGATCGGCGTGCGGTCCAACACCACGTCCGCGTCGCCCGCCGTAAACGTGCTGAGCCAGTCGATGTGGTACGCGCCGCAGACCGCCGGGGCGCTCACTTCCACGATCCGCTTCTCCGCCAGCACCGTCGGCTGGCCCGGCGGATGGTAGCTGAGCGTCAGTTCCATCCGCGCGGAATGGTCGTCGCGCGGCGTGGCCTCGGCCTGGACCACCTCCGTCACCCCCGGCGACTTGCCCGTCTTGGGATCTTCTTCCCAGTACAGCAGGCCGTTGATCGTCTTCCAGGAAAACCAGATCGCTTTGTGCCAGAAGTGGTCCGCCGGCCGCAGGTCCGTGAGCGGATCGCCACCGGCAATCGTCACCGGATGGAAGTAAGGCTTGCCCTCTTCCTTCTGGTAGTTGAACTGCCAGACGACGCGCTCGCCGCGCACCAGCGCCAGCGAGTGCGGTGTCTGTTTCCATGCCAATTCCGGCTCGGCCGACACGGCCGCCGCCGCTAACAAGATCACGAAGCTCATCATGGTTCAGGCCCTCCTGTCGGTATTCTCGTTCGTCTGACGCGATCCCGCAAGACGGTGGCGAGTTCAGCGGCAGGCCGAAGCTCCGTTTCGCGGCGAGCTGGACACAGCTGATGACGACAAGCCGCGTGGAGCGTATACTACAGGGCCATGCTCACAAGCTTTGCCCGATCCAGAACGAATCGTCCCATGTCCACTGACTCAGCCACGATCGCCCGCCGCAGCACGAGCATGGTGCTCGGCCTTCTCGTGCGCCGTTGCTGGTGTACGCTGTGGCTGTTGGCCGCTGGGTGCGCAGCGGTGGCGGCGTCTGCAGTGGCCGCTGGGGCGACGCCGGATGATGCCTCGGATACGGCGCCGCTGTGGAGCTTCGCCTGGGTGACGGACATGCACTTGGACGGCTCGCGGCAGGAGTACACAGCCGAGGCGTTTCGCCAACTCCGCACCGAATGGAAACCGCATTTCGTCCTGGTGACCGGCGACAACAACGCGCAGCCGGCCCCGCCCGCCGATCCCGCCCAGCCCGAGCCGCTCGGTTTGCGGCGCCAGCGGTTTCTCCGCGCATTCTTGGACGAGCAGCTGCAACTGCCGTATGCGATCATCCCCGGCGACAACTGGCCGCAGGACTTCGATCGGGTGTTCGGTCCCAAGCAATACAGTTTCGACTGCGGCGGGCTGCACTTCCTGCTGCTGGCGCCGGACCGGATCTGGCACGGTTCCAAACTCGAGGGGCTATCGGCTTTCGACGAGCCCACTCGAAACTGGATCGCTGGCGACTTGGATCGCCATCGCCAGCGGCCGACGATCGTGGCGATTCACGAACCGATCTATCCGCCCACGTTTCTTGACGCCCGGCCGCTCCACAAAATCATCGCCGAACGTGCCAACGTCGTGGCGGTGCTTCAGGGCCATTTGCACCGCGAGATGGACTATCGCTCACCGGCCACCGCGTACCTCGTGGGGCCGTCGTTGGGCATGCCTCCCGCGCAAGCCATGAAGTTGGTCCACGTCCACGCGGACCGCCTTGTTTTCAGGACCCTTGCCTACAACGCGTCCAACGGCCGGTTCGAGCTGCTCGAACGCCGCCAGACGGTCGAGATGGCCGGGCCCCTGCGCGGCGGGTTGGCGGCTCCGACCGCTCCGCGCTTCGAGATGGCCAACTACGACGCTTTGCCAGCCCGCCCACTGATCCAAGACCCACGATTGCCCCGCCGGATCGGCGAAATGCTTCAGAACGCCGCCGGCTTCTTCCTGCCGCCTCAGTAGCTGTCTGAGGGAGACATGACGTCCGAATCACTCCGCCGTGCAAGCCCGGTCAGGACCGTAGCGCGTCCCCGCAGGCGTCGCGTGTGGCTGTTTCGTGTGGTCGCGATCGGTCTGTCCTTGTTCTCCTTGATCGTTCTGGAAATCGGCCTGCAAGTCCTGCACTTTGGTTACGACACGCGACTGGTCGTTCCCGTCACCCACGCTGCGGCCCAGGGCACTCACCGCTTGAATCCCCACGCCGACCGAGCGTATTTCGGGCCCCTGGACGTCGTGGGGCCGGAGCCTCGGCCGTTCCAGTTGCCGAAGCCGAGAGGCCTGTATCGCATCCTGGTCGTCGGCGGCTCCACGGTGGCTGGGTTTCCGTATCCGTTCGAACTGGCCCTGCCTCGCCAATTGGAAATCGTGCTCCAGCAGCAATCGCCCGACCGGCCGTTTGAGGTTTTGAACGCGGGGATGACGGCGATCAACACGCACAGCGAAGTGGACGTGGTGCGGCAGGGCTTGACGTGTGAGCCTGATTTGATCGTCGTCCACTCGGGACACAACGAGTTCTACGGGCTGGGCGGCGAGGCCTCCACCGCCAGCGGTTTTGCGCCCAGCCTCTATCCGCTGCTGGAGACCTTGCGGCAGCGGCGATTGTTTCAGCTTGGCGAATCCTGCGTTCGCCGCCCTCGGAAAGTCAACCTGCAGGAAGCTCTGCCCGCCGACATCGCGATCCCGCTGGACGGTCCCGTGGTTGCCCGCGCTTGCGCGTCCTACGAGGAAAATCTCCGTCGAATGGCGGCATTGGCGACCCAAGCCGGAATTCCCATCCTGCTGACGACCGTGCCCAGCAACCTTCACGACCAGAGTCCGATGCACTCGCTTGCCCGGCGCGACCTTACCGAGGGGCAACAGCGGGAGCAAGGCGAACGGCAGAAGGCCGCCGCCCGGCATTTCTCCTACGGGGAATTCGACGCGGCGCTGGCGGCACTGAAGGCGGCCCGCCAACTCGACCCGGCCAGCGCGATCCTGGCCTACCGCGAGGCCCAGTGCCTGGAGATGCTGGGGCAGCGTCGCGACGCAGCCGACGCCTACCTGTTGGCTGCGGATTTGGATGGCTGCCGGTTTCGAGCGCCCAGTGCCTTCCGGGCGACGGTTCGACGCGTCGCGTCCGCAGGCCCCCAAACGGTCCTGTTCTGCGACATCGCGGGCCGTCTGGGCGAGCAGTCCGGGCGACTCGTGCCGGGCGAGGACTTCTTCCTGGAGCATGTACACTACAACCTGGAGGGAACTTGGCGCGTCGCCTTGATCCTGGGGCGGTTCATCCACGAACAAGTCTTGCGCGCCGAGTGGCAACCGGCTCGCGTCCCGCAGGAGGAACGTCGAGACGCGTTGCTGGGGATCACACGCCTGGACCATTTGGCGGCGGACACCTTCACCTTGATGGCCGTGCAGGCCTGGCCGTTGAAGCTCGCGCCGGACAGCGCGGTCCAGGGCGAACGAATCAAGGCACGGCTGCGTCAGGACTATGCGCAGCTTTCGCCCTTGGACCGAGAGATCTTCGCCGGTTTGACGTTGGACGACATCCAACAGGACCTGCTGGTCAGCATGGGCAACGGTTATCGGGCCGCGGGCCGGGAGGACCTGGCCCAAGAGATGTTTCGCCTGCACCGGCAACGGCGACCCTGGGAGTCCCAAGATCCGAAGCCCGAAATCCAAGGGTCGAAACAAATCCGAAATCCAGAATCTGAAATCTGAAATCTCAAATCTCAAATCTGAAATCTGAAATCCGAATGACCGAAACAGCGGAGCGTTGCGTCGGATAGCGCGTCTGCTCGGCGCCGAGGCTGCAGCGGGATCAATACGAGCGAGCGTCGAGGCGGCTGTCGTTTTGGATTTTGCTATTCGAATTTCGGATTTGTTTCGGATTTCGTGCTTCGGATTTCGGATTTCAACGGCTTGCGTTGTGACTGGACTGCCGCGCCAGCGGCCTCGACTTCTTGGCGCACTGCAAGCCGTCGCGTAGAAGCATCACCTGGGCGCCTCCGGCGCCAGCACCGGCGCGGGCTGCGGCGACAACTTGGCGGAGGGCGTGGCGTCGGCCTTCAGGTCGCCCAGCGCGTATTGAATGCCGTCCAGGTAGAACTTCAGCAGCGTCTTGTCCCGGAAGATGTGCCCGCCGTGCCCCAGCGAACAATAAAACATGCGGCCTTTGCCCACTTCCTGGATCCAGGCGATCGGATTGTCCTTGTCCGCACGGCCCACCTCGGTGTCCTTGGCGGTCATCTTGCCCAGGTCCATGCTGAGCAGCACGCGCAGTCTCTCGCGCGAGTAGGGTTCCCGCATCTTGTACATTTCTTCGTTGATCCAAAACCCCTGGCCGCCGAACGCGGCCAGCAGCGGGTGCTGGGGATCGTCCAACCGGACGGCGCAGCGGCCCCAGGGATGGCCGGCGAACAGGGCGCCCATCATCGCTGCCCCTTCCGGCCAGTTGTAGAAATTGTCGGTGGACGAGTGGACGCCCACGAGGCCCTTGCCGCCTTTCACAAAGTCCAGCAGCGCTTCGCGGTGTTTCGGGTTCTCGAACTTCAGCGCGGTGGTGTTGTTGAAGACGATGGCGTCGAACGGGGCCAGCGACGGCGGCTCGAACACCGCCATGTCGTCGCTTTCCACGGTCGAAAAGGCCCCCGTCTTCTGGCCCATCAGTTCAAACGCCTTGTTGCCCCAGAGGATGCCGTCCGTGTGTCGAAAACCTTCGCAGCGATGGAACAGCAACACCTTGCGCGGCTTGGCCGGCGTGGCCGTGGCTTTTTCCGGCAGTGCTTCTTTGATCTTCTGGATATCACCTTCGGACAAAATCCGATCGGCCGCCGGTACTCGATGGCAAGCGGCGCACAGGAGCAGCGTGGCGGAAAGCAACAGGGCCAGACGCGGGCAGTGACTCGAAACGAGCATGGCGTTCTCCTTGTTTCGACGGGGAGTGAGTGAGGATAGGAAAGTCAGGCAGAATTCAATAGAGCACGAGGCCCCGTCACCTGCAAGCAGAGGCGCACCGCAGACAGCGGTGTTCGTGTGTCACGCACATAAAAACGGCCCGGCAGTTCAGTGCGACGTTCGTCGTGGCCAGAAACAGGAAAAGGCAGCTGACAGAAAGATGGGGTGACAGAAAAATGATGGAGAAGCAGATCCATGATCCCCGAGATTCTTCATTTTTCTGTCACCCCATCTTTCTGTCAGCCTCTTCGATCTTCCCTGTATTCTTCTGCAGCTAGCATTCCGCAGTGTTACGATCAAGACCCCGCAGAGTCCGATCAAAGTCGCCCGATCGATTTAGACGATACAGATTCACAGTCGTTTGTGGTGCCTCCCATACGTCTGCCGTCGGGCCGTCGCCGGCCACAGGTGCGCTATGCCATTTCGAGTTTCCGCGATCCGGATTCAACCCGTCGTGATGTCGCTGCTGCTGGGCGGTTGGACGCTCTTCAGTGCAGGATGCGGCAAGGCAACTCCGCCGCTGGAGAAGGCGGACGCGGAGCCAGCGCCGGCGCTGGCGCCGGCCGAGCAGGTCCTGCAGCGGATGGTGGCGACTTACCGAGACGCCAAATCTTACAGCGACCAAGCCGTGGTGCGGCTCAAGTACCGGCAGCAGGGCCAGCCGCTGGAAGACGAAGGCCCGTTCGCAGTCTCCCTGGTGCGTCCCAACAAGCTGTCGCTGCGCGCCTACCAGCTGACACTCCTCAGCGATGGACACCGCCTCCGCGCGG
>CAYPGE010000302.1:0-11700 GCA_964409865.1 uncultured Pirellulaceae bacterium
TAACTGTCGCCCCGTCAAAGTAGCCATCACACTCCGTGTGATGATCGGCAAGAAAGACTGGACAGTTTTTTCTCGAACGCTGCTAACCAAGTAGCACGGCTCTCCGAGCCGTGTAACCCAAACCTCGATTTCCACGTATTCCGCACGGCTCAGAGAGCCATGCTACGGGGGCTTGCCCATGTCACCGGTGATGATCGTCGTGGCGTTCCTGGCGGGGTTCTTTCTGATCTTCGCCATCAACTACGCGCTGGCCGACGTGGCAGAGGCCCATCGTCTGCGGGCCAAGAAGCGATTGGAGGAGGAGTTCCGCGACAGGCAGAAGGAATTGGCTCGCAAGGCGGTGGCCCAAGAAAGCCTGCACTTGGCCGCCGCCGACGGGATGGCACGGCAGATGCGGAAATCCTGGCGGGAACGGCTGGTGAATCTGATCAACGAAGCCGGAATTGCGATGCGGCCGGACCAGTTGCTGGTCGCCTGTGCCTGTTTCGGCGTGGTCGCCTTTCTGCCGTGTGTTTTTGTCTGGGACCGATGGACGCTGGGCGTCTTGGTGGGTTTGGCCGCGTCGCCTCTGCCCTTGGCCTACATCGCCTGGCTGCGGCGCAAGCGGCTGCAGCGGATCCTCTCGCAACTGCCCGGCGCGTTCGACTTGATGGCCCGGACGATGCGGGCCGGACAGACCATCGGCCAGTCTTTCCAGGCCGTGGCCGACGAAGGTCCGCGGCCGATCTCGGAAGAATTCGGCTTCTGCTACGAACAGCAGAACCTGGGCCTTTCGCCCGAAGCCGCGATGTACGAACTGTCCCGGCGGACCGGCCTGCTGGAACTGAAGATCTTCGTGATGGCGGTCATGATCCACCGCCAGACGGGAGGCAATCTTTCGGAGCTGTTGGACAAGTTGGGCGGGGTGATCCGGGAACGGGCCAAGCTCCGCGGCACCATCCGGGCGCTGACCGCCGAAGGCTTGCTGCAGGCCTACGTCCTGATCGGCTTGCCCCCGGCCATCCTGGCCGTGATGTGGTTCATCAACCGCCCCTACGCCGAAGTGTTTTTCCAGGAGTATTACCTCCTGATCAGCATGGCCGTATCCATGTCGATCGGCTGGTTTTGGATGCGGCGCATCGTCAATTTCGATTTCTAGTTCTTTGGAAACGGGTGAGCAGCGATGATCGGTTCGGAAACAGGCACCTTGCTACTCTGTTTCGGTGGGGCAGCAGCTGTCTTTCTGCTCCTGGTGGCAGCGCTCGGCGGACGGCGCAAGAGCGTGCCCGAACGGCTGGCCGACATTTCGGCCAATGGCGGGACCAGCGAGGGAGAACATCCGCTGGATCGGCTGACCCGGCGCCGCCTGGTCAAGGAGGAGCACAAGCAGAAGCTGCGCGAGCGCTTGATGCAAGCCGGTTTCTATGGGACGGCGTCCGGCTCGCTGTTCATGTTGTTCCGGATGCTGTTGGTGGCCGGTGCGGCCGGAATAGGCTTCCTGATCAGCCAGTTCGGCCACGTGACACTGCAGCAGGGGCTGCTGGCGGGCACGGTCTGCGGGATCGCCGCGACCATCGCGCCCGGTCTCTGGCTGGACCACTTGAAACGCGCGCGGCAGACCCAGATCCGCCGCTCGCTGCCCGATGCGTTGGACGTGTTGGTGGTCTGTCTGCAGGGTGGCTTGAGTGTGATGGCATCCATGTCCCGCGTCGCCCGCGAACTGTCCGTGGCGCACCCTTTGCTGGCGGTGGAAATCAGCATCGCGGAACGCCAGATGCAAATGGGACAATCGGCCGGGGAAGCCATTCGAGGAATTGCGGACCGGTTCGACCTGGAAGAACTGCGCGGCATGGCGTCGGTGGTGAAACAGGCGGAGCGCGTGGGATCGAGCGTCGCCACCGCCCTGGAGGTGTTCGCCGAGACGTTGCGCATGAGACGCCAGCAGCAAGCGGAGGAAATGGCCCACAAGGCCGCGGTCAAGATGCTCTTCCCGACCTTGCTGTGCATCTTCCCGGCGATCTTCGTCGTGATCCTCGGCCCGGCCGCCATTCAAGTCTACGATCAGTTGATCATGGGAGCGATGCAAAACCGGTAGCGGAGACGCCAATCATGTTCTCCAACTCGATGAAATTGGATACGAGGAACACGCCCGGCGTTGTACGCACCGGGCGCCGGACGCGGCGTCGCCGGCGAATCGGGGCGGCGATGGTCGAGATGGCCTTCACCCTGCCCCTGTTTTTGGTCGTGGTCCTGGGAATCATCGAGTTCGGCCAGGCTTTCATGGTGCAACAGGTTGTCACCAATGCGGCCCGCGAGGGCGCGCGGCACGGCGTACTCCCGAATGCCACGACAGCGGAGGCAATGGCCAAGGCGAGGGAGCACTTGGCGGCGGCCCAACTGGACGTTCCCAGTGTCACGGTGACGATCACCCCTACCGATTTGAGCACGGCCAGGACGGGCACCATCGTTACGGTCCGCGTTTCGGCTCCCTATCAGGCGATCGGCTGGATGGCCACGCCCTGGTTCCTGGGTGGAACGAGCATGACCGGCCAGTGTGTGATGCGGCACGAGTAAGCGGCGCTTCCCGCCCGGAGCGGGGCGCGTGGAGAGGAGTTCCCCCATGAGATCCATTCGTCGAGAAGCCCGGCGCGGCGGGCGCCGCGGAAATCGCCGCGGCATGGCACTGGTCCTGGCAGCCCTGCTGCTGGTCGGATTGATGACGATTTGCGCCCTGACGGTCGACGTGGGATACATGTGCGTGGCCAGGGCGGAACTGCAGCGTACGGCCGACGCCGCAGCCCTGGCCTGCGTCTCCGTCATGCTGGATCTGGCCGACCTGAACGCGAACCCGAACCCGGCCGCCGTCGCGTACTCGGCCCGCGCCACCGCGTGCCAATACGCCAGGCTGAATCCGTGCCGCTCCGTCCCCATCGACTTGCCCCGCAACGACGCGAATACGGCCGGCGGCGATCTCGTGCTGGGGCACTACAACAGCACGACCAACGTCTTTGACCCCGACAACACGAGGTTTAATTCCGCCTATGTCCGGGTCCGGCGGGACAGCGTACGAAACGGACCCGTGTCGCTGTTCGTGGCGCCGATCTTTGGGTACCGGTCTGTCGAAATGAGCATGGACGCCGCAGCCTATATCGAAACGGATGTCCGAGGCTTCAGAATGAAGCAGGGCGATACTGCCCCGTGCACGCTGCTGCCGTTCACCCTGCAGATCGACTTGTGGACGGCGCGGGCGACCAACGGGATCGACGTTTTCACCCATGACATGACGAATTGCGCCGTGTCGCGCGGGCCGGACGGCGTCACGGAAATCGACATCTACCCCGGCAAGGTCGCCCCGGGGAATTTTGGAACCATCGACATCGGCAGCGAAAACAATGCGACTCCGGACATCTCCCGGCAGATCCGCTACGGGCCAAACGCCTACGACCTGTCCTTTTTTCCCAACAACACGATTCAACTGGGGGACGACGGGATCCTGACACTCAACGGCGAGACGGGCATCAGCGCCGCCATCAAGGACGACCTCGCCGCCATCATCGGCCAGCCACGGATCCTGCCGCTGCACGCCACCATGCGGGGCACCGGCGACACCGCCTATTTCGACATCGTGGCATTTGTCGGCGTCACGATTCTGGACGTGCAACTGACGGGGTCCATGAACTCCAAGTACGTCAAACTCCAACCTTGTTACACGGTGGACGGTACCGCCGTCGGCGGCGGCGCGGACGGCACGACCAGCCGCTTCATCCGCACGCCGCCGCGATTGAGGAAGGTCCTTTAGGTCATCGGTGATCGGTCATCGGTGATCAGTGATCGGTGAGTACCGGTTACCCATTACCGACCACCGTCCACCGATCACCGATCACCGATCACCGATGACTCTCCTAAAAGAGGCACTGAAATGAAAACCAAACTCAGAAACGGAATTGTGGCCGTGGCCTTCGGCTGCCTGCTGCTGCCCGCTTCCACCCTGCTGGCCCAAGCACCCCTCGGGACGGTCGCCATCGAGCAGGACTGGCGCGTGGAACTGTACAGCGTCCCCGCGACAGGCCGGTTGACGTGCCCGCTGTTCATCTCCAGTTTCTCCATCCCTGGTGTCGAGGCGCTGTTCCAGTGCACGTGGAACCATCGCGACATACCGATTCTCGAGGAGGGAGGAATCCAGTTGCAGGCTTACAAGTGGAACAACCTCCTGGACGACAAAGAAGTGGTCACACCGCCTTGGAGGGAGAAGCTGAGCAACGCCAACGAGGTGGTGACGTGGACCCAACGGCTCCGCCGATTGGACCTCCAATACGTGTTCAGAGTCAAGAACATCGTCGGCACGACCTGGGGCACGATCGCCGGCCCGTACCAGGTGGAGCGAACCTTCCTGTTCTGGGCGCCGCCCTTGGAGGGCTACACCTTTCAAGAAATCGCGGACAACTCCGGGATCATCATGGGCAGCAACCGCTTCAAACGCTTGTCCATCACCCAGACTCGGTTCTACGATTACTCGGGCAATCTCCTTTCCACCGACACCGCCGAACACGTCCTTTTCTCTCAGCCGTCGAGTTACGAGTACTTCGAATTGCGGCAACTGAACGAGTGACAGCGAGCGGACATCCCCACTCCAGCAAGAGGAATTGCCATGCCATCCGTAGCCTTCTCAAACATTCGCCGGCGACTCGTTCCGACGACCTCTGCTTGGGTTCTGATCGGCGGTCTCGTTGGAGCCCAAATCGGGCTGCAAAGCCACGGCGGCTTGGTGGGGGTGATCTCCAACATCCTTGCCGGTTCGATCGTGCTTTTCCCGGTTGGGGTCTTGCTCGCCCTGTTTTCTGACGGCGCCGCGCGGTCCCTGATCGGTGCTCTCTGGGGCATGTTGGTGGGCCTGCTGACGACGCGTTGGCTCGGCCCGCAGGTGCCAGAGCACGTCATCGGTCTGTGCGGCATGATCGGCGCCTTGACCGCCGCCACCTGCTGGCCCTGCCTCCGCGGGGCGTGGGCGTTGTCCACCCAGCTTTCACGATGGGCCGGCAAACTGGCCGTGCTGGGCGTCCGTCAGGGCTAGCGGCCCGGTTTCCCGCAGCCAGCGGTGGGCGTTAGCCCACCGCTGTTCGAGTCACCTTGGATGTTGCGGGTCACGCAACGCATTCCGACGACGTCGACTTTTCCGCGCCAAACTCATTTGATGGATTTAGGGCGTGGGCATACTCGATACTCCAAGCACATTGTGAAGCTGTACCAATCGAATCGGGTGTGCCATGCTTATCGGTGTTGCCGGCAAACGCATCTGTACTGAGGGGATCTTTGCTGTCTGTGCTATCGTTGCGCTGGTCGCGATGATCGCTGCGGGGCCTGTGGCGTCTGCCCAGGATCCCGTGCGGGTCGTGCCGCTGGGGGTCAACCTGGGGCCGCCTGCATCGTGCCCGCAGCCGGCCGCTCTGCCGAACGTGCCGCTGCAGGCTCAACGGCCCGCCGAGGGCGCGGCGGCGGACCAGCGCTGGCAATTCGAGCTGGGCGGCGCCCCGACCGCGACCCTCATGCACCCGCTGACGAGGAACGACGCCGCCGTCGAAGTCATCGTGGGCCAGGCGCGTCTGCTCCCGCTGAAAGCCGACCTGGCCAATGAACGCGGGCTGGGTGTGATCTCGGTGGGCGACCCCACGGTGCTGGAATTCGAGGTGATGCCGAATCCGCGGCTCATTCGCTTGCTGGGCAACCGTGCGGGGGTGACCGACCTTTCGGTTGTCCTGGCCGATCAGCAGACCGTGTGTTTGGAGGTCCGGGTGGTGTACGACCTGCCGTTGCTGCAGGCCCAGCTGAAACAGCTTTTCCCCGACGCTCAACTCCATCTGTTCCAAATTCGCGAGCACCTCGCCGTGGAAGGCGAGGCCCGCAGCGTGCGGCAGGTGGATCAGATTCTGCAGACGATCGAAGCCTATTTGGTCTCCGTCCAGGTGCCTTCGTCCGTCAAGGGAAAAGAGACGCCCGATGCCGGTCGCTCCGGCGCCGCGGGGGGCGGCCGTGCCGGTCCGCAGGCTCCCCCGCCGGAGAACCAAGCTCCTGCCGGCGCGGCTCCCGCAGTCGAAGGCGCCGCTCCCCCCACGGGCGAGCCCGGCAGCCCGGAGCCTCCGGGACAGGCGACTCCGGAGCCCGGTTCGCGTCCCGAGTCGGTCGAAGCCACTCTTGCCGCACCACGAATCATCAACCTGCTCCGCGTGCCGGGCGTGCATCAGGTGATGCTGCAGGTGCGGATCGCGGAGCTGAATCGGACGGGACTGCGGGAGATCGGAGCAGATATGAATTTGGAGTTTGGTCCGGGGAACATTCTCGAAACGTTCCTCATTCCCGCAGGCTCTCAGACCGTGCATGGCGTCTTCCCCACGACGGACTTGGAACTCTGGATTCGCGCCTTGCGAAACAACACGTTGCTTTCGGTGCTCGCGGAACCGAACCTCGTGGCCTTGAGTGGCCAGAGGGCGGATTTCCTGGCGGGCGGCGAGTTCCCGGTGCCCGTACCCCAAAACTCCGGCGGCGGGACGACCATCACCGTCGAATTCAAAAAGTACGGCGTCCAATTGGAGTTCACGCCCTTTGTGCTGGAGGATGAAACCATTCGCTTGACGGTCAACTCGGAGGAAAGTTCCCCCGACTACAGCCAGGCAGTCTTGATTAACGACTACAACGTCCCCGGCATCAATACTCGTCGTGCCTCGACCACGGTCGAGATGCGGCAAGGACAGAGCCTGGCGGTTGCGGGTTTGCTTCGGGTATCCATCGACGCGGACACCAAGCGGATTCCGGGGTTGGGCGATCTGCCCTATCTAGGTCCCCTGTTTAGCAACACCACCCATAAGCGGCAAGAAAAGGAGTTGCTGATCCTGGTGACGCCGTACCTCGTCGCGCCGATGAACGCGGAGAACGTGCCCTGTTTGCCCGGCGAGGAACTCAAGGATCCCAACGACTGGGAGTTCTATCTGCTCAATCGCATCGAAGGCCGCACGGGGCGCGAATGGTCCTCCGCGCGGGAGTGGGACGACCCCTGGCATCTGAGGCAACTGATGCACCTGGAGCAGAGCGGCATCTCCGGACCGGTCGGACTGTCGCCATGCGAGTAGTTTTGGAGTGCGGTGCCTTGTCACCGCTTTGAGCGGCGGCCTGGAGCGCTGCGACGGTTTGGGTTCAGCAAACACAGCAAGGCGCCGGAACACAGAGCGGCGGTCATCGGGTCACGATCGAGCCACAGCGGCGACAAGACGCCGCACTCCAAAATGCGCGCAGCAAAACAAGAAAACGGGAACGGACAGTAGGAAGATGCACGCACCGTGCCTGCATCCTACGGACGAAAACACGAACCACCGACGCGAGTGGAGAAAACGACCGTGAAAACGCGATGTGTATGCTGGTCCGTGATGTTGACTCTGTGGACGTGCGGGGCGTCCGCCGGCGAGGCGCCGTGGGAGATTCGTCAGCCCCCGCCGCCCATGCCCGAAGACGTGCCCGCCGCCGTCCCGGCCGAATTCGGCCCGCAGGTCGTCTCGCCTGCTTGCCCAGGCGAGTGCAACCCGTGTCCGGTCCGGCCCGGCTGGCGGCCAACCGGAATCAAGTCCTGCTTGCAGTACTCGCACTGGGGCTACTGCGATCTGTTCGAGGAAGTGCCGTTGGGCGCCCGCCTGCGGGCGCATCAGCGGGCTCAAATCTGCAGCGGCTGGGCAGCCCGGCTGTGGTTGTATCGCTACGACTTCTGCGACGAACAAGCTACGCTGAACGCCGCCGGTCACAAACGGCTGACCGAGTTGGCCAGCGTATTTCCCGCGTGGTCGGACCATGTCTTGGTAGTTGAGTCGACGCCCGCAAATCCGCAGCTGGACGAAGCCCGCCGGGCTCACGTCGCCAAGTTGCTTGAGACCGCGGGAACTCCGGCCACCGTGGTCGTCGGCGTGCCGGCGATCTCCGCGCCTTTCGGAGATGAGACCCGCGAGTGGAACAAGCTGTTCCTGCGCCAGATTCGGTCCGGCGGCGCCCCGCTGGGCGGTTCCTCGGGAGGGGGCATGTCGGGCGCGGCCGCTCAGCCAACCGCTCAGTGAGCACACGCCTACAGGAATCTGTCGTAGCGAACTCGTACTTGTGCATCAACTTCAAGGCAGGCCCATGATCCACCGCAAGTTTGGTTATCACCTTGCCACGGTGACCATCATGTTGGCCACTCTCAGCGGTTGCCAACAACTCAGCATGCTCCGGGAGGGGCATCTTCCGTGGTCCAAGACCGCCCAGCTGGGACAGGCACCGGCGGCATCCCCGGCGGAGGCGTCTAAGCCCCTGCGGCCGGAACAAAAAGCCGACATCCAAATCGCGATGGCTCGCAGTCTGGAACGTCAAGGCCGGACGGATGATGCGAAGAAGATGTATCTGCAGGCCATCCAGGCGGCGCCCAAACGGGCCGACGGCCGCCACTTGCTGGCGCTGCTGTACGACCGCCACGGCGAGTGCCGGGCGGCCGAAAACTACTATCAGCAGGCGCTGGACCTCGACGCCCAGAACGCAGAACTGCACTGCGACCTGGGCTACAACTATTATCTGCAGCAGCGCTGGCAAGATGCGGAGGCCCGCCTGCGGTGCGCGCTGGAGTTGGCGCCTGACCTACGGCGAGCCCACAACAACTTGGCGCTGCTGCTGGCTCGGACGGGCCGGGAAGGCGAAGCCCTGGAAGAATTCATGCGGGCGGGAGCCAGCCCCGCGGAGGCGCACGCGAACCTGGCCAACGTGTTGACTCTGTCAGACCGTTGGCAGGAGGCCGAGGCGGCGTTCCGGCAGGCATTGGCCATCAATCCCAAGCTGGAGTCCGCCCAGGAAGGCCTGACAAGGCTGCAATCGCTGGCAGCCAAACGCAGCGCGGGCGGCATCAGCACGGCAGCATCGCCCAGCGCTGCAGAGGCGACGCAGGCAACGTACTTGAATAGCAGAGGTTTAGGACAAACGGACGCAACGGCTCCGGCCGTGCAGGCAGAAAGACGAAGTGTGGACTGAGCCAAGTACCGCTGGAACGTACTGGAGGAGATCGCTTCGACGATCTTCCGACGGACCACTTCTGCGGCTAACTCTCGCCCCGTCCAGGCGTCGATCGGCAGTCCCGAGCGTCGAAGGATGCCTGCCAACGCATCCTCGCAATGTACACCGGTCACCGGTCACCGGTCACCGCTCACCGACCACCGCTCACCGGTCACCGGTCACCGGTCACCGGTCACCGGTCACCGACCACCGACCACCGACCACCCCTCACCCCCCGAACATCCGCAGGGCGACTTCGCCCACGCGGCGGCCCAGGTTGTCGGCGGCTTTCAGTCCGATTTCGTCCTTGCTGATGTCGTCGCCTTGGTTCCACAGGACGGGGCCAAAGTGAGCGGTGGGGCGCCCGTCGCCGATGACGAGCATCTCCTGGGCCATCAGCGAGGCTTGCACCGACTGGATCGTCAGCTCCTGTCCGCCGTCCCGAGCGCCGCCGGTGGCCAGCGCGCCGGCGACCTTGTTCGACAGCGTGAAGCCGTTCTTGCGGAACACCATCCAGCGTTCCAGGAACGCCTTGCACAGCGACGACATGTTGGCAAAGTAGGTGGGCGTGCCGACGATGATGCCCGCCACGTCGGGCGCCGCCAGTTTCTCGGCGATCGGCGGGAAATCGTCCTGCTCGCCCGGCGCCAACTCCTCGCCCACGAGCATTCCCAAGGGGAACTTCATGCCGGCGATATCGATCAGCTCGATTTCAATCCGGTCGGGCGCGACGGCCTTGGCGGCCTCCAAGGCTCGCTGCACCGCCGCCGCCGTGGTCTTGCCTTTGCGCAAGCTGGTCGAAACGCCGATGATCTTGATCTTGGCCCCCGCCTCCGCAGCCTGGGCGGTCACACCGGTCGCTGCGACCGCCGCTGCCGCCGCCGTGCCGACGCTGACCTGATTCAAGAATCCTCGACGCGTTACTTCGTGACTTGACATGGATTCGGTCCTTTCCGGGTACGTGTTTGAGTTTGGTTTTCATGACCATAAAGCCCGCTTCGTGCCAAGTCAACTATCCGCAGCGGATGATCGCGAAATCGGCTAGGATGACAAAATGCTTGATTCTTGACGGCGCGCGGGGATCGCTCCAAAATGACCCTAGACCTCTCCGAATTTGGGATCGCCCAGTTTAGAACATGACCGGCTTCGCCGAAACCTGAAACCCTAATCTTTCACTTAATCTTCCACCTGATCTTTCACTTAATCTCGTCCTACTGTCTAGCGCCTTGGATCCGGTGGAGATTAAGTGAAAGATTAGGTGAAAGATTAAGGTGCTCTTGGCCCGAGCTATCCCAAGTCGCCACGATTCCAAAATCCTATTGACTCCAGCTTCAGGCCATGCCGACCGAGAATTCCAACAACGTATTTGCCGCGGCTCCCCTGCGGATCGGCTTGGTGGTGGTCGACCCGCCGGTGCTGCAAGCGCCGATGGCGGGATTCACGGATTCTGCGTTCCGCCAGATCGTACGCGAATTCGGTGGAGCCGGGTTGTTGGCGACCGAGATGGTCTGCGCTCGCGGATTTGCCTGGCTGGACGACCATGATCTGGAGCATCCGGACCGGCTGTGGGGCGTGCGCGACGAACCGCGGCCGTTGGCGGTGCAGATTTGGGACAACCACCCGGAGACCCTGGCGCGGGTCGGCGCCCGCTTGGCCCACGAGTACGGCGTGAGTGTCGTGGACGTCAATTTCGGCTGTCCCGTCCGCGACGTGTCCGAAAAGGCTCAAAGCGGATCGTACCTGCTGCGCTTTCCCGACCGGATCGGGGCGATCGTCGAACAGGTTGTCCGTGCCTGCGCGCCGACACCCGTCACGGCCAAGATCCGCTTGGGGTGTACCCGCGAAGAAATTCGCGCCATCGAGATCGCCCAGGTCGTGGAAGCGGCCGGCGCTGCGGCGCTTACCGTACACGGTCGCGTGGCTCAGGACTATTTCAAGGGCCACGCGGACTGGGACCAGATTGCGGCCATCAAGCCGCACCTGAAACGGATCCCGCTGATCGGCAACGGCGATCTGGACTCGGCCGAAAAGGTAGTTCAAACGTTGCGGCGATACCCAGTGGACGGAGTCATGATCGCCCGCGCGGCGCTGGGGCGGCCGTGGCTGTTTCAGCAGATCCAGGCGGCCCTTCGCGGCCAGCCGGTCCCTCCCGAACCGTCGTTGGACGAACAGCGGCAGGTTTTGCTGCGGCATTACCGGCTGGTCCTGGAACGATTCGGCGACCAGAAGGGCACGATGCTGATGCGGAAGTACGCCTGCTGCTACGCGCAGGGCCGACCTGGGGCCCGGCATTTCCGCAGCTACATCGCCCACGCGGCGACGCCGGAAGAGTTTTGCGAGGTCGTCGAGCGTCATTTTCCGCGGGAGCGGTGAGGCGTTAGCCTGAAGTTCCTTTTGAGGAAAAGGCAGTATCTCCGGTATTTCTTGGGGTTTTTGCTGAGATTGGGTGCGCTGCTTCTGCCTGCGCGCGGATGGACTGGAGCAGATTGAGAGCCCTTTGCTGCTGGGCGTTTGGCGGGGTGGTCTTAGTGAAGGTGGAAGACTCCGGTCCGAGGCGAGGACAGCGAGAGACATTACTGACGATGCGTCCCAGATCGTCCACAGCGAGCAACGCGCGGCCTTTGTGATGTACGCCGTGCAAGGCCGCTCGTGGGTCAGCCTGGGGGATCC
>CAYPGE010000303.1:0-11692 GCA_964409865.1 uncultured Pirellulaceae bacterium
GACGTCGAAATGCACTGTCTCGACCTTGAGGAGGCCTACGTCCGGCAGCGAGCAAGGATCTCTGCCAAAGACGCATCCGCCCATTTGCGTCTGGCAGACTGGTGCCTTCGGTGTGGATTGCACGCGCACGCCGCCGACGAATTGCTGGCAGCACAGTCGCTGATGCCGAACAATCCGGGAATTGTTGCCCTGGAACGTCGGCTAAACTCCGCCGTCCGGGCCGCCCAGTTGCCTGACGCCGATCCCATCGGCGTTCTCCCCCCCGCGCGACGCGCGGACACCAGCCCCTCTCCGTGCCAACTGCCGGACACTGCCATCGAAGGCTTCGCATCCCGGATTCAACCCTTACTCCTCAATCGCTGCGGGGCCAGCACCTGTCACGGAGCGCGCACCGCGTCCGACTTCCAGCTCATTGGTCCCGGTTGGGGAAAGACGATTACACAGAAATATACGCAGCGAAATCTGGCCGCCGTCATGCAGCAGTTGGATCTGACGCGGCTGGAAGCGAGCCCGTTGTTGACAGTGCCAGCCAAGCCGCACGCCGGTCTTCGCACGCCGGTGTTTGGAGAACGCGAGCAGCCGCACTGGGAGCTGCTAAACGCCTGGGTGCGGACAGCGGGGCGGGCGGCAACGCAGCCTGCGTCCGTCGCCAGCAAGTCGGGCCGATTGGTCCAGACCAGTCTCAGTCAGCCAGTTCCACTACCGCTGGCCGGCGAGGATTCCGGCGCGATCGCTCGACTGGAGCCGGCAGGTTCATCGGTGCGATATAACGGCGACGAATCGTCCACGACGTTGGATTTTCGCGATCCGTTTGATCCGGAGCGGTTCAATCGCCGATTTCTCGACGCTCAGCCACCTCAGGGACGCGATTGGCGACGGGGGCGGGAGTAGTGACGGAAGATGATACCCGAGCGGCGGGTCTCGTCGGAGTCAACGGCGACTCCGTAGTCCAGCAGTTCCAACGTGCTGCGACGAACCAGCTTGCCGGAGGCATCCAAATCCTTCGAGGTATGCGCCACCACGCCGCCGGGAACATCGAAGCAAACGACCTCCAGCGTGAAGGTGGAGCCTTTTTGCTGCTTCTGCAAAGTCCGTGTGTGCGCCGCGGACTTGAGTTCCGTCAACACCTTCTGCGGCATATCGACCGCGATCACGTCGACGACCGTTTGCTCAAGTACCTGCTTGCCGTCGGCATTGGTGGTGACCGTCTCGCGGCGGAGCACAAAGGGCGGGACCGAGTCGGAGTAGTCCAGTCGGCTCACCACGCGCGTGTCGGCACTGGTCAGGGTGGCTTCCAGAGCCGCACAGGTGACGGTCTTGCCCCCCATATCCCATGCCTTTTCTCCGACTTTGCGCAAAACGACTCGCTTGTCTGTGCTGGCGCCATCAAACTCGACGCGGACTTGGCGAGGCTGCGCGACAAACCGCTTCCCGGCAACCTCGACCGTCACCTCCGTTTGCAGCGTGCAACCGCTTCCATCCACGGCCATCAGCGTCGTCTTCGTTTCGGTCGTGCTGGCTGACTTGACGTTTCCTGTTTCGTCCAGCTCTTCCATCCACTTTCGCACCTTGCTCCAGGATCCCGGCGCAAACCGCGCCCAGGCATGGTGCTCGGCCGGGATGATGACGGTCTGCCCCCGAGCGTCCGACCCCAACAGCGCAAGGCCGACGACCAGAAGCTGGCGGATCCACCAGAGATCGCGACGAATTCGTTTCAAACTGACCATCGCGTCAACGAGGTACGTTCAAAAAAGGATGACAGCTGCCTTTGAAAAGCCGCTTGCCTAGGGTATCTATTCTGGTCAACTGGCTATTGTCCCGACTTCGCTTGTCAGCAAGAATGCCGCTAGGGAGGGGAGCCAGGGATTATTGTTGGGAATTCGGCAGGTGCAATCGATAGGATGTGACTAACCCAAAGCTGCGATATATGGACCCACAACACGAACTTTTGGCACAGGGAAAGCATCTGCGACTGGTGCGTGTCGGCGGATGGGAGTTTGCCGAACGCGTCCGGATCAGCGGCGTCGTTTGCATCGTGGCCCTGACCAGCGATCAGCGGCTACTGCTTGTCGAACAGCCGCGGGTGCCTGTAGGCTGCCGCGTGATCGAGTTGCCTGCCGGACTCGCAGGAGACACCTCCCAGACACCAGGCGAACCGCTGGAGGACGCCGCGGCGCGGGAGTTGGTGGAAGAAACGGGGTATCGCGCCCCGTCGATGTCGCGCGTCTTTGCCGGCCCGGTCTCGCCTGGCATGACCAACGAGGAGATCACGTTTTTTCTGGCGAGGAATTGCGAGCCAGCGGAAAGTCGCAGCGTCGATATCACCGAGGAAATCACGGTGCATGCGGTGCCGCTGCCCGTCGTGGAGACATGGCTCGCCAAGCAAGCATCGTCCGGCAAGACAATTGACATCAAGGTATATACGGGGCTGTATATCGCCTGCAAGCTCGACCAATGAATGTCGCAACCCACTTCCTTTTGTTTTTGCTCGCCGTAACCTCCCAGGCGGTTTGGGCACTGGACCACATCGTCATGGAGCAGGACGGAAAGTCCGTGCAGTTGACCGGCAGAGTCTTGACGGAAGCCCAAAATGGCGGATTGTTGGTCCAGGATCGCGAAGGCGTGCTGTTCGCGGTCCAGCCCGGGCAGTTGGTCAGCCGCACGCGGGACGACACGCCGTTCAGTTTCTGGGCGGCCGAGGAGTGGCAGACCCGGTTGTTGGAGCAACTGCCGGCGGGATTCCGCGTCCACACCACGGTTCACTACCTGATTTGCTATAACACATCGCCCGTGTACGCGAAGTGGTGCGGATCGCTGTACGAGCGATTGTTTCAGGCTTTCTACAACTACTGGGAGCGGCGGGGGCTGAAGTTGACGGAGCCCGATCACCCGCTGGTGGCACTGATCTTTGCCGATCAGGCATCCTACGAAGGCTACGCACGTGCCGAACTGGGCGAGGCAGCGACCAGCGTCGTTGGTTTCTACAGCCTCCGCACCAACCGCGTGTCCATGTTCGACTTGACGGGCACCAAGGGCTTGCAGGGTCCGGTTCGCCGCTTCACGTCCACCGCCCAGATCAACAGCCTGTTGATGCAACCGGACGCCGAGCGCTTGGTCGCCACGATCATCCACGAGGCCACGCACCAGATCGCCTTCAACTGCGGCTTGCACACGCGTTATGCGGACGTCCCGCAGTGGGTCAGTGAGGGGCTGGCGGTCTTTTTCGAGACGCCGGACCTGCGTAGTTCACAAGGCTGGCGTAACATTGGGGGCGTTTCCCCATCTCGGCTGGCCCAATTCCGGCGTTACCTGGGGACGAGACCGGCGGAATCGTTGCAGAGCCTGGTGCAGGATGACAAGCGGTTCCGGCAAGCCGGCACGGCGCTGGACGCCTACGCGGAAGCCTGGGCGCTGCAGCACTACCTGATTACCACGCGACGGAGCGACTACGTCCGCTATCTGCAGAAGTTGTCGGAGAAGCCCGTCATGATCTACGATACGCCTGAACAAAGGCTGGCCGAGTTTCGGCAAGCGTTTGGCGACGACCTGTCTGCGCTGGATGCGGATTTCTTGAGATACGTCAGCACGTTGCGCTAGCAACCAAGGTCCGCACACTTGCACGTGGCCAACGCTCCGCAGTATGATATCTGCCTTGGATACTGCTTGATTTCCTACCTCCCTCAACAAGGAACACGCCATGACGGAAACGAACAGCAATGGCCTTCATCCCGGCGCCTCTCGCCGCGACTTTCTTAGAGGCTCTGCCGCCGCAGTCGTCGGCGGCTCGTTGACTGCGACTCTGGGCGCGGCCCGGCTGGCCCACGCCGCGGCCGACGGCGTCCTGAAAGTCGGCCCGATCGGCTGTGGCGGCCGCGGCAACGGCGCGGCTGCAAACGCGATGAAAGCCGATCCCAACGTCAAATTGACCGCGATGGGCGAAGTGTTTCCAGATCGCCTGGAGCAAGCACGCAAGGTCCTCCAGACCTCTCTCAAGGAGAAATACGCCGTGACGGACGATTGCGCGTTCTCCGGATTCGACGCCTACAAAGGCGTAATCGACTCCGGCGTGGACGTGGTGATCCTCGCCGAACCGCCGCATTTTCGGCCGCTTCATCTGCGGTACGCGATCGAGAAGGGCAAGCACGTCTTTTGCGAAAAGCCGGTGGCGGTGGACGGCCCCGGCGTACGGCACGTCCTGGAAACCACCGAGATGGCCAAGCAGAAGAACCTGAACATCGTTTCCGGACTGTGCTGGCGTTACGACTACGCGGTGCGCGAAACGATGAAGCGACTCATGGACGGGGCGATCGGCGACGTCGTCGCCATGCAGATGGACTACCTGACCGGCGTGCTGTGGCACCGCGGCCGCGAACCCGAGTGGAGCGAAATGGAGTACCAGCTGCGCAACTGGTACTACTTCACCTGGCTGTCCGGCGATCACATCGTCGAACAGCACATCCACAGCCTGGATAAAGGCCTGTGGTTGATGGGCGACAAGCCGCCCCAGAAATGTGTCGGCTTGGGTGGCCGCCAGGTCCGCACGGATCCGAAATGGGGCCATATCTACGACCACTTCGCGACCTGCTACGAATGGGAAAACGGCGTCAAGATGTATTCCTATACTCGGCAGATGGCAGGCTGCAAGAACACCGTCGACGACTACATCCTGGGCACCAAGGGCCGGGCGGTGATGCTCAAGAACACCATCCAAGGCCCCGGCGGGGAGTGGAAGTACGACGGGCCCAAGGGCAGCATGTACGACATCGAACACAAGGAGTTGTTCGAGGCCATTCGCGCCGGCCACACCATCAACAACGGCACGTACATGTCCTACAGCACGCTGCTGGCCATCATGGGCCGCATGGCCTGCTACACCGGCCAGGAAGTCACCTGGGACATGGCCCTGAACTCCAAGGAGGATCTATCGCCCGACAAGTACGAGTGGGGCGACGTGAAGGTCCCGGAAGTCGCCATGCCCGGAATCACGAAGTTTGCCTAGTTCGACTGCCTGACTTCGGCGGTTGGGGGGTTCAGATTCTTGATTCCAGTGAAAGGGGGATTTCGATGAGTGCGAGGAGCAACTCGCACCCCTCCTGGCCGGCTGTCTCCAAGACGACCGTCCATTGTTACGACTTCTGGGACCGCGTGTTTCGGCGAGCCGGCGTGCTCGACTATACGGAAGGCTTCTACCAGGGGGATGCCACCCTGTCGTACGAGCAAGCCCAGCAGAATCAGATCCGTCATCTGTTGGATCAAGTCGGCTGCCGGGGCGGTTCGCGGATCCTGGAGATCGGCTGCGGGAACGGCACGTTGTTGGAGGGGGTGCGCCGCCGCGGCGCCGCAGGGGTGGGAGTGACGATTTCGCCGCAACAGGTCCAGTACTGCCGGGACCGGGGCCTGGACGTTCACCTGTTGGACTACAGGGACATCGGCGAGGACTGGCGGGGCCGGTTCGATGCGGTCGTCGCGAACGGTTCGATTGAGCATTTTGTCCAACCGGTGGATGCCCTGGAGGGCCGGGCGGATGCGATCTACGCCAGGTTTTTCGAGATTGCTCACCGCTGTATCGATCCGCATTCCGACTCCCGCAGAGTGATCAACACGACGATCCATTTCGACCGCGTCCAAATCCAACCCCAGGATGCGATGCGGAACCCCTGGTCCCAGCCCTGGTTCTCCGACCAATTCCACTTCGCCCTGCTCGTGCGCGGCTTTGGCGGGTACTACCCATCCCCGGGTCAATTCGAGCGTTGCGCGCACCCGCGGTTCAAGTTGATCGACCAGCGGGACGCCACGTACGACTGCTACTTGACTTCCGAAGCATGGCTGCGGCATGGCAAACAGTCGCTGCTCAGCCCGAAGCAATGGGCTCGATTCCTGCCGTTTCTGGTGCGGCACCCGCGGCAGGCGGCCAGCATGCTGTTCCTGCTGTACGTGTCCCAGTCCTGGAACTGGCAGTTCCGAGTGCAACGGACGGAGAAACCTCCCATGAAACACCTTTGGCAGACGTGGGATTACCAGGAGATCTGACGCGGCCTGCGGCCGCAACCAAGTAGGTTGGGTCTCCGACCCGACCCGGTCGGGACAGAGTCCCAACCTACAAAGACTCCCTAAAACTCAAGGAGAATGGCGATGCACGAGTTCGATTCACGGCGTTCGTTTCTGCAGGCGGTTGGCTTGGGCGCCGCCGCCTTGACGCTGAAGGGGTCCGCCGCGGCTGCGGAGAAAACGATTCAGGGCTTCGAGGCGGCTCCGGCCGACCCGAACGTCTCCCAGGGCTGGAAGCCCGTCTCGGACCGCAAGATTCGCGTGGGCATTGTCGGCTACGGCGTCTGCCGTTTTGGCGCCGCTTTCAGTTTTCAAGACCACCCCAACGTGGAAATCGTCGCCGTCAGCGATCTGTTCCCCGACCGCTGTGCCGGCCTAGCCCAGGCCTGCCGCTGCGAGAAGACGTATCCCTCGCTCGAAGAGCTGGTCAAGGACGACAAGATCGAGGCCGTGTTCGTGGCCACCGACGCACCCAGCCACCCGCGGCACTGCATCGAAGTGCTGAAGCACGGCAAACACGTGGCCAGCGCGGTGCCGGCCAGCTACGGCTCGCTCGAGGAAGCCGATGCCTTGTTCGAGGCGGTCAAGAAAAGCGGCCTCAAGTACATGATGTTCGAAACGTCCTACTTCCACGAAGACCTGCACGCGATGCGGCAGATCTACCGGGCCGGCGGCTTCGGCAAGCTGGTGTACTCGGAGGGCGAGTACTATCACTACACGGCCGAGCCGATCGCGTCGTACAAGGAATGGCGCGTCGGCGGTCCGCCGCAATGGTACCCGACGCACTCCAATGCCTACTACGTGGGCGTGACAGCGGGCAGCTTTACCGAAGTCTCGTGCCTGGGCATCCCCAGCCTGACCAAGTGGCTGCAGCCGGAGAACAACCGCTATAAGAACCCCTTCGGCACCGAGATCGCGCTGTTTCGCACCAGCGAAGGCGGCATGTCGCGGATGGCCGTCAGTTGGGACACGCCCGGCTACAGCGGCGAAATGGGACGGATTCGCGGCCAGCGGGGCACGTTCTACGGGCAGTACGAGGGGCTGGAGAAGAACCTGCCTGCGACGGCCCGGCCGCCGCTGCCCCCCCGCGTCCAAGCCGGCGGTCACGGCGGCTCGCACGGGCACCTGATGAACGAGTTCGTCACAGCGATCTTGGAAGATCGCAAACCGCTGGTGGATATCGCCCAGGCGTTGAACATGACCGTGGCCGGAATCATCGCCCACCAGTCGGCCCTGAAGGGCGGCGAACTTTTGAAGATCCCGCAGTATCCATTGTAGCCGCTGATCGCACGCTTGCACGACCGCGATTGGACCGTGACTCCGTAAACGACGCGACTGGGTGAAGGAGTGACTTCCACGAGAATTCGGAATGAGGCGGCGAATTGAATGTCGCGACGAACCACGAGACGCTGGTTCCGGTACCGCTTGAGGACGCTGTTGGCCGTGCTCACGCTGACGGCGATCGGACTGGGGGCTTTCAAGGCATACGTCGAGCCGTTCGAGAGCCAGCGGCGCGCGGCCCAGGAGTTGGCCGCGGTGAACGCCAGCGTTGAATACCGGCCCGCTGGTCCGGCGTGGTTACGGTCCATGTTCGGCGACAAGTACTTCCTGAACGTGGTGGCGGTGCACCTGGAGACATGCCCGGTCACGGCGGACGGTCTCGCGGCCCTGGCCGGCCTGCCGTACGTGGAGCGGCTCTATCTGGCCAAGACGGGACTGACCGACGACGGACTCCGCCACGTCGCCTCGCTGGGGCGTCTCAAGCGGTTGTCGCTCTGGCAGACGAGGATCACCGACGAGGGGCTCGAGCACCTGGCGGGCTTGCGTGACTTGGAAGTGCTCGACATCCACAACACCCGCCTCACCGACGCCGCCTTGGAACATCTCCGCGGCCATCCCAACCTGACGCGGCTGATCCACTCGATCCCTGTGAGCGATGCCAGCATCGATGTTCTTGTCAGTATGCCCCGATTGCGGCTCGAATCGCTCGTGTGCGTCAAGATCAGCGACGACGGACTCCGCCAGGTCGCCCGATTGCGGACGCTCGAATCGCTCGTCGTCAGAAGTTCGCAGGTCACCGACGACGGACTGACGCATCTGCGCCGCCTGAAGCGTTTGAAGTCAATCGAGTTGCGCGACTGCGCCGCTACGGATGCCGGGATCACGGTATTGGCCTCGCTACCGATGCTGGAGGCGTTGTCGATCCATAACGTTCCCGTCACCGGCGACTGCCTGTCTGCGCTGGCCGAAAGCCAAAGTCTGACGCAGTTCGAATTGAGCGGCACCAGCGTCCGCTTCCGCCAGATCGCCCAACACTTCGGCGCGTCCGTAGCGTGGCTGAGGATTACTGCAGACGGAATGATGCAAAGTGGCGACCGCCGTCGGATCGCGTTCAAAGGCTCGATTCACCTAGACGACGTCGAACAGTTGTCGGCCTACCGCAACGTCGAAACGCTCGTGCTTGATCGTCCGCCCTTCGACCTTGCCCAGGCGGACTGTCTGCGACAGTTTTCGCACCTTCAATCGCTCGAAGCGAACGTTACGCTGAACGACAGCGGGGCGAGCGTCCTGGGGCGATTGAGCCAGTTGCGGCGTCTAAGCATCGATGGCCGGCAGGCTATCTCGCCCGCTGGGTACCGGCACCTCGCGGGGCTGCAAGGACTCGTGGAATTGAGGTTGGCCAGTTGTGCGCTTACGGATGGCGACCTGGCGTTCCTCTCCGAGATGTCCGGATTGGAGGTCCTCGAACTTCCTGGCAATCCCATCACCTCGGCCGGCATGGACCACCTGCGCAAGTTGTCAAAGCTGCGGCGATTGAACGTCAGCTTCTGCCCGGAGATCGACGACGAGGCTCTGGCCAAGATCAGTGCCCTGGCGAGTCTCGAAGACCTTGCGGGGCAGGATACTCGCGTGACCGACGCCGGCTTGATCCACCTGTTCGACATGCCCTGCTTAAAAAACGTGACGGTGCTCGGGGCGACGGTCACCCCTCGCGGCCTGCGAGCCCTGCGGGGCGCTCTGCTAACCAAAGGCGGCACGATCTACTGAGAACCGCGAACAACGTCGTCTCAGGTGCGATCGTCAGCTGCAGGTTCTTCCCACACGGTTCGATAGCCGCCTACTGATTCGACGTATTCGATCAGTCGCGCATAGAAGGGATGATGCGCCAGCGTGGCGGTGTCGCCGATGATCAGCAGTTTGCGCCGGGCTCGGGTCAGCGCCACGTTCATGCGGCGGATGTCGGCCAAGAATCCGATCTCGCCCAGGTTGTTGGAGCGGACCAGGGAGATCACCACCGCTTCCTTTTCGCGGCCTTGGAAACCGTCGACGCTGTCGATCTCGAGGCCGGGAATGGACAATTGGCTGCGCAGCAAACGCACTTGAGCGGCGTACGGCGCGATGACGGCCAGCTGCTGCGGCACAAGGCCACTGTCCAGCAACTGTTGGACGTAGCGGACGACCAGCGCGGCCTCTTGCGGGTTCAGCCGGCTTTCTCCGTCCGGCTCCAGTTCTTCGTCGAAGCCCGCTCCGGCGGTGTCCAGCCACTGGATCGGCGTTTGTGTCAGCGGCCCAGCGGCCACGCCGGGCAGATCGGCCAGCAGATGGCCCCGCACCGAATCGTGCGCCGTCAATTCCGCTTCGTAGAATTCCAGCGACGAGAAGTCCATGATCTGCTCGTGCATCCGGTATTGGATCGTCAGCCGCCGGGCGATGGTCCGGCCGTACCGCTCCATCAACCGTTCGAACATGCTCACGCCCAAGCCTGCCGCCGCAGCCGATTGGCTGACGACCGTCGGCGGCAGCTGGCAGTGATCGCCCGCCAGCACGACGCGATCGCAACGCGCCAGGGGAATCCAGCAGCCGGGCTCGATACTTTGACAAGCCTCGTCGATCACGGCCAGGTCGAAACGCCGCGTGCCGAGCACTTCGCTGTCCAAGCCGGTCAACGTGGCGCACAGCACATCGGCGGTGTCTAAGATCTGCTCGACCGCCTGACGTTCCAGTCGCCGCGCGTCGTCCAGCAGCGAGCGGGCTTCTTGCCGCGTCTGGCGGCGAGCGCCCGGCTCCGGCTTGGCGCGCGTAAACCGTTCGGCACGGCGAAACAAGCCCATCGCCTCCTTGACCAGCTTCCGGGCCAAGCGGACGTCGGGATGCTCGGCCACCAGCAGATCCAACGTGTGGTCCCGCAATGGGGGCAGCACCCGTGCCGGGTGTCCCAGCCGCACGACGCGTTCGCCAGCCTCCAGCAAGCGTTCGAACAGGTTGTCCACGCCCAGATTGCTGGGCGCGCAGGCCAGCACGCGCTGACCGCGCCGGATCGCCTGCCGAATCAACTCGACCACCGCCGTGGTCTTGCCGGTGCCGGGCGGCCCGTGAATCAGGGCCACGTGCTGGGCGGAGAGCGAAAAGCGAACGGCGGCTTGCTGAGTGTCGTTCACGGAGGGATCGAGTGGCGACGCGTCGGCTTCCTTCGCGAAGCGAGGCTCCCGCTCGCCCAGCAGCACGTCCCGCAGTTCCGCCAAACGCTCGCTGGCCGCCGAACGGGCTCGGCGCAGGGCCTGCTGTTGCCGCTCCGCGGCAACCTCGTCGTTGGCCAGATCCAGCCGCCAGGTCTCGAAGTCCTCGATCTCGTCCGGCATTCCCGGCAGGGCCACGCGAAGCGACTGTTCATCGCGCTGGTAGACCACACCGCGCCAGCCTGCCGCATCGTGCCGGGACGACTCCGGCGAGAGCAGCACGGGACTGCCGACGTCCAATCGCGTCCAGGGCAGCGGATTGCGGCGGCGCTTGACGAGTTGGACCAAGTAGCGGCCGCCCAGTCCGGTCTCTTCGTCGGCGACCGCCAAATCGACCAACGCGTTGCCGGTTCGTTCCGCTGCGGCGCCCGAAAACCGCCGGGACAACTCGGCAGCCTGTTGCGCCTCGGCCTCACGTTCCAACTCCAGCAGCCGTTCCAGTCGCTGGAAGTGATCCTCGTCGCCGCCGGCATTGGCGGGCGAGGGGCCCGCCCAGACGCGGACTCGACGCTCGCCCAGCATCTGGCCGTCCAGCGTTCGCGCCAGTCGCGACTCCCATCCGTCAGGAACTTCGATCGAGGCGCGGCGGCCCTGCAATTCGATCCGCCCCACCCGACTGCGGTCCAGTCCCCCGACGCGGTCCAAAAATGCAAGGAGATCCGCTTTTGAAACTCGCCGCGGCAGAGGTTCCAGGAACAGCAGGGCCATGAGATATGCTGCAACACTTCTTCGGCGGACTAGCGGCGCGACGACAGGAACAGCCGCATGATGTACCAAAACAGCAGGGCCACCGCAGCGAACAGAGCCAGCGCGGCCGCGATGTGCTGGCCGATGCGATAGTGGTGCAGCACGTTCGAGGTGTCGTACAGAATATAGCCGCAGGCGAAGGCGATCATGGCATAGGTGAAGATCGGCCCCAAGGCAAAGCCGAACAGGATGGAGACGACGATCAGTCCCATCGCCGCAAAGCCACCGAAGATCAAAATCGTGCGGAGAAACGAGAAGTCCTTACGCGTGATCATCACGGCGGCGGTCAAAACACCGAACAGCACCAGCGTGGTGAATCCGGCCAGGGGAATGATGCTCGTGTCCACCCGCTGCGCGATGAACAGCAAGGGCACGAAAAT
>CAYPGE010000304.1:0-11669 GCA_964409865.1 uncultured Pirellulaceae bacterium
CGATCCTGATGCAGCCGGGCACGACGGCTTGCCGGCGAATCTGCTCGGCGGCCCGCCGGCCTTCCGGATCCAGTTCGTGCAGAATCTGCTCGTCTTTTCCCGACAGAATCAGCATCAGATCGGCCGCCGCCGAGAGCCGGGCGTCGGTAATCGGCCGATTCTCTCCCTTTTCCGTCCTGCTGCCCGCCTTGTACGGTCCGCCCATCTGCACGGTCAGATCGGCGTCGTTTTCTTTGCAGGGCCGGCCCGCTTGTCGGCATCGCTGCCGCGCTTCAGCGACAAGATCCGTCATCAACTTGACCGTGCGGTACGGACCAAAGCGGTTGACCTGCTCCAGACCGTGCAGCTTCTTATTGACCCAGGCGGCCATGGAAAAGAGCAATTGGCGGGTCTTGAGTTCCTCCTCGGTCATCGTAATTCCCCACTCCTGCAGAGCCTTGGCGATCCGAGGAGCCGAGGCCAGCACGGCGGCGTTCAACGCGGGCAGGGCCTTGTCCATGCGCGAGACAAACGCGGCGTCGCCCAGGGCGGAGAAAAACGTGTGATAGTTCCCGCCAAAGAAGTCCGCCGCCTTGTGGTGCCAATCGCACGCGTCGGCGGCTTCCAGTTGCAGGCTTTCCCGCAACATGCCGACAAAGCTGTTGCGTTTCACGCGATACTCCCTCGTCGGAGCCTGCTCTTCAAAACTCTCCTCAACGAGCTGCTCGAAGGCGGCGTTTTCGCCGGCGGGGGCGAACGCCATCAACATCTTCTTGGCAGCCTCTTTGTTGGTCGGCGCGACCATGACCGCATAGATCAGGAAAAACTCCTTGGGGACACAGAAGCCGCGGTAGCTCATCCCCGTGGGCAACACGATCCTGTCGCCGCGCAGGTTGGAGAAGCGCATGTACATTTCCTGGTCGCCCATCATGAGCGCATCGATGTTCATGCCCTCGCCAAGACTCAGATAGAAAACGCCGCCGCGGGTGAAGAAATTCTCACGGGCCTTGAAGAATTCGCCCATGGCCGTGGCCGGGAACTGAACGGTGCCCGGCAGATTGAAAAGATCGTATAAGGCGCTTCCCCGGTTCAAGGTCGTTGGATCGTTCGCGGTCACGACCTTGCCGATGGCTTCCACCGAGTGCCGTTCGCCCTCGCCCAGATCAACCCGGCTCGGCGTGTACAGCATGCCGAACTTGCGGTACGGCCCGTCCGCCTCGTACCTGTATTTCGGCTGGTTCAGCAGATTCGCAACCGCGTCCGCGCCGGCGGGGTGCTGCGCGCTGTCGGCCTTGAGGGACTTCAGGTATTCGGAGACAATCTCCTGCCGCGCGGTGTAGGCCGCCAGCGGTCCCGCGTGCAGCCGGTTGTAGACGAGCGCCCCGATGTGACCGGCGCCGCCCACCTCGCCTTCCAAATGGTACTTTGCGACGACTGCCTTTCTGGCCAGGGACATCAGTACGGCGTCCCGCTCGGCCTTGAGTTGCTGGCGGTCCTCGTCGGCGATCAGCGGGGCAAGCCCGCGATCCGTGACGTCTCGCGGATCAATCAGGCTGCTGAGCACCGCTTGTTTCGGCAGACGCCGCGTCTTGCAGAGGGCCTCGACCGCCTTGCCCAGACGGGTGTTGTTCTGAGCATCGTAATTGCTGACAGCCCAGGCATTGGCCTCGCATTCCAGACGCCGGCGCTGCCGCTTGTCCTTCAGGTACTCCTGCACGAGGGCGGGTTCTTTTCCAGCGTGCGCGGGGTCGCTGGCGGCGCCCCTCTCTCGCGCTTCATATTCCGCGATCGCGCAGGTGCGGGCGGCCTCGATAGACACCGTCGGGTATTGCGCGACAAACCGCGGGGCGACCTCGATGATCTCCTTTTCGTCGGCGGGATCGCGGCCTTCTTTCACCATCATCTCGAACAGATCGCCCTGCAGGCCGAGTTCGCGAATCACGCGCCAGGCGGCGTGGCCCATCCGCTGGCTGTATTGGCGGACCCGCTGCCTGACGCGGCCTTCGAGGTTGTTGTCGCGGCAGAACAGGTACAGCGACAACCCCGTTTCCAGCCAGGTCTTGAGGTAGGTCGTCGTCTCGCCGGGGCCGAGTGTCGTCAGGTTGTGAAAACACGGCAGTTCTCGCCGCCGCAAGAAGGCCCGGCCCTGCATTTCGGCGTGCGTGCGGGACAGGTCCAACGCGGGGTCGTTCACCAGCGCCAGTGCCTGCGCTCTTGTCTGCTGGCCGGTTTCATCCGCCTGCGCCGCCGGTTCGCAAAAGGCGGCCACCAGGTTTGCTTTGGTTCGGTTTGTCCGCAGCACCCTTGCCAGCGCCGCAACTCGTTCGACCCCGTGGGCGACGGAGTAACGGCCGACCTCCTCCTCCAGATTCCGGTAGCTCGCCGCAACGAGCGTTGCCAACGCCTCGACCGTATCAGCCAAGCCCTTGTGCCGCAGCATCAAGCGGATCGCTTCTTCGCGGCTCGCGTCCGCGTCCTGGCCGCGTTTCTTCAGCGCTTCGGCCACCCTGTCGATCTGGGGCGTCAGGCCCATGCGGGTGGCGAGGATGCCGCGCGCGATGGCGGCATGTTCCGAGTGCATCACGTCTTCGATGTTCGCCGCAATCGCTGCGGAATTTCCCTTGAACGCAATCTCGAGGATGTCCCTCTGGCACCCGGCGGACACTTCATAATTTTCCCCCGGCAAGTCGACAATCTCGTACCAAGCGTAGGCGGGCAGGGCCTGGACCCAGTGCGATACGCGCGCCAGCCAGGGCTCCAACGTGGCCGTCACGTGCAGGCTGGCCCCGCCGGAGTTCAAGAGACTGCGGAAGTCGCTGGTCTCACCGAGAAACGGGTCCAGCAGTTCGTTCAAGAGGTACAAGTTCAACGTCTCGGCCGGCATCAGACGCTGCATCTCGACATTCCACACCGCGCGCGAGGATGGCAGCCGTTGGGCCCGCAGCTCCAGTTGCTGAAAGACGGCCGCGGTGAACGTATCGACCGCGTCTCGCAGGACCGCCAGGTCCCGCTGGAGCGTCTCATACGTTCCGCCGGTTCTGTTTCCGCCGCGCTCGCCCGCCGAAGGCTCTTGGTGCTCGGCCTCGGCGATGAGCACGTCCTTGTTCTTGCGCGCCAACGCACGCGCCGTCCGCGCCGCTTCGCCGCAGAATGCATCCAGCGCCTCCTCGAACTCCAGGATCGCGCCCTGCAACTGGGGCAGCGCCACGTGCGGATCGGCGACCAGGTTGGCCAAACGCGAAAGCGGAGCGCCCGCCGCCTGCCAGCGATGCTCCAAGCGGCGCAGTTCCGGCGTGCGGACCTCGGTGAAACGCTGTGCCCGAAAAGAACGGTAGATTTCGCCCAAGGGCTCCCGCAGTCCGGCGGTGGGCACGACCTCGGCCGCGGCCATCAAGAGTTGCTCCACCAGCCCCGCGCGGCCCAGGAATCCCATGACCAACTCGACGCCGTTCTCCTGCATCTCCGCCGCGACGCGGATCGCAGCGAGTTCTTCCACCGTCTTGCTGTAGGTCCTCGAAATCGTCCGGTGCGCTATTTCCCGCAACCCTGCCACGCCGAGTTCGTTCAGTCGCGGCCGGCCCGTTTCGTCGAGAACTTCCTCTTCCAACTCGCGGTGGGCATAAGCGCGCTCGACCCGCTCCAGTTTTGCGATCAGGGCGGCCTGGCGCCTTTTGGCCGGCGGGGCGGCGCCCGCGCCCTTGGTCAAGAAGCGGGCAAAGTCACCCGCGTTGTCGATGATTCTCTCGCCGGCAGGGCTGCGCGTCCCAAGGACGGACAGCAGCTGTTCCTGTCCTGCGCCGAGTCCTTCATAGAAGGTCAGCAAGTTCAGCAGCGCGTCTTGCTGCGAAAGTCCGGAGAGGAGATCGAAGTGGTGTACCAGACCCAGCGCAAAGAGCAGAGTCAGGCCCTCCTGATTCTCTCCGGCACCCAGCGCTGCGGGCAGGTCCGTATCCAATACCAGCTTCCGCCTCCTCGACTCGATCTCGTCCAGCACGCTGCCGGCGGACAAGTTCATCAGGCGATCGTGGTCATTCCGGTATTCCGTTTCCCACGTGAGGTCCTGATCGCGGAGGGAAACTCTGCCCAGGGCATCCTTGACAACACTCAGGGAGTCTTGGTGTTCCGTAAGCCATGCCAAGGCCCGCTCGACCAGGCCGCTTGCTGCCTGGGCGTCAGGCGCGGGGGCGGGAGAGCTGGCACTCGACTGCATGCCTTGCGCGGTGACGCGCACGCGGCCTTGGCGGTCGGCCCGCAGCGAAAAGAAACCGGTTGCCACCAACTCGCCGGTGCCGCGCCGGGGCACCTCGATGCCCTTCTTGCGGATATCTTCCGCGAGGACGCGCGCCTGCTGCTCGCCGTAGAATGGAATCAGCATCCGGGCGAGCTTGTCGGCGGCCGCAGGGATCATCAACGGCAGCGTGCCCTGGCTGGGCACCGTGAAATCCCGCGGTACCACGCCGCCTGGGCCTCCTCGGTTCGCATCGCGGTTGGTGCGCTGCTCCCTCTGCGGCCGCGTCTGGAGGGCAGAATTGCTCGGCATCGCTTCGTCCTCCCTGGATGGTTGCGAAGGCGGATCTCGCGATCGTTCGGCGATCGTTGGCCCGGCGGCCGTGTGGCACTCGGCACGCCGGGGTTCAATTGTCAGCCAGCCATCAGCCGCCGCTCACGGGCGGGATGCAGGCGAGGTCGGCGCCGGGCGCGAGCGGCGTGTCTTCCCTGGCGTAGTCCGAGTCGATGGCGAACAGGGCGCGCCGCGCCAACTCGGCCAAGGCCGGGTGTTGCTCGGCGATGGCACGGCGCAGCTGGGCGACCGTGGCCCCGTCCGGCAGGTCGACTTGAATTTGATCCTGCCCGGCCAGTTGCCGCGCCAGGGCAAAGACTTTGACGCTCGCTTTCATGTCACGGTTAGCTCTTCGCTGCGAGAGGTCAGCAGGGCTGCCACTTCGGGCATCAGGTTGTAGGCCAATGCCAGGAGCTTGATCGGATGGATGGTGGGCTTCGAGGTGCCCTGTTCCATCTGGATTTTGCACGCGCTGCACTCGGTCACACCGGCCTGCAGTTCCGGGTTGCGGAGATCGGAGATCAGGCCCCAGCCGGCCCGTAGACTGGAGCGGTAGTTCTGCCGCCTCAGCCCGAACGTGCCCGCCATGCCGGAACAACCGCGTTCGATCCGTTGCAGCGTCAAGCCGGGGATCAACCGCAGCAAGTCCTCGCCGGGGCTGCCCACCTGCAGCGCCTTCAGATGGCACGGCAGATGATAGCCCAGCGTGGCGTTCAGCGGCCGCAAGTCCAGTTCCAGCTTGCCGGCCTGGTGCAGGCGCCAAAGGTACGTGCAGGCTTCGCAGGTGTTCTCCGCCACCAGCCTCGCCTCTTCCTCGTCGAACAGGTTGGGATACTCCTGTTTCAGGCACAGCGCGGCCGCCGGTTCGGTGGCCACGATCGTGTACCCCTGCCGCACGGCATCGGCCAGGATGGCCAGATTGTGAGCCGCCAGCTTGCGGGCGATATCCACGGCGCCGATCGAGACGGCGGCCATGCCCGACTGGACCTGGCGCGGGTGTACGTACACCGCCACGCCGTTGTGCTTGAGGACGGCCACCAGAGCCTGCGCCAACTGCGTGTCGTGCCGGTTGGCGTACAGGTCGACGAAGTACAACACCTTGTTGCCAGACCGCCGGCTGGGGCGATCCAGCCGTCGCCGATGCGCGATCTGCAGAAAGCTGCGGCCCTCGATCCGCGGCAGTTTGCGGCCCTGAGCGATGCCGACCGTTTTTTCCAGCAGCCAGCGCATCCGCCGGTTGCGGAGGGCCCAATTGGCCAGCGAACTGAACACCGCCCCCCAGGCGGCTAGCACGTCCAGGCGGGCGATGCACCAGTCCGACAACTTCAAGCCGTTGTTGGCGACGTACTGGGCCTTGGTCTCCAGCACCAGCTTCGGGATGTCGACCAAGGCCGGACATTCGAAACGGCACTGGTGGCAGTTGACACACAAGTCGGCGATCGCCTTCAGCTCCTCGGCCTGCAGCCCGCCGGGATCGAGCCGGCCGGCCAAGATGGCCCGCAGCAAGTTCGCTTTGGCTCGCGGCGAAGCTTCTTCCCGGGGGGCGAAGCGGAAGATGGGGCACATTCGCTCTTCGGGCCCTTGCGTCCGGCAGCGACCGCAGCCGTTGCAGGCCCGCGCGGCGCGGGAAATGTCCTCCCATTTCCACGCCAGTTCCAGCTCGACCGGGGACGTGACCGGTGCGGGAGAGGCGGGAACGACCGGCGCCGCCTCAGCCCCGGCGGCGGACGCTGCAATCGCATCGGCCGCAGGCATCTGAGTGGGGATCGGAGGACGCAGGTTCTTCGTCAACGGCTGCGGGAACTCCGCGATGACCTTGCCGGGATTCAAGATGTTTTGGGGATCGAAAATACGCTTGACCTCGCGGAACACTTCGTACAGCGGCCCCACCTGCCGGCGCAGAAACCAGGTGCGACTGAGTCCCAGCGAGTGCTCGCCGCTGATCGTGCCGCCCACGCTCAACACTTCCTCGTACAGATCCGTCGCCAACTCCTGCATCAACCGCTGGTGATCGGGGTTCCCCAAGTCCAGGAACGGTCGCAGATGCAGCTGACCGTGTCCGATGTGGGCGAACATCGGCGCGGTCACGGCGTGCTTCTTGAGCACGTTCTGCATGCGGACCAAAAAATCGGGCAGGGTCTCCGGCGGCACCGCGATGTCCTCGATAAAGGGCAAGGCCTGGGTCGTGCCCTTCAAGCGGTACAAGGTGGTGGCCACACGCCGGGACAGCCGCCAGTAAAAGTCACGCTCCTCCTTTTCCATCGTCACGCGGGCGTCGAACGCAAGGTGCCGCTCCCGAGTCAACCGGCCGACGAGTTCTCGCAGCCGCTGCCCCACCTCGTAGGCATCGTCGCCGGATTGCTCGACCAGCAACATGGCCTCCGCCTCCGCAGGGATCAGCAACTCGTATCGCAGGTCCATCTCCCGCGCGATGGTCAGCAGCCGCCGATCCATGAGGTCGCAGGTCGCCACGTGGTAGTCCGCAATTTCCAGCGCTCCCCGCGCCGCCGATTCCAGGCGATCGAAGAACAGCAGCGTCAGCCCGCGGTGCTTGGGACGCGGCGTCGTCCGCACCGTGGCCTCGGTGATGATCGCCAGCGTGCCCTCGGAACCCACCAACAGACGGGCCAAATTCAGCCGGTCCTCCGCCAGCACGTCGGCCAGCTGGTAGCCGCAGCGATTGACCAGACTTTTGGGCTGGTGCTGGGCGATCAGTTTCTGTTCCCTGGTCAGTAGCTCCGCCAGGCGGCGGACCAGTTGCTGCCGCTGGGGATTCGTCCGTTCGCCCTCGGCGTCCGCAATCGCGTGCTGGCCGACTTCCATCACTTGGCCGTCCGCCAAGACGATCTGCAGACTTTCCACGTGGTCTCGCGCCGAGCCATAATGGGGCCAGTGGGTACCGGAAGCGTCGACGGCCAGCACGCTGCCCATCGTGGTTACACTCCGCGTCGCCGGATCGGGGCCAAACAGGCGGCCGTGGCGGGCCAATTGGCGATTCAAATTGGCGAGAATCACGCCCGGCTGAATTCGCACCGTGTCGCGGTCCACGCTGAGGACTCGGCGCATGCTGTGCGAGAAATCCAAAACCAAGCCGGGGCCCAGGGAATCGCCGGCCAAGCCCGTCCCCGATCCGCGCGGATGGATCGGGATGCCCTTCTCCGCCGCGTACTGGACACAGGCCACGACGTCCGCGACACCGCGCGGCCGAACCACGCCCAGCGGCCGGATTTCATAAATGCTGGCGTCCGTGGCGTACAACTGCAGGAAGACGTCGTCGCAACGCACTTCGCCGGTCACCAGGCCGCGCAGATCCGCCTGAATTCTCTCGCGATCGGGGTCCATAAATCTCTTACACCGTTTACGGAATCTCGTCGGAAACGCGATATGGTTTCTGACGACGGCGACAATCGCTTGCCCCAGGGTTCAGCAAGGTCCCATGCCGGCTGCGTCCCTGGTGCTCGTCGCCGTCGCGGACGTAGAAATCGCTGCCCCGCCGCACGATCTGCGCATGGTGCCTGCTGACCTGGATCACCTCCTGGTCGCACAGGACGACCACGTCGCCCACGGCCACGGCGTACCGGCCGATGCGGCCGATGGTCGCCCTTTCTTGCCTCAGTGGCAAGAGTTTGCCCCTGTGGGGTGGGCTGACGATGAGCAAGTATGCCACAAACTGCTCCTTTCGCCTCTTGCCAGGATACACCCGAACTCGTCAAGGCAGCTTCCCACAGACCAGCGTAGCCCCCGAGGCGAGCTGCCGCAAGTGTGCGTTTCGGCAGTTGCGGGCCAGACGCCGTCACCCGGATTTGGCGGGCTTCAGTCCTTGCGACGGCCTTCGCGACGGCGGTCGATTTCTTTGAGCGTGATCTTGCGGAGGCGGAGCTGCTTGGGAGTGATCTCGACCAGCTCGTCCTCTTCGATGTACTCCAGGGCGGCTTCCAGCGAAAAACGACGGGGCGGCTTGAGGAGGATGTTCTCGTCGCTGCCGGCGGCCCGGATGTTGGTGAGTTTCTTCTCCTTGGTGGGATTCACGACCATGTCGTTGTCGCGGCTGTTTTCGCCCACGATCATGCCTTCGTAGATCTCGTCGCCCGGGGCCACGAACAAGTCGGACCGCTGTTGCAGGGTGTTCAAGGCGTACGCCACCGCGCGGCCGGCGGTCATCGACACCAGGACTCCGTTGCTGCGCCGCGGCACTTCACCCTCCAGCGGCCGATACGCCTCGAAGCGATGGTGCATGATCGCCTCGCCCTGCGTGGCGTTGAGCAGCTTGGTGCGCAAGCCGATCAGGCCCCGCGCCGGGATGGAGAACGTCAAGTAGGTGTAGTTGTGGCTGCCGTCCATTTTGGACAGCACTCCCCGCCGTTCGCCCACGAGTTCCATCACCGGCCCCAGCTTGTCCGCCGGCACTTCGACGATCAGACTCTCGAAAGGCTCCTCCTTGACGCCGTTCCGCTCGTGCAGAATCACGTGCGGCTTGCCGACCGACAGTTCGTAGCCTTCGCGCCGCATGGTTTCGATCAGCACGCTCAAGTGCAGCACGCCGCGGCCGGACACGCGGAACCCCTCGCTGTCCTCCAGCGGTTCGACGCGGAGCGCGACGTTGCGCTCCAGTTCCCGGTACAGCCGCTCGCGCAGCTGGCGCGAGGTGACGTACTTGCCGTCGCGCCCCGCAAAGGGCGAGTTGTTGATCGTAAAGACCATCTCCAGCGTGGGCTCGTCGACCGCCAATCGCGGCATGGGACGGGGATGGTCCGGATGGCAGATCGTGTCGCCGATCTCCACATCTTCCAGGCCGACGATCGCCACGACGTCGCCGGCCGTCGCTTGCTCGACCTGCACGCGGCCCAAGTTCTCAAACACGTACAGCGTTACAATCTTGGCCGTCGAAAGGTTGTCGCCCGCCTGCAGCAGGGCAACGGTTTGCCCTTGCCGCATCGTGCCCGCCTGGATGCGGCCGATGGCAATCCGGCCGACGTACTCGGACCAGTCCAGGGTGGTGACCAGCATCTGCAGCGGCGCGTCCGGCTCGACATCCGGGCCGGGGATTTCCCGCAGCACCAAATCCAGCAGCGGGCGCATCGAATCGCCGCGATGCGCCGGCGACTCGGTCGCGTAGCCCTCGCGGGCCGTCGTAAAGATAAAGGGGAAATCCTGGAGATGGTGGCCGCCTTCGAGTTCCATCAGCAAGTCGAAGGCTTCGTCCAGGACCTCAAACGGCCGCGCATCGGGCCGGTCAATCTTGTTCACCAGGATGATCGGCTTCAGGCCGCACTGCAGCGCCTTGGTCAGCACGAACCGGGTCTGAGGCATCACGCCTTCGGCGGCGTCGATCAGTACCAGCGCCCCGTCGGCCATGCGCAGCACGCGTTCCACCTCGCCGCCGAAATCCGCGTGTCCGGGCGTGTCGATGATGTTGATCTTCACGCCCTGGTACGGCAGCGCGATGTTCTTGGCCAGGATCGTGATCCCACGCTCCCGCTCCAGTTCGTTGCTGTCCAGGATGCAATCGCCCACGAGTTGGCTGTCGCGGAACTGGCCGCTCTGCCGCAACAGGCAGTCGACCAGCGAGGTCTTGCCGTGATCGACGTGGGCGATGATGACGATGTTCCGAAGGTCTTCGCGCCGCATAGATTACTTCTTGGCCTTCGGGAACAGCGGACCGCCGTATTGGGCGGCGGCGCCCAGTTCCTCTTCGATCCGCAGCAATTGGTTGTACTTGGCAATCCGGTCGCTGCGGGAGGCCGATCCGGTCTTGATCTGGCAGGTGGCCAAGGCCACGGCCAGGTCGGCGATCGTCGAGTCCTCGGTCTCGCCGCTGCGATGGCTGGTCACGCTGCTGTAGCCGTTGCGGCCCGCCAGCTGAATCGCTTCGATCGTCTCGGTCAGCGTGCCGATCTGGTTGACCTTGATCAAAATGCTGTTGGCGATGCCCTGGTCGATGCCGCGCTGCAATCGCTCGGTATTGGTGACGAACAGATCGTCGCCCACCAGTTGCACCTGGCCGCCCAGCTTGTCGGTCAGCAGTTTCCAACCGGCCCAATCGTCCTCGGCACAGCCGTCCTCGATGGAGCAGATCGGGTACTTCGCGGCCCAGTCGGCCAGGAATTCGACCATCGCCGCCGAATCGATCGCCTTGCCGTCGATCGTGTACAGGCCCTTGCCGGCGTCGTAGAACTCGGTCGAGGCGGCGTCCAACGCAATGAACACCTGCTGGCCCGCCTTGTAGCCGGCCTTGTCGATGGCTTCCATGATCAGGTCCAACGCTTCCACGTTGCTGCCCAGGTCCGGCGCGAACCCGCCTTCGTCGCCCACGGACGTGTTCAGTTTGCGGGAACTGAGCACCTTCTTCAGGTTGTGGAACACCTCGACGCCGCAACGCAGCGCGTCGCTGAAGCGATCGAATCCCAGCGGCATGACCATGAATTCCTGGACGTCCACCGAATTGTCGGCGTGCTGGCCGCCGTTGACAATGTTCATCATCGGGGCGGGCAGGACGCGGGCGTTGCAGCCGCCCAAATAGCGGTACAGGGGCTGGCTGGTGAAGTTCGCAGCGGCTTTGGCCACGGCCAGCGACACGCCCAGAATGGCGTTGGCCCCCAGGTTCTTCTTGTTCGGCGTGCCGTCCATCTCGATCATCTTGCGGTCCAGGCCGACCTGATCCAGCGCGTCCATGCCCTCCAATTCGGGAGCAATTGTCTTGTTGATGTTGTCCACGGCCTTGCTTACGCCCTTGCCCAAGAAGACCTTCTTGTCCCCGTCACGCAACTCCCAAGCTTCGTGGGCGCCCGTGCTAGCACCGCTGGGAACCGCCGCTCGGCCGAACGACCCATCGACCAACGTAACTTCGACCTCGACCGTGGGGTTTCCGCGGCTATCCAACACCTGACGACCATGAATTTCGGCAATGGCGCTCATCGTGTATCCTTTCGCAAAACTCGATAGACTGGACTGCATCGTAAGTGCCCGCGCAGGAGTTTGGGGGCCAGAAGCCCCGGCTTTCTCAAAAAGCCTGGCTTCTTTTCCTCGGAAACTCCTTGGGCAAAGGCGTATTGTGAACGATTGTCGCCGGGTTGACTAGGAGTCTGTCCCGGAAATAAGTTTCCCATCTCTTCCAGCTTGCGTATTTGAA
>CAYPGE010000305.1:0-11614 GCA_964409865.1 uncultured Pirellulaceae bacterium
GCAAAAAACGTCCAATGCCTTCGCCGGCTTGTCTCCGGCCACGACGCGGTGCCGGATGCCTCCCGGGATGCGCCACATCTGCCCGGGGCGGACGACGTGATGCTCGTCGTCGATGAAGAACTCCAACTCGCCTTCCAGCAGGATGCCCATCTGCTCGTGAGGATGGCTGTGCCATTCGACCACCGAGCCGGCGTCGAATTCCACGGACGACAACATGATCTCCTGGCCGGGCAAGGTGTGAATCGTTACGCCGGGGAAAATGTTGTGGTGCGCACACTGCTCGCGGCTGGCAACGTACATTGACATGCGTGGTCCCACCCCTCACAGAAAGGTTGTTCGACCAATTCTAACGGCTGCAGACAGGGCCGTAAACGGCCAGAAGGAGGGGTTCGGCAGGGGGGGGCAGCGGCAGGCTGCATGAGAAACACAACCGCCTGGAAAAAAAAGAAACCCGGCTTGTTCGGAAAAGCCGGGCTTCTGAGCACTCCCTCGCGTCACTTGGAGCCTGCCCGCTGGCCCAGTCGGCCATCCATCGTCAGGATGCCCATCGGGTGGTCGCCGATCATCGTCAGCTTGTCGACAATCCCCAACGCGCTGGCCTCTTCCTCCACCTGTTCGGATACGAACCACTGCAGGAAGTTGATGGCGGCGTGGTCGCCTTCCTTCGTCGCCAAATCGACCAGGGCGTCGATCTTGCGGCTGATCTCACATTCGTGCTCGTAGGCTTGCTGGAAGGCTTCCAGCGGCGTGGCCCACTCCAGCGGCGGTTGGCCGATCTGCTTCAGCGTGACGCGCCCGTTGCGCGCGTGGATGAAGTCCAAGAACTTCATCCCGTGCGCGCGTTCCTCTTCGGCTTGTACCCGCATCCAACTCGCCATCCCGTCCAGGTTCTTTGCCGTAAAGCAGTTGGCCATGGCAAGATAGAGGTAGGACGAGAAAAACTCTGCGTTCAAATGGTCGTTGAACGCCTGCTCGATCTTCTTATTCATCGAATTTCCCTTTCTTCACAAGTCGTTTGAATGAACAATCCGGCATTCCCAAGCCTTACTTGGATATACCGGAAGCCGGCCGGATGACAAGGGGTTCAAGACAGGGTTTCAACAAAGAACCTGTTAGGGCGTGTAATTGATGAGAACGAGTCTCAATTGCGGGCGATTGGCAAAACCGGCGGGCTAACGCCGGCCGTTCGCCGTGACCCGTTCGCCGAACTAGGGAACCGTCGGTTCCTTGGGCGCGGGTTTGCCGGTTTCCGCAGAAGGCGGAGCCGCGGCGGCTTCGATCAGCGGGGCGACGGGAGCGCGCTGGCGGGTGTAGGTGTCGAAGTTCATTAGCAGATCGACCAGGGCGTCCAGTTGTTGAAGGCTGGTGCCGGGATATAGCGACTGGTCGACGCCGCCCAGGTGCGGCGCGTCGGGTTGGTAGGGGATGATGATCGGCATTCCGGTGTACGGCAGGACCGATCCCGGCTCGGCCACCCAGCGGCGGACGTAGTCGGGCCGAAATCGCTTGTACACGTCGGCCAGATTCGGGCCCTTGGCCCGGTCGCTGGTCCGGGGCTCAAAGTCGCCGATGATGTGACACGTCACGCAGTAGTTCTTGTCGGTGACGATCCGCATGGCGGCGGTCAAGCGGTTCGCGTCCGCCGCGCGGTCGGCGCTCGGCGGTGTTTTCTGCTGCTCGCGATACGCCTGCTCCAACTCCTGGAGGTAAGCCCGATCGCGGCGGTCGTTGGTCTGGTAGGGGTAAGCCGCGCCGTCGAGCGCGGCAAAATAGTCCGCCAGCGCCCTGGCCTCGGTGGTCGACAGATCGTACTTGGGCATCCGCATGAAGGAGGCGGGCCGGATGACGTACGGAGCCAGCAAGTAATCGTACAGCCATTCCGGCCGCACCTTGGCGCCCTCGCCCAGCAGCGGGGGCGGCAGCCAGCCCCAGGCTTGCGAGCCTTCGGCATTGGGATTGGCGGACTTCTCCAATTTCGCGACGTGCGGCAACAGGTACTGAGTCAATGATCCCCCCCGGGCTCGTTGGCGGGCCACGATCTGCTCCCCCCGCACGTTGACTGCCGTTCGGCCCACTTGATAACCGCGCCCTTCCAAGGCCGCGGGCTGCCAAAGCTGAAACGGGTATTCCAGCGTCGCCGGCAAGTACTTCTCGTCCTCGAACAGTTCGTCGCCCTCCTCGTCGAACACCAGCGGCCGGCCATCGCCGCCCAGGGTGGGCATGCCGGCGAGCGCGGCGCGCAGCAAGCCTCGGTCGTCAGATTGCTGAGACTGTTGCAGCTCGTTGTCGCGGAAAGCATGATCGACAAACGGAAAGACGGCCTTGTCGGGTTGCGGCCGGAAGGCGCCTGGCGCGTATTCCAATTGCCACTTCTGTGGCTCCAGCAGATGGCAGGTCGTGCAGCGGTATTTGTCCAACAGGACTTGTCCCTCGATGATCGCCGCCCGCGCAGGGGCGGGCGTGTAGATGTATTTCTCCGCCGCCGGCGGCGCGACCAAGCCCAACACGAACGTGATGATCGCTTCGCGCTCGCCGGCGTCGAACGGGAACTGGGGCATCCGCAACCGGTCGTGGTAGGGCTTGTTCTGGGCCACGCCGAAGTCATAGCTGCGGGGCTCGGTTAGCTTCTGGAAAATAAATCCAATCCGGCTGCCGGCGGCCAGTTGCTGGCGGAAGTAATCCACCGTCGCGGGATCGTCGGGGCTTGTGTGGGATTGCGGATAGGCGTTGATGTTCTCGAAGGCGAGCAGGCTTGTATCCTTGCGCCCCCACCCGGTCAATGTCGGGCCGATCTGTTTGGCGGTCTCAAATCCGGGAATGTCGTGGCAGCCGAAGCAGCCGTACTTGGCAATGCTCTTGCTGCCCACGTACCGCAACTGCTGCGGGACGGACAATCCTGCCCTCGACTCACTGCCGGTCCGGCGGCGGTCGTTTTCACCGCCTTCTTCCGCCGCGATCAACTCCTTCTCCGCTTCCTGCAGCGTGTTGCCCAGTTGCGGCGGAATTCCTTGCTGGACGTACTGCTGTGCCCGGCTCTCGTGGAACGTGCCGCGGAGGTAGGCCAGCGTCAACTGGTCCAAGACCGGCCTGTCGATTGGCGGCAGCACCTGAGCTTCGTATCCCGTCGTCGCATGCTGCAGCAGGAATTCGGCGATGTCTTCTGCGGGATCGGTGACGGAGAGGACCTGACCTGCGGCGTCGCGGTTCTGGATGGGTTCCAGCAGCAGGTTGGGCATGATGGTCCGCGGCAGGAGCCGAGTCGGCTGGCGGATGAAGTCCACCAACCACGCGCGGCCCGCGCTTGGCGCAGCGTTTCCGTTCGGCGCAGGTCTCCTGACCTCGCCGGAAGGGCCGACCGCAGGTCTCCCGGATGATGGAGACCTATCGGTCACTTTGGGTGCGGGGTCGGGAGACCCGCGCACAACGGGCGGTGCGGGGTCGGGAGACCCGCGCACAACGGGCGGTGCGGGGTCGGGAGACTCGCGCACAACGGGCGGAGACCCGCTCAAAACTGAGGTCAGCTTGTCCGCCATGTCCGACAAATCGGGGCCGGCCAAGATCTCGTCGGGCGCACGGAATGTCTCGGCGTCCGCGAACGCCGCGTGACTGTGGCAGGCCAGGCAACCGCGCGTTTGAAACAGCACCCGGCCGCGTTCCGCCTTCTGTGCGGCAGCCGTATCGCTGATCCCGTCGGGCGCCGCAGCCGGGTCGGGGTCCTGCGTGCGATCGCGCAGGTAGGCCACGATGCCGCGGATCTCCAACGGCTCGTACTTCTCCGCCAGTTGCCGGCTGCCGCCTTGGAGGTGATTCCACAGTCCGAATACGCGGGGCATGCGAGTGGCAGGACGGAACCGCTGCGGATCGCTCAACCAGTCGTGCAAGAAGGCGTCCTGCAGTTTGCGGCCCACATACCGCAGACTTGGTCCCGGCTGGCGGAGTTGGCCGGGCAAGCTGTGTGCGAGTCCCCGCCCGGCGGCGGCATCAGGCGGCTCGGTCCGCAGATCGGGACCGATGCTGCGGCCGTCTTGATAACCGTTGATCTCGTGGCAGCCGTAGCAGCCATAGGTGCGGATCAAGCTGTCCCCACGAAGCAGCTTCGGCGCGGGCGGTTCCGGGAACCTGTCGCTGGGCCGCAGGTCGGCGACGCGGTGGTGACATTTCAGGCAGGTGCTCTCGATGAATCGCCGGGGGTACATCGGATAGTCCCAGAACGCGTTGTCGAACCAGCCGTACTGTCGGCGCCAACGTTGCCGGTCCGCAAGATCGTTGGGCGAGTGTGAGGCCCACTCGAAATCGGTGGCGCTGCCCTGCCCTTCGTGACAGACCGTGCAGGCAAATTCGGACATTTTGTGCGGGCTGAGATCGCCCACGAACAAGTCCAGCCGGGGATGGCTGGAGAACGGATGCGGCAAGCCGCGACGGACGGTGAGCACGAGAGACGCCGGCGCCGAACCGGTGCCGTCCGATTCGCGATCGCCCGACTCTGGCTCCTCTTCGTCTTCGCCGCTGCGAGCCGCGGCGCTCTCGGCGCTGGGGACACGCTCCCCAGCGGCGGACTTGACGGATGTCACGAGTTGCGCGATCGCTTGCTGGCGACTGGCCACATCCTGGCCGTTGATCGCGACGATCACGTCGCCCATCTTCAGCCCCGGCTCGACGCGCGGGACCGGAGCGTCGTCGCCGGTTCGAAACAGATCCAGCAGAATCTGGTCCGCCGATTGAGCGACGGACGATTCGGTTGCCAACGCGGCTTGCGCAGCCGGCGTTCCCGGCCGGACGCAGCTCACGGTGACATCGTTGGCCTGGAGCAGGCCCTCCTCCGCCAGACGCAGGCCGAGGAGTTCTTCGAGTGGGCTGGAAGAGTCAGACTGTAGTGCGGCGACGGAGAGCGTAAACTGCAGGATTTGCTCGCGGGGATACGCCGGCGTGTTGGCCGAGCCCGGCTCGGTCTTCTGCACGGCCGTGTGGCACGTCGTGCAGCGGTCGAAACGCGGAACCTGGCGGAAGTTGAAGTCCTGCGTCAGGCCCTCGGCCCACAGGTTCTCGATCCGCAACGGCGAATTGAACGCATCCAGAATCGGCAGTTCCAGGAATTTTTTGCCGGGCAGTGGGAAACCGTGCTCCAGGTTGAAGTACGCCGACTTGCGTTCCGCGACAGTGCCCTCCAGACGCGCCACGTCGGCACGGTTGTCGGCCAATTGCTTCGCCAGCTCTCGCTCGCGGGCCGTCAGGTCAGCGAAAATCGTATCCAGGGCCAGCCGGTGATCTTTGGCGGCGGCGTGCTGTCGGGCCAATTCGGCGACCTCCGCTTGCAGCTTGTCCGCCGCGGCCTGACGCTGCTCGATTTCCGCTGCCGAGAGGCCGGAGCGGACGGCCAGCCCGACCTCCGCCTTGGCCACGTCCCAATCGGCGGTTCGCAGCCTTTGGGCGTCCGCACGAACGTTTTCTCGACGGCGAGCGTCGTCGATCAGGCGCCGCATCTGCGCCAACACGGCCGCTCGCAATGTTGAAGGCAGCCCGCTGCTGTCACCTGCCTGGCCGCTCTTGTCGCGGCGAGACGATTCCAGTTGGTCGCACGCACGGTCAAAGCCTGTCAGGTCCTCCGGGACTCCACGCCGTTGAGCGTCGCGGGCGACTTGAGTGCGGAACTGGGACAACCGATCCCTGTCCAATTCCTGCCGCCGAGCTTCTTCCAGCTGGCTCTCGATCTGCCGGCGCCGGCGCTCCGCTTCGCCGGTCTCATACTGCAGCTTCCGCCAGCCCGCCACGCGGCCCTCGAGCCGGTTCGCGGTCCGCTGATACTGCTTCCATGGACGCTGATGGTCTTTGGCCAGCAACCACACGGTCGTCGCCAACAGCGCCAACGACGCCAGGGCGAACAGCCTGTGCAACAGCTTCATGGGGTACATCGTCTGGTCGCTTGCGGGCATGGGCCTTGTCCACCGCGGTTACAGGTTCAGGAAGTACTCCGGCATCGAGACGATGTAGCTCAGGTTGCCTGTCCAACGGGCGAGCATCTTGATCGGCAGCAGGGTCATCACCAGCAGCAGGAACATCATCAGGGCATAACGGGCTGTGCCCATTTGCGAGTACAAGCCGTGAAAGAACCTGGTGCCCTTGGCCAGCGCCGCGGGGACCATGAAGAAATACAGAGCCAACAGCACGATTCCCGGCAGTTCGCGGAGCAGGATGAAGCCGAACCGTGCCATGGCCCCCGCATCCGGCGGCGCCAGCGGCCGCTGGGTCTGCCACAGCCAGACCCAGAAGTACTCGGACAGGCTGACGTTGTTCAAATTCGCGGTCTTGTGCACGTCCCACGTTTCGTACAGGCCGAAGTAATTCCAGTTCGGGCCTCGCAAGAAAGTCCCGATCACGATCAGCGAAATCCACAGAGCCAGGAAGCCGAACTGGTACACCAAGCACGCAAATCGCCGTTGGCGTATCGTGTAGTAGCCGTTGCCGAGTTGGTTCTTGTCCAGGTAGGGGATGGCCGACAAGCCGAAGATGATCAAAGCCGGCAGGACGACGCCCGCCATCCAGGGATCGAAGTACAGCAGCATTTCCTGCAGGCCCAAGAAGTACCACGGCGCCTTGGACGGATTGGGCGTGTTCATCAGGTTGGCGGGCTCTTCTAACGGGGCTTGCAGCACCAGGGACCAGAAGATCAGGAAAGCCGTCAGCGCAACCATGCAAATCAACTCGATGTAGACCAGATCCGGCCAGACGAGCACCTTCTCGCTGTCCCGCTGTTCGATCGTCCCTTCGCCGCGGGCCAGTCGCTGGTCGTTCTCCACGGCCCGGTGCGCCCCCAGCCACGTGAAAAATCCCAACAGGAAGAGCATGCCGACGATGGGCACATTGTCGGGCTTGCCCACAATCCGCGCGAAGTCCGGATCGGTCATCGAGAGGCCCAAAAAGGCGAATCCCAGGTTGAGCATGATCCAGGCCACGGCGGGGCGGATCCAGAACCGCCGCGCCAAGAACATCAGCAGAATCGCCGCGAACGTGCCCAGCATGTACCAGGTCGGCTGCAGGGCGCAATTCAAAACCGCCTTGGCCGACTCCGGCAGCGAAATTCGGCTCAACAACGCCGCATCGCCGCTCAGGGCTGCGGCCGACATCAGACCGAACAGGGCCGCCAACAGCAGCCACAGCGGTACGGTCGTCACGCGCAGCGGACCACAGCGGCACAGGACCGTCGCTCCGCTGCTGCGCCAACCGCGAACGGCCGCCAAGGCGTTCATCACGGCCAGCGCCAGATAGTATCCGGCGAGAAAGCCGGATATCTCCTGGTAGAACTCGGTCAGATCGACGTGGCTGTGCATGGTAGTGGGAAACGGAACCATCCGCCGGGCAAGCCGGCTGTTGATTTAGTTGGTGGTGGAACGTGGGGTAAGCTTCCAGCTTGCCGACGCTGCCTATGTTCAATTCACTATTTTGCTTCCGTTGCCCATTTCGCAAGCTGGAAGCTTACGCCACGAATAAATCAACAGAGCGCAAGCCGGCGGCATTACGTTGGGCCGCTGATCCCGCCGTCCTTGCGCACTCGCCAAAAGTGAATCGCGGACAACAGGGCGGCGGCCAACGGGATGGCGATGCAGTGCAAAACGTAAAAACGGTTCAATGCGACTTCGCCTACAAACCGCGCTCCCAGCAAGCCAAAGCGGGCGTCGGACGAACTCGTGATCAAGTCGATCCCGTCCACGGTCAGAATCTGCGAACCGGGACCTTCCGCGCCCAGCAACGGTGTGGCCCGCGCCATGTTGGTCCCGACCGTAATGGCCCAAATCGCCAATTGGTCCCACGGCAACAGGTATCCCGTGAACGACAGCAGCAGCGTGAGCACCAACAGGATGACCCCGATCACCCAGTTGAACTCGCGCGGCGGCTTGTAGCTGCCGGTCAGAAACACGCGGTACATGTGCAGCCAGACCGCGATCACCATGGCGTGACCGGCCCAGCGGTGGAGTTCCCGCAGCACGCCCAGCGAAGTGACGTCGCGCAGGTCGAGCATGTCGCGGTAAGCCCACTCGATGGTCGGCCGGTAGTAGAACATCAGCAGCACGCCCGTGATCGTCTCGACCACAAACAGAAAGAACGTGATCCCGCCCATGCACCAGGTATAGCTGAGCGCGATCCCGTGCTTGCGGATCGAGACGGGGTGCAAGTGCAAGAAGAAATTGGTCAAGATCACCGCCACACGGTTGCGGCGGTCCAACGGCGGCGGATGCCGGAAGATGCTTTTCCAGAACTGCGAGCGGCGGATTCTGTCGCCCAATGACGGCATGCGAGTTGGCCCTCAGATTTCGGATCCTGGATTCCAAATTTCAGACTTTGCACCCCGCATCCCGCATCCCCGTCCGTCACACGTTCACGTAGCAATCCGGGTCCTGCCACTGGCCCAATTCCTGCTGGAACACGCGGCTCTTGTCCACCTCCAACTGGCCGTCTTCCGCAACGCGGATCGCGTAGCGTTCCAGCGGCCGGGGAGCCGGGCCCTCGAAGTTGATGCCGTCCTTGTAGAAGCCGCTGCCGTGGCAAGGGCACTTGAATTTCTGTTCGGCGTCGAGCCAAATCGGGGTGCAGCCCAGGTGAGTACAGTACGTCCGCAGCGCGTAAATCTGCGGCTGGCCTTCGTACTCGTGCCGCACGATCCAGACGCCGAAGCGGTTGGCGAATCGCGTCTCGACTTGCCCCGCCGCATAGTCTTCGGGCCGTCCTGCTTTGAATTTCGTCGGCGGTTCGATGACGATGTTCGGCAACATGAACCGCGCCAGTCCCAACAGCCACAGCAGGTGCGTGGCGGCCAGCAGCGAAAACCCGCAGGCCAGGGCCGAGCCGAACAGAACGCCGAAAAACCGGCGAAAGAAACCCCGGCGAGGGGACTTGCCGCCGTCCAGCCTGGCTCCGTTTTCGCCTGTTTGCGGTTCCGCGATGTTCTTTGCATCCGCCATAACACACCGAACTGATGCGCGCTCCTACGTGCCCCCGGCGACGAGAAGCCCGGCTTTTCCCAAAAGCCGGACTTCTGGCACGCCGAGACGCCGGAGCGCGCAGTGGTTACTTTATGCCCGTTGTACTTCTGCCGGTGCGCGTGTCAACACCCGTACCGATAACCGGGGACGACCACTTGCCTTTCTTGGCGACCGCCTCAAACCCTGGGCGGCTATCCGAGGCGCGGCCAGGCAGACGCTCGACGAGGCGGCTCCGCGGCGGACCCTCCTCGATCGCTGAGCCAGTGGTACAAAAAGATCCCGGCCGCCACGTTGACGTTCAACGAATCGACTCCCGGCTGCATGGGGATCGTCACCCGGCGGTCGCAGAGCGCCAGCCACTGAGGCGCCAATCCGAACCCTTCGCTGCCGAACAACAACGCCGTGCGTCCGGCCGGCGCGACCGCCGAGAGCGATTCGGCGTCGTCCGCCAGCACGGTCGCCACGAGTTCAAATCCGTGCGCGTCGCGCAACGCGGTCAGATCTCGCGCCAAATCCTCGCTTTCGATCAGCGGGAGGCGGAAGTTGGCGCCCATCGAAGTCCGCGCCACGCGGCGAGAAAAGGGATCGGCGCAGTCCGGCCCCAGCACCAGCGCGTGGACGCCGAAGGCGGCGCTGCTGCGCATGATCCCGCCCAAGTTCTCCGGGTCTTGCACGCCGGCGCACGCCACCCAGGTCGCTTCGTCGTCGGAGGATTGCCCCAGCTGCCGCAAGTCCGCGCTGCGGGGCCGCCGACCGCAAGCCAACACGCCGCGATGAAAGCGGAAGCCAATCAGCTCCCGCACCCAACCGCGCGGGATCACCAGCAGCGGCGTATCGGCAGGCACCAGCGCGGACCATTGGTCGGCCAGTCGCTCTTCGACCAGAACGGATTCGAGAGGCAGCGCGCTGGCCAGCAGCCTTTCCGCCAACAGTTGGCCTTCGACCACAAACCGCTCACTGCGGCGTTTAGCGGCCGGCGATTTCAGGTCGCGATACAGGGCCAGTTGCGGATCGTCGATCGTTTCGATGCGAATCAGGGGCATGCAGGCGATCCTAACGCGGCAGGGGCCGCAACCAACGTAGCATGGCTCTCCGAGCCGTGCAAAGTAGTGAGCACGGCTCGGAGAGCCATGCTACGAAAACGCGCGGTTGGTGCGCACCTTACCAGTACCCCGGATCCCCGCACAACTTCGCCGCCCACGCGATCACCAGCACGGCAGCCCAACTCCATGTCAGCCAAACGGGCAGGCCCAAACGCTGCCTGCGGAGAAACTGACCGCCCAACCACAGACCGCTGACAGCGACCAGCAGAATCAACGGGACGGTCATCGCGTTGTATCGTAGCGACTCCCTCCAGTCACCTGCGAGCAAGTGTTGCAGGCTGCGTGTGCCGCCGGTTGTGGGAGAGGGCCAACCCGTGAGCGATTGAAATAGAGACACGGGCACCATCCCCTGGAACAGCCAGAGGAAATTCCAGGCCACGTACACGGCGAAGGTCCCGATGGCCGTGCCCCGTAACATGCGATGGAGCAACGTCATGGAACTGCGTGGCAAGAAGAATGCACGATGCGCGACCTGCCGTCCGCACGGCCCATGATCCGCTCGCTTCATTCGGTGCCCTTCAGCGAGTCGATCACCCACGGCAGCCAGCACAACGGCAGGCAGACCAACAGCAAAATGATGAACACAATCACCCCGTTCTGGTTCAGTCCCAGCAAGACCGCTTTTCCCTGAGGCATACCCAAGCTCCTCTACGCGTGACAGGATCCTTCGAGAAACCTCCCCAACGACACTTTGAGGTTATCCGATTCGGGCCGCAAGTCAATCGGACCGGGCACAATTGCAGTTTGCGCCGCCCACTCGGCTAGGTATGATGCTTGCATGAAACAACTCGCCTTTGAACTGCTGTTCCATCTGGACAGGCACCTGGCCCAACTGACCGAATCGTACGGCACGTGGACCTACGCGATCCTGTTCATCGTGGTGTTCTGCGAGACCGGCCTGGTCGTGACCCCGTTCCTGCCCGGCGATTCGTTGCTGTTTGCCGCCGGGGCGATCTGCTCGCTGGGCTCCTTGAACATCGGGACCTTGTGGCTGCTGCTGGTGATCGCGGCGGTGGCGGGCGACACGGTGAACTACCAGATCGGCCACTTTCTCGGGCCGAAAGTCCTGCGCGGCGACCGGTCGTGGCTGTTCAACAAAAAGCACTTGGACCGCACGCATGCATTCTTCGAGCGGTACGGCGGCAAGACGATCATCATCGCCCGGTTCGTGCCGATCGTCCGCACGTTCGCGCCCTTTGTGGCCGGCGTGGGAGCCATGACCTACCGGCGGTTTCTGGTCTACAACGTGGTCGGCGGTGTCGCCTGGGTCACCGGGTTCTTGCTGGCAGGCTATTGGTTTGGGAACCTTCCCTGGGTCAAGTCGAATTTCTCGGCGGTGATTCTGGTGATCATCTTCCTATCCGTGTTGCCCATGGTGGTCGAGTACTTCCGGCACGCGAGGGAGGCCAAAGCGGGCCGAAAGGAATCGACGGCCGGGCGGGAGGAGAGAACGGCGGTCGGCGGACTCTCCGGTGTCGAGAACGAATGGCACTAGGTTAAGCCTGGGCGGTCTTCGTGCTAGCGGTCGATCGGGGG